>JAQXWO010000001.1 GCA_029225485.1 Lachnospiraceae bacterium
TAAGATTGTTGTAGAACATGTAGGAGTAGGAACACGCTGAGCAGATCCGATTAATATACCGTTTAATTCATGTATAACTAAACAGATAGCTTTTGCAGCACCTGTTTAGTTAGGAACGATATTTACAGCACCTGCACGAGATCTTCTCAGGTCGCCCTTTCTCTGCGGTCCGTCAAGAATCATCTGGTCACCTGTGTAAGCGTGGATGGTGCACATGATACCGGACTCGATCGGAGCGTAATCGTTCAGAGCCTTTGCCATCGGAGCAAGGCAGTTTGTTGTACAGGAAGCTGCAGAAATAACAGTATCCTCAGCCTTCAGAGTTGTGTGGTTTACATTGTAAACGATTGTCGGAAGGTCATTTCCTGCCGGAGCAGAGATAACAACTTTCTTAGCACCTGCTGTGATGTGTGCTTCTGCCTTAGCCTTGGATGTATAGAATCCTGTACACTCAAGAACAACATCTACACCGATTTCTCCCCACGGAAGCTCAGCAGCATTAGCCTTTGCATAGATCTTGATTTCCTTACCATCAACGATAATAGAATCCTCTGTAGAAGATACTTTGTCAGCCAGAGCATATTTTCCCTGTGAAGAATCATACTTCAACAGGTGAGCTAACATCTTCGGGCTTGTCAGGTCGTTGATAGCAACTACTTCATATCCCTCTGCACCAAACATCTGTCTGAAAGCCAGACGACCGATACGGCCAAATCCATTGATTGCAACTTTTACTGCCATGATTTTAATTCCTCCTAAAAGTAATTAGACTACTTACTGTTGGAAATTCAATTCGTTAAGAATTTCTCAACTTAGTGCTATTCTATCTAATTTACACGGAAAATTCAAGTAGAAATTCTCCGAAAACCTCTTTTTTTATAGACTTTTTCTTGATTATCCTTTATGATATGCAGTAAGAAAAAAGCAGAAATCGACACTTTGACGAAAACTGTTTTTATTTCTCCTGTTTTTTTATATGACATGACAAAAGGAGGATTTTATGACTGTTTTATATGACTGCCACCTGCACTCAGATTTCTCAGGTGACTGCGACACTCCGGCAGAGCTTATGGCCGAAAAAGCTGTCTCACTTGGCATGAAAGGCATCTGCTTTACGGAACATCTGGATCTGGATGCCCCTGTGATCGACGGCACAGATTTTTCGCTGGATACCGGAAAATATATTCAGAGGATGGAAGCGCTGAAAGCAAAATACAGAAGCCGTCTGGATATCCGCATCGGCGTGGAACTCGGCATGCAGAGCCATGTACTTTCACAGATTACCGGTTTTGCAGCCGCCTGGCCCTTCGACTTTATCATCGCATCCCAGCATTACATAAACGGAGGTGATCCATACTACCCTTCCTATTTTAAAGACAGAGAGGAACGGGACTGCTACGAAGAATTCTTTAAGATACAGCTTTCCAATCTGAAAAATTTTTCTTCCTATGATACACTCGGGCATATGGATTATATCGTGAGATACGGTCCCGCCAAAAATACAAATTACTCCTTTTCTTCCTATGCAGATAAGATCGATCCGATCCTGCATCACCTGATCGAGAACGGCAAATGTCTGGAGGTAAACACCGGAGGATATAAACACAGCCTGGGCAGTCCCAACCCGGATACCACGGTACTTCGCCGTTACCGTGAACTGGGCGGAGAACTGATCACTATCGGTTCCGATGCCCACAAGCCGATACATCTGGCCTATGAATTTGAAAAAGCATCTGCGCTGCTGACTGATCTTGGCTTCCGCTACTACACCATATATCGCGGGAGAAAACCGGAAATGATGCCTCTCTAATATTATTTATATAAATGTAGCCGTTCAAAGCCAACCTACAAAATGCTTCGTATTTCGTAAGTATGGCATATCCGCCAAATTTAATTTCAAAAATAAACTTAAGAATACAGGCATATTATGTCTATTTTTGATATTTGTCTGACTCTAACAATTGCAAAAAATACCCATCGGATCAGCTATTTCTGTTCCGATGGGTATTTATGCTAAATAAAACCAAAGATTTCTCCTGATGACTCGCTCTCGCAAGTATCACTACACCATTCACATCTGCCAGACAGCGTCGCATAGTCGATACCATTTTACTCATTCCCATTAGAAATCTGTCCATACGCCCGAAATGCATCATCAATATGATACTGCTCTGAGCGCGGCGCATCAGCAATCCCGCCGGTCACCAGAATATAATCTCTGCCGTCCACCTCCGCAAAGCTTGCCAGACAGTGCCCTGCTTCATTGGTGTATCCCGTCTTTCCTCCAAGAATGCTTCCTCCTGCTACGGACGGATCACTCATATTTTTAAACATGGTGCCGTAAAATACAAATCCGTCCGGGTGTACAGTGGAAGGCGGCACATAATAGGATTTACTTGTGATGATCTCATAAAATGTCTCATTTTTCAGGGCCTCCCGCAGAAGACTGGCAATATCCTTTGCTGTAGAATACTGATCTGCATCATGCAGGCCTGTACAATTCATGAAATGAGTATCAGAAAGTCCCAGCTTTTCTGCGTACTGATTCATCAGAGATACAAAATCCGTCTCAGAACCCGCGAACTGCAGTGCCAGCTCCTTACAGCACTCTGCACCTGACGGAAGCATTGCTCCATACATCAGATCAATGATCCTCGCTTCTTCCCCCGGCTCAAATCCGGCCCGTGAAGCGTCCTGATCATATAATTCTTGGAAATAATCATAAGATAAAGTGACTGTCTGCTTCAAATCACTGCATTCATCCAGAGCTGTCAGAACAGTCATGATTTTTGTGAGAGATGCTGGATACATACGTTCCTCACCTCTTTTATCTGCCAGAATGGTACCCGTCTCCCGATCCATAAGAATCGCACAGGGACTGTCCAGCTGCTCCAGGTCAACGGTCACGTCAGGGATCCTGCTCTGACCTTTGTGATACAGCAGAAGCGTACCTGCCAGGCAGACAACTACCAGAAGCAGAAGAATAACAGGAAGCAATTCCCGCATCAGATTGTTTCTTTTTTTCCTCCGGGCTCTGCTGTTGTTTCTTCCGCTGCGCCTGTTATCTTCGTAACGGCTGCCTGTCCGGCTGATACTGCTTCTGCCATTTCTTCTTCCAGCAGTTTTACTTCTTCTGCTTTGTGCCATAGTATATCTGTTTCCTTTCACTTCCGCTCCTGTCAGCGCAGGATCGTCCCTCCGCCGGCCACATACTCCCCATCATAGAATACAACAGCCTGACCGGGAGTCACGGCTCTCACAGGCTCTTCAAAAACTACTTCCGCCAGATCCTGATCCAGACGGCGCACCACAGCCTTGGCACCCCGGTGATTGTAACGGATCTTGGCAGTCACTTCTTTTTCTCCCTCCAGGTCGGGGATACTCATGAAATTCAGATGATTGCACAGCAGCCTGTCCGAAAAGACTTCCTGATTGTCCCCCACGACCACCTCATTGGTCTCAGGCCGGATCTCCAGGACAAATACCGGTCTGCCAAGAGACAGATTCAGACCTTTCCGCTGCCCCACTGTGTAGTGGGTGATCCCTTTGTGACGTCCTACGACAGTGCCGTCTGATGTAACAAAATTTCCTTCCGGTATCTCTCTTCCGCTGTGGTCCTGAATAAATCCGGCATAATCCTGATCAGGCACAAAACAGATCTCCATACTGTCCGGTTTGGATGCCACCCGAAGGCCGATCCTCTGAGCGATCTGCCGCACCTCGTCTTTGGTGTATGCACCGATCGGCATCAGAGTCCTGGAAAGCTGTTCCTGGGTCAGATTGTACAGTGCATATGTCTGATCCTTGGCAGCTGTTACTGAATTGCGGATGGAATAACGGCCATTGGGAAGCTGTTCTACTCTGGCATAGTGACCGGTGGCAATATAGTCCGCCCCGATCTCCATGCTGCGGTGCAGCAGAGATTCCCACTTCACATATCGATTGCAGGCAATACAGGGATTGGGAGTGCGGCCGGCCAGATATTCTGCCATAAAATAGTCGATGACTTTTTTCTGGAATTCTTCCCGGAAATTCATGACATAATAGGGGATATCCAGCATCCCGGCCACCCGTCTTGCATCCTCTACAGCCTGAAGCCCGCAGCACCCGCCGTTCTCCTCCAGTACCTGTTCTTCCTCACTCTGCCAGATCTGCATGGTGACACCAATCACTTCATAGCCGGCTTCTTTCAGCAGATAAGCAGCCACAGAAGAGTCCACACCTCCGGACATACCGACTACAACACGTTTTTTACTCATACTGCAAATCCTCTCTCAATCTCTGCCAGTTGCTGACATGTCCGATCAATATTCTTCAGCCTCGTCCTCTTCACCCTCGTGGATGTCTGATTTCGGCTTCTGAAGTCCTTCAATTTTGATTCCATGCTTTTCTGCATAATCCCAGAGCGCTGCGTGAATCGCCTCTTCTGCCAGCAAAGAGCAGTGCACCTTGACGGGCGGAAGACCATCCAGTGCCTCCATGACTGCCTTGTTTGTCACCTGAAGCGCCTCCTGAATGCTTTTTCCCTTTACCATCTCCGTAGCCATGCTGCTGGTCGCCACAGCTGCTCCGCAGCCAAATGTTTTGAATTTCACGTCACGGATGATGCCATCATCATCAATGTCCAGATAAATTCTCATGATATCGCCGCATTTGGCGTTACCTACTGTGCCCACGCCGCTGGCGTTTTCGATTTCTCCCACGTTTCTCGGGTTCTGAAAATGATCCATTACTTTCTCTGAATACATAACTGTTCCTCCAATTTGTCCTGTTCTTTTCTGTTTTATGATCTGTTATTTCTGTTTTGATTTTCTGACAAAGTCCTCATACAGAGGC
>JAQXWO010000002.1 GCA_029225485.1 Lachnospiraceae bacterium
GCGTCCCAGTCAGAAGAATACTGCAAAGCAGTGCCGGATACCAATGGCGTCTACGTAGTTCCGGCCTTTACCGGACTGGGAGCACCCTACTGGGATCAGTATGCCAGAGGAGCCATCGTCGGACTGACCAGAGGCGCGGCAAAAGAGCATCTGATCCGTGCGACCGTGGAATCCATGGCATATCAGGCTACAGATGTGATCCGGGCCATGGAAGCCGATTCCGGCATTCCGCTGAAGCTGCTGAAGGTGGACGGTGGCGCCAGCCAGAACAATTTCCTGATGCAGTTCCAGGCAGATATTCTGGGAGCGGAGGTCTGCAGACCGAAATGTATCGAGACTACGGCACTGGGAGCCGCTTATCTGGCCGGACTGGCAGTGGGATACTGGGCAGATTTTGACGATATCCGCCAGAACTGGGCGCTGGAGCGCACCTTTGAGCCGGAGATGGAGGAAGAAAAACGGACGAAACTGTACAAGGGGTGGAAAAAGGCAGTGAAGTGTTCCTTTGACTGGGCAAAGGAAGACTGAGCAACAGAAACATTCGTCGTTGACAGAATAAAAAGTAATATATTATTGTTTAGAAAAATGTGATATACTTCTTGTATATGCGTTTGGAAAGTACTGGTACAACGAGTACAGGATCTTAAACGGGAAATACAGGAGGCAATGAGTAATGGGATTTCAGCTGAAAAAATATGCAGAGCCTGATTTTACGCAGGAATTTCTGGCAGGCGCGCCGGATGCGGTGCTGCTTCCGGCACCCAAGGACGGGGTGGTGCCGGAGCAGTATCACAGTACCACGATTTTTCCGGAATATTTTAAGATAAACGGAGAATGGATGCTGGCGCAGGAGAGCCGTATGGACTGTGTGGCTGTTTATAAGGATCACAGAGTTCAGGTGGTAGAATTTCGGAATGTCAAGAAAGATGACCTCGTCGTAATCGGACGGACAGAGGACGGCAGTGAGGGTATTTATGTGTATCCGGATGGCTTCCGCGGCAAAGAGAATACCAGGGATCTGTTTGCGTTTCGTCAGGGCAGATCGAGGGAGACGGCGTTTTCCAGAGACTATGATGAGCTGTATGAGCTGCTGAATTATGAGAGGGAGCATGGAAATGTGGTGTGGGTCATGGGTCCGGCCTGTGCGTTTGACTCTGATTCGAGAGCGGCTTTTGCCGGTCTGGTGGAGGAGGGATATGTGGACGCTCTGCTGGCGGGCAATGCTCTGGCCACCCATGATCTGGAGGGCGCTTATCTGAAAACGGCCCTGGGCCAGAATATCTATACCCAGGAAAGCCAGCCTATGGGACATTACAATCATCTGGATACGCTGAACCGTATCCGGTATTATGGATCCATTCCTGCGTTTATCGAAGCGGAGCACATCGACAATGGGATCATTTACAGCTGTGTAAAAAAGAAGGTTCCTTTTGTGCTGGCAGGCTCTATCCGGGATGACGGCCCCATGCCGGAAATATACGGAAATGTGTATGATGCGCAGAATGCCATGAGAGACTGTGTGAGAAAAGCTACGACAGTGATCTGCATGGCATCCACCTTACATACCATTGCGACGGGAAATATGGTTCCTTCGTTCCGCGTGCTGGAGGATGGAACGGTCCGGGAGGTTTATTTTTACAGTGTGGATATCTCGGAGTTTGCGGTCAATAAACTGGGTGACCGGGGAAGCCTGTCGGCAAAGAGTATTGTGACGAACGCGCAGGACTTTATTGTAAATGTATATAAAGGAGTACATCAGGTTTCGGGTAAATGAAATATTTGCTGGCAAAGCTTGGATAAGTGAGGAGATGTAAATGCCATTAACAAAAATTGAAGCAGAAAATTTTACAGTATTTGAGAATATAACGATTCCTTTCTGCAGGGGATTGAATGTACTGGTTGGAGAAAATGGTATGGGAAAAACTCATATTATGAAATTGGCTTATGCGGCATGTCAGGCTTCTAAACATGATGTTTCTTTTTCACAGAAGACAACTATGCTTTTTCGCCCGGATCAGTCCAGTATTGGACGACTGGTAAACAGAAATAAAAATGGAAAAAACACAGCAAAGATTTCTGTGGAATCTGATACAGCGAAAATTGGAATGTTGTTTTCAACCAGGACCAGGAAATGGGATGCAGAGGTTAAGACAGAGGAAAAATGGGAAAAACAGATGTCAGATCTTACCAGTGTGTTTATTCCGGCAAAAGAAATTTTGTCTAATGCATGGAATCTGGATGCGGCGGTAAAGATGGGAAATGTAGAGTTCGATGACACTTATCTGGATATTATTGCAGCTGCCAAGATTGATATTTCCAGAGGTGTAGATTCAGCTGCAAGAAAGAAATATCTGGATATTCTGCAGAAAATCAGTACAGGAAAAGTAACTCTGCATGATGATCGTTTTTATCTGAAACCGGGTACACAGGCGAAACTGGAATTCAATCTGGTGGCAGAAGGATTGCGGAAAATAGCTCTTTTGTGGCAGTTGATCAAGAATGGAACTCTGGAAAAGGGATCTGTATTGTTTTGGGATGAGCCGGAAGCAAATATTAATCCGAAATTTATTCCGGTGTTGGCAGAATTATTGATTATGCTGGAAAGTGAGGAAGTACAGATTTTTGTTTCTACTCACGATTATTTCCTGTCCAAATATATCGAAGTGAAACGGAAAAAAGAAAGCAATGTTCAGTATATTTCTTTGTATAAAGATGAAGAGGAGAAAATACAATGTGAGACAGCCGGAGAATTTGAGTTATTAGAACATAATGCGATTATGGATACGTTCCGTCAGCTTTACAGAGAAGAAGTTGGGGTGGTACTGAAGTGAAAATAATAGCAGAATCTGAGATGAATTTTGGTAAATTTGAGGAAGTAGATTTATTTTGTATCGAAAAATCTCAAATATATAAAAATCTTGGTTCTGGAATCAAAACGCTTGAATTCGTTCTGAAGTATGATGAGAACAGTATTTTGTTTTTTGAAGCAAAGAAAAGCTGCCCAAATGGGAACAACCGGTATGAATCAGAAGAAAAAAATCAGAAATTTGAAGAATATTATTCTTCAATGGCTGAGAAGTTTGTTGCATTCCTGCAGATTTATCTGGCAGCGATTCTGGATAAGTATTCGGATACTTCTGAAATAGGAGATGACTTGCGGTCAGTGAAAAGTATGAAAGATATTCAGTTGAAATTTATTCTGGTTGTGAAGAATGCAGAAGATATTACATGGCTTGCCGGACCACTTGCAGAATTGAAAGCCAGACTGCTCCAGGTTCGGAAGATATGGGGTGTTGAAGTTGCAGTTCTGAATGAAGAGCTTGCCGGTGAATATAAATTAACATGCTAAGAAAAAGAACAGGGGTCTGTCATTGCTGTTTCGATGTTTGCCATACGTGCAAGTATAGAACAGCAAAGACAGTCCCCTGTCAGTTTATAAGGTCTCCGCGATATGCCGCGCCACGTGGACACCGCTGGCGGATGCGTGGGACAGGGAATGGGTCACGCCGCTTCCGTCTCCGATGATGTACAGTCCTTTGTATTTCGTCTCCAGATTTTCGTCGATCTCCACTTCCATATTGTAGAATTTGACTTCCACACCGTAGAGCAGAGTGTCGTCGTTGGCGGTGCCGGGAGCGATCTTGTCCAGGGCATAGATCATTTCGATGATTCCGTCCAGAATCCGCTTCGGCAGTACGAGACTCAGGTCACCGGGGGTAGCTGCCAGAGTAGGCGTCACCAGACCCTCCTGGATACGTTTGGTGTTGCTGCGGCGTCCTCTGACCAGATCACCGAAACGCTGTACGATGACGCCGCCGCCCAGCATGTTGGAGAGGCGGGCGATGCTCTCGCCGTAGCCGTTGCTGTCCTTGAAGGGTTCGGAAAAATGCTTGGCGACCAGCAGGGCGAAGTTGGTATTCTCTGTCTGATGCTCCGGGTCCTCATAGCTGTGGCCGTTGACCGTGACGATGCCGTTGGTATTCTCGTTCACCACGATGCCGTAGGGATTCATGCAGAAGGTCCGTACATTATCCTCGAATTTCTCGGTCCGGTATACGATCTTGCTCTCATACAGTTCATCGGTCAGATGAGAGAAAATGACAGCCGGAAGCTCCACACGGACACCGATATCCACCCGGTTGGACTTTGTGGGGATATCCAGATCCTGGCAGATATGTTCCATCCATTTGCTGCCGCTGCGCCCCACAGAGACGATACACTGTGTACAGTCCGCATATGTGTCATTGTAATGGACACGATAGCTGCCATCGATAATCTCCAGACTGGTAACCGGTGTATTAAAATAGAAATCCATATGGTCTTTCATTTCATTATACAGATTTTCCAGAACCACATAGTTGATATCGGTACCCAGATGCCGCACGGAGGCATCCAGCAGCTTCAGTTTGTTCTGCATGCAGAGCTTTTTGAATTTCGTGCCGGCGGTGGAGTACATCTTTGTCCCTTCGCCGCCATGGGACATATTGATCTCGTCCACATACTTCATCAGGCCGGTGGCCTGTTCTCTGCCGATATACTCGTAGAGCGTGCCTCCAAAATCATTTGTGATATTATATTTTCCATCAGAAAAGGCTCCTGCGCCGCCGAAGCCGTTCATGATGGCGCAGGTCTTGCACTTGATGCAGGATTTTACCTTTTTACCGTCGATGGGGCAATGGCGTTTCTCCAGGGGAAAGCCCGCCTCGAATACGGCGATCTTCAGGTCACTTCTTTTCTTCATCAGCTCGTAGGCAGAGAAAATACCGCCGGGGCCGGCCCCTACAATAATGACATCATATTTCATATTGTTCACTCCTGTCTGTTATCACTTTTCTATCTGCTGAAGATAGAACTATACAGTAAAAAAGAACTCATATTCCTGGCTGAAAGAATACGAGTTCTTATGTAGTCACTTCTCACTTCTCTTTTTTATTATAACGTGCGGGGGATTCGGGTGTCAAGGAAAACATAGGTTTTGCAGAGAAATTCATTTATATAAAATCTACTTGACAGATAGGTAAACTGGGTGTATAGTTATCGGAAATCAAATTTGTTCTATGACTGGAAGGAGTGCATCATCATGAAGAATAAAATTTTGAAGAATCTGACAGTAGCCATCGGGATTGCATCGCTGGCAGCTGCAGCACCGGCTTCTGCTTTGGCAGAGGATACGACAGAGAGTGTGACTGAAGCGGTTGAAAATGCTGCCACAGAGGATGCGGCAGAAGCGGTGACCGAGGCTGCAGAGAATGAAACGGAAGCGGATACGGAAGCTCTGTCGGAGGGAGAATCAGAAGAGGAAATACAATGTATCGGCGAACACAAGACGATTGATGTGAACGGAACCACTCTTTATTACGAGGTTGCCGGAGAAGGTAAACCTGTCGTTCTGGTTCATGGAAATGGTGGAAATCATAAAGTATTTTATAAGGAGATACAGCAGCTTGTGGATGCGGGATATCAGGTCTATGCGCCGGATTCCAGAGGCCAGGGAGAGAATGCACCGCAGGAAGAATATCATTATGAAGAATTTGCTGAGGATATGTATCAGTTCATCACAGCGTTGGGACTGGACAAGCCCGCTTATTATGGATGGAGTGACGGAGGCATCATCGGTCTTCTTCTGGAGATCAGCCATCCTGACACCGTCAGTCTGATGGCGATCAGCGGAACCAATCTGTATCCGGACGGAGCGCAGCAGGAAATTCTTGATATGATTCAGGAAGACTATGATAAAACAGGTGCTCCGCTGGAAAAGCTGATGCTCACTGAGCCGAATATTGATCCGGAAGAGTTGAAAGCTATCACAGTTCCGGTTCTTGTACTTGCAGGAAGTGAGGACGTGATCAAACAGGAACACACAGAACTGATTGCGGACAGTCTTCCGAATTCCGAGCTGCATATCGTAGAAGGAGAGGATCACGGATCCTATATTCAGGGCAGTGAAATAGCAGGTGAGCTGATTCTTAAGTTCCTTCAGGAGCATGATTATTAATACAGCTATAAATGCAAACGTTGTCATAAAAGAGTAAAGATATTTGTTTTCCCTCCCATTTGTGGTATACTGATTTCAGTTCACTTATGGGGGGATTTTTATGAGTTACGCACAGTCACGGACGCTGCTGACGGAAGGTCCGATCTGGAAGCGCATGCTTTCGTTTGCATTTCCACTGCTTCTCGGGAATCTGTTTCAGCAGCTCTACAATACGGCCGATACGCTGATCGTAGGCAATTTCCTCGGCAGCAATGCGCTGGCGGCAGTCAGCTCCTCCGGCAGTCTGATCTTTCTGCTGGTGGGATTTTTCAATGGGATCGCCATAGGAGCGGGTGTCATCATCGCCCGGTATTACGGGGCACGGCAGAAGGAAGAACTGCAGCGATGCATTCATACCACGGTTGGATTTGGTATCCTCTGTGGTGTGCTTCTGACGGTTGTCGGTGTGGCTGCCGCACCGCTGATTCTGACCTGGATGAAGACACCGGCCGAGGTACTGCCCAGTTCCATTTTGTATTTCCGTATTTATTTTATGGGATCACTGGCATTCGTGCTCTATAATAATTTCGTGGGGATCCTGCAGTCTGTGGGGGACAGCAGGCATCCGCTTTATTATCTGATCTTTTCCTCACTGGTCAATATCGCGCTGGATCTGCTCTTTGTGGGTGTTTTTCATTTTGGCGTAGGTTCTGCCGCTCTGGCCACGATACTTTCGCAGTTTGTCAGCGCCTTGCTGTGTCTTTACCGGCTCACCAGGAAAAGTCCGGAAGAATACCGGGTATCCCTGCGGAAGATTCAGCTGGACCGGTTTATGCTGCGCCAGATCATTGCAAACGGCCTGCCTGCCGGACTGCAGAATTCCATCATTTCCATCGCAAATGTATTCGTGCAGTCCAATATAAATTCCTTTGGGAAAATGGCAGTGGCAGGATGCGGTACCTACAGCAGGATCGAAGGTTTTGCTTTTTTGCCGGTTACCTGTTTTTCCATGGCACTGACCACCTTTATCAGCCAGAATCTTGGTGCAAGAAAACATGACCGCGCCAGAAAGGGAGCCAGATTTGGAATCGTATGCTGCCTCGTAATGGCAGAACTGATCGGAATGATCATTTATGTAACGATTCCGGTACTGATCTCAGCCTTCAACCGTAACCCGGAGATCATAGATTACGGCACAAGACAGGCGCGAACCATCATGCCCTTCTTTTTTCTGGCTGCTTTTTCCCACTGCATGGCTGGAATCCTCCGGGGAGCCGGAAAATCTGCCGTTCCCATGTATGTCATGCTGGTCTGCTGGTGCCTCATCCGCGTGACGTACATCAGCATCATTGTGAGGTTTATCCCCTCCATAGAAGTGGTGTTCTGGGCATATCCGCTGACCTGGACACTGAGTTCAGCCGCATTTCTGTGGTTCTACAAAAAATCAGACTGGGTACATGGATTTGAACATCAGAGCAGCAGCGGGAGATAGTTACCATTTTTTCTCCATAAGGGTTTCAATTTCGGCTGCAGACAGTGTCTGAAAAAATCTTCATCACATTTTTGCTATGCAAGAGAAATAAAAAAGCGTATAATTAAGAAACAGAAATTCAGTATTTCATTGTCTGTATATATGACAGATGCGTATGCTGACAGAAAGTGAGGACGAAAGATTATGATAGCAAAGAAGATGGAGCCGTATCTGAAAAATAATTCTGCCATCCGTATGATGTTTGAGGAGGGCAACCGCTTGAAAGCGAAATATGGAGCAGACAAGGTGTTTGATTTCAGCCTGGGCAACCCCAATGTTCCGGCGCCGGCCGAGATCCGGGAAGCGATCATTGATATCCTGAAAACGGAAGAACCCACGAAGATTCATGGCTATATGAGCAATGCGGGATTCCCGGAGGTGCGGGCGGCCATTGCGGAGGAGCTGAATGAGCGGTTCGGGACTAAGTTTACAGAAAATAATCTCATCATGACGGTAGGAGCGGGCAGCGGACTGAATGTATGCCTGAAGACACTGGTGGATCCGGGAGAAGAGGTGATCGTATTCGCGCCGTATTTCCTGGAATACGGCGCATATGTGCGCAATTATGACGGCGTGCTGGTGGAGGTGGCGCCGGATACGGAGACATTCCAGCTGAATCTGACTGATTTTGAGGCGAAGCTGAATGAGAAGACCAAGGCGGTCATCATCAACAATCCTCACAATCCCACCGGCGTGGTATTTTCAGAGGAGACCATTGTAAGGCTGGCAGAGATTCTGAAAAAGAAGCAGAAGGAATACGGGCATGCCATTTATCTGATTTCTGATGAGCCTTACCGGGAGCTGGCTTTTGACGGGGCTCAGGTGCCGTTTGTGACAAAGTATTATGAGAATACTATGGTGGTATATTCCTACAGCAAATCTCTGTCCCTGCCGGGCGAGCGTATCGGATACGTGGTCATTCCGGACGAAGTGGAGGACAGTGCCGACACGATCACGGCTGCTACGATCGCCAACCGCATCAGCGGATGCGTCAATGCACCGTCTCTGATTCAGCTGGCAGTGGCAAGATGTGCCCGGGCGAAGGTGGATCTGGAGTTTTATGACCGGAACCGCAGGACGCTGTATGAAGGTCTGACCAAATGCGGCTTTACCTGTGTGAAGCCGGAGGGAGCATTTTATCTCTGGGTGAAGTCTCCGGTGCCGGATGAGAAAGAGTTTGTAAACGCAGGAAAGAAGTACAATATTCTCATGGTACCGGGCAGTTCTTTTGCGTGCCCGGGATATGTGCGGCTGGCGTACTGCGTTTCTTATGAGACAATTGTGAACTCACTGCCGGAGTTTGAAAAACTGGCGAAGGAGTATTTTTGACTGCACTGTGACAGTAATCATCTGACTGGTCAGCGGGGAGCTTAAGCTCTCCGCTTTTGTATATAAATTATCACAGTTTTTCCCGGATACGGCTTGACCTTATCGGATTAAAAATGATAACATGATTTTATAATCGATCGCCTTTTCAGACGATATTTTTAAGGAGGGAAATGTATGAAAACGAGAGATTTTTCACAGCGTCAGTGTGTGAAAACACTGCTTGCTTCTGTCCTGCTCTGCCTGGCAATGATGTTCTGCATACTCTGGCCGGCAAAAGCAGAAGCGGCAGGTACCCATTATCTGACACCTTATCAGACATCAAATATGGGTGATATCTATAATGGAGATGTCACACGGTCCTTTACCATGATGGGGACTTCTTATCGTTATGGGGTGGCTCCCAACAATTATACCTCGCACAAACAGGTGCTTTACAATCTGGACGGACAGTTTTCCGGTGTTTCCATGCTGGTAGGCTGCATTGATAAGAAACAAAATGATAATGCAATGATGTATGTGTATTTTGATGAGAAACTGGTGGAGGAAAGAAGACTGACCACGGAGATGATCACGACTCCGGTACAATGGAATACTACCGGTGTCAAACAGCTTCGAATCGATATGGTTGCTGATAAAAGTTATAATGATCTCTGGTATGGCTTTGCCAATGTGACCGGTGTGGGAGGTCATTTTTACCAGACAGAAATGACAGTAAAGCCGTCGCCGAAGCAGAAAGGAATGTATACACATACCTGTACGATCTGTGGTGATTCTTATACAGAAACAATTCCGGAGCAGAAGACCTGTAAGCCGTATCTGTCTCCGTACTCGGCTGACGGACAGACTGTTTATAAGCAGGTGGAAGGTCCGGATAAGTATTTTACCGTGATGGGTAAAAAGTATTATCAGGGTGTATTTGCAAGTAATTATACTTCCGAGAAAACACTTTTATATAATCTGGGTCAGAAGTACACGAGTGTTACATTCAAGATTGGACATATGGATGGCGGCAATGTGGATAATGGTACGCTGTATGTGTATGCGGACGGAAGTACGAGTCCTATGAAGACTCTTCGATTGACTGGTGATATGCTAAGTAAGGAAGTGACGCTTCCTGTTTCGGGTGTTACCCAGCTGAAGTTATTTATTCAGGCTGATAAAAGTTATAATGATGTCTTTTATGCAATCTATGATATGAAGTATACCGCCCGCAGTTCGAAGAGTCATTCTTACACAAGTGAAGTGACATTGGCTGCTGATTATGGACAGTCCGGTATCCGCACTTACACCTGTAATGATTGTGGACTGACCTATACGAAAGAGATTCCGGCTTTGAGTCACAGTTTGTCCGGTGCAAAGCTGTCTTTGCCTAAGACCGCTTATAATTACACAGGAAAACCAATCAAGCCGACGGTGACGGTAACCTATAACGGTGCAAAACTGATCAGGAATATAGATTATACAGTTACCTACAAGAACAATACAAAGATTGGAAAAGCCAGCATTACAGTAACTGGAAAGGGCAATTATAAGGGAACAAGGAGTATCAACTTTACCATTAAAGTAGAAACTTCGAAGACTTATTCATCCGGAAATCTGGAGTACAAGATCACCTCCGCCGGCAAAAAGACAGTTCAGGTAACCGGTATGGTGAAAGCGACAACATCTGTATCTATTCCGTCAACAATAAAGATTTACGGAACTGTCTATAAAGTAACTGCTGTTGCAAACAAGGCATTTTATAAAGAAACGAAACTGAAATCCGTTACGATCGGCGCCAGCGTTCAGACAATTGGTACAAATGCTTTTGCGGGCTGCAAGAATCTCAGCAAAATTACGGTAAAGACAACGGGGCTGAAATCCGTTGGTTCCAATGCTCTGAAGACCGTCAGGAAAAATGCTCAGATCGTGATTCCGAGGAAATATGCGGCAAAGTATCAAAAGCTGTTTACCGGAAAAGGACAGACCATAAAGATAGTCAAAAAATAAAATATTTTCAGCAGGAGCTGCCGCATATCAGTGTGCGCAGCTCCTGATTTTTTTGCATATTTTCATCCGGTTAAAATTTTTTAAAAAATTTTTGCAAGATTTTTACTGAACAGGTGTATAAGTAAATGAAAGCCATGTTACAATGCAGACAGAAGAGAGTAGTCTGTGACAGAGAAAGGAGGCGGAATGCGTGGAGGAAGAAATCGTAGCACTTCTCAGAAGCGGAGATGAAAAAGGGATCGAACTGGTAGCAGAACGGTATGAAAAACTGATCCGTTACATTGCTGTGACGATCCTGGGCGGCAGAGAGACGGAAGTGGAAGAATGTATCAATGACGTTTACCTGAAGGTCTGGAAAAGCGGAGCGGGTTATGATTACCAGAAGGCGTCCTTTAAGACGTACCTCAAGGCGATCACGAGAAACACGGCTCTGAATTATCTTCGCAAACTGCAGCGTCTGGAAGAACTGCAGGGCTTTGACCCGGAAGAGGATTCTCTTCAGGAGGAGTACATAGATTACCGTCAGAACGTGGAACAGAAGATTATCCAAAATGAAGAAGTGGAAATCTTGAACCATGTGCTGGCGTCACTGCGCAAAAAGGACAAGGAGCTGGTGCTCCGCCGCTTCTATTATCTGCAGAGCACGAGGCAGATCGCCCAGGCGATGGACATGTCGGAAAATGCGGTGGACAGCAAGCTTTCACGTCTGCGGAAGAAGATAAGAAAATCCTATGAGGAGGTGTTGAAATGAATCATTTGAGCGACGGACGTCTGATTGATATTTTGAGTAAGATCGACCTGGCTCTGACCGAGGAGGATTTTCTGGACAGGGATCTGGAACACTTCGAACTGGCTCCGAAGGAGAAAAAAGAGAGTAAGAAAAGGATTGCGGTCATTTCCGGAATCGCTGCCGGCTCCGTTGCACTGACAGGAGTTCTCGTACTTCTCATGAAAAAGCATGATATGCTGAGAAGGGCAGCCGCGTAATCGCAGAACCGGTAGAAAGAGTGTCGGTACATGCAAGGCAAAATCCGGGCAGTCAGGAGAATCGCACAGGCTGCACGGGACAAATAACAAAAATCGCTGGCAAACAGCGGAAAATCAGGAGGAAAAAAATCATGATGGAAAAATTAATCGATATTATTGCAGAGCAGTTACACGTAGACAAGGAAGAAGTAAATGCAGCTTCTGATTTCAAGGCAGACCTTCACGCAGATTCCCTGGATCTCTTTGAACTGGTAATGGCTCTGGAGGACGAGTACGATGTGGAGATCCCGAATGAGGATCTGGAGAAGCTGACGACGGTACAGTCAGTAGTGGATTATCTGAATGAGAAAGGAATCGAAGCATAATGGAAACGGCAATTACCAGGCTGCTGGGAATTCAGTATCCGATCTTCCAGGGAGGAATGGCATGGGTGGCAGAGCATTCTCTGGCCTCTGCCGTCTCCAATGCGGGAGGACTGGGAATCATTGCGGCAGCCAATGCTCCTTATGAATATGTGAAGGAAGAGATCCGTAAGACGAAAGAACTGACGGACAGGCCTTTTGGCGTCAACATTATGCTGCTCAGTCCTTATGCGGAGGACATTGCCCGTCTCGTTGTGGAGGAAAAGGTACCGGTGGTGACAACCGGAGCGGGAAATCCGGGTCCCTATATGAAGCAGTGGAAGGAAGCAGGAATCAAGGTGATCCCGGTGGTGGCTTCCGTAGCTCTGGCAAAGATGCTGCAGCGTGCCGGTGCAGACGCGGTGATCGCGGAGGGATGTGAGTCCGGCGGTCATATCGGCGAAACCACCACGATGGTGCTGGTGCCACAGGTAGTGGATGCTGTGGAGATCCCGGTGATCGCAGCCGGAGGAATCGGTGACGGAAGAGGCTTTGCAGCAGCCAGGATGCTGGGCGCTGAAGGTGTCCAGATGGGGACCAGGTTCCTGACCTCAAGAGAATGTGTGATCCATCCGAATTATAAGGAGAGAGTCCTGAAAGCAAAAGATATAGATACCGTAGTGACAGGACGCAGTACAGGCCATCCGATCCGCTGCATCCGCAACAAGATGACGAGAGAATATCTGGCAGGTGAGAAGGCCGGGCTTGGGTTTGAGGAGCTGGAGACTCTGACCATCGGCGGACTGCGCAAAGCGGTTCAGGAGGGCAATGTGGATCAGGGTTCTCTGATGGCCGGACAGATTGCCGGTATGGTGAACAAAGAGCAGACCTGTCAGGAAATGATCGAGGAGATCATGACAGAGGCAGAAAAGCTTCTGGGGTAAAGAATTATGGGAAAAACAGCATTTATATTTCCGGGTCAGGGCGCACAGTGTGTGGGCATGGCGAAGGAATTTTATGATGCCTGCGAGGCGAGCCGCGAAGTATTTGAGAAAGCGTCTGCCGCAGCAGGCTTTTCTCTGGAAGAGCTTTGTTTCACAGAGAATGAGAGAATCAATGAGACCAGATTTACACAGCCGGCTTTGCTGACTGCCTGCTGTGCCATCTTACAGGCGGTGGAAGAGGCGGGCATCCACGGGGATGTGACCGCCGGGCTGAGCCTTGGAGAGTACTGCGCGCTGGTGGCAGCCGGAGCGATGGAATTTGGAGATGCGGTGAAGGTAGTCTGCCGCCGTGGATGTTTCATGGAAGAAGCAGTGCCGGGCGGAAGAGGCAGCATGGCTGCGGTACTCAGCCGGAAGCCCATGCCGGTGGCAGAGATCTGCCGGGATATGGGAAAAAATGTCTGGGTAGCAAATTATAACTGCCCGGGCCAGCAGGTCATCACCGGAGAGAGGGTGGCCGTGGAAGAGGCTTCTCAGAAACTGCTGGAGGCAGGCGCCATGCGTGTGATGCCGCTGAAGGTCAACGGACCCTTCCATTCTCCCATGCTGGAGGGCGCGGGAGAGAAACTGAAAGCACTGCTGGATGAGACAGAGATCCGGGCGCCGAAGCTGCTGTTCGTGTCAAATGTCACGGCAGAGCAGGCTCAGGAGCCGGAACAGATCCGGACACTTCTGGGCAGACAGGTATATTCCTCTGTCCTCTGGCAGCAGAGCGTAGAATACATGATCCAGAACGGTGTGGATACCTTTGTAGAGATCGGTCCGGGAAAGACACTGGGACGCCTGGTGAGCAAGATCAGTAAAGAAGTGAGAGTATTTTCTGTAGAAACACCGGAGGACCTGAAAAAACTGGCCTCTGAACAGTAACGGGAATTTCTGAGAAAAAATGACATTTGTTTTTTCGGGAGTGTATGTTGAGAAACTAAGACGCAGCAGGCTGCGCTGAGTATTTATCGCGGCTTATGCTGGGATTTACAGCAATCCGACAGGAAACAGGAGGATTTTAGAGATATGCTGACAGGAAAGATTGCATTGGTAACAGGCGGAGGCAGGGGAATCGGCAGAGCAATTGCTCTGACTCTTGCAGGATATGGCGCGGATGTCGCGGTGAATTACAGTGGTTCCAGAGAAAAAGCAGAAGCTGTGGCAGAGGAGATCCGGGGTCTTGGCAGAAGAGCAGCAGCGATAAAAGCAGACATTTCCAATCGGGAAGACTGTGTACGGCTTTTTGAGGAGACAGAAAAAGAGCTGGGCAAGATCGATATTCTGGTTAACAATGCCGGCATTACCCGGGACAATCTGGCGATCCGCATGAGCGAGGAAGAATTTGAGCAGGTA
>JAQXWO010000003.1 GCA_029225485.1 Lachnospiraceae bacterium
ATCAAAAATCCCGGCGGTGGTCTGGCTCCCATCGGCGGCTACATTGTGGGAACAAAAGCCTGCGTGGACAATGCAGCATACCGCCTGACCACCCCCGGCCTGGGAAAAGAGGTAGGCGCTTCCCTGGGCGTGATGCAGTCATTTTATCAGGGCTTTTTCCTGGCACCGACAGTGACTGCCGCTGCGGTCAAAGGTGCGATCTTTGCGGCAAATGTGTATGAAAAGCTGGGCTTTCATGTGGTTCCGGATGGAAAAGAACCGCGGCATGATATCATTCAGGCGGTGGAATTCGGCATTCCGGAAGGCGTTATCGCATTCTGTAAAGGCATTCAGGCTGCCGCTCCGGTAGACAGCTATGTGACACCGGAGCCATGGGCCATGCCTGGCTATGACAGTGATGTGATCATGGCCGCCGGTGCTTTCGTTCAGGGTTCCTCCATCGAGCTCAGCGCTGACGGTCCCATCAAACCTCCTTATGCCGTTTATTTTCAGGGTGGACTTACCTGGCCCCATGCAAAGCTGGGCATTCTGATGTCTCTGCAGAAGCTGTATGAGCAGGGAATCTTAAAGCTGTCATGAGACGGGTGATCGTAGCCGGAGGCGGCCCCGCCGGCATGATGGCGGCCATTACAGCAGCACGGAAGGGTGCTGCTGTGACGATTCTGGAAGCCATGGAACGGACCGGCAAAAAACTGATGCTGACCGGAAACGGCCGCTGCAATCTTACCCATATGGACGAGCATCCGGAGGATTCCTGCTTCGGCGCAGACCAGAATTTTATCCGCTCTGTTCTCAGCCGGTTTACCCCTTCTCAGGTCTGTGATTTTTTTGAGACGACAGGACTTCTGACCACAGAAAAACAGGGATATGTCTACCCGGTCACCGGTCAGTCCGGATCTGTTCATGCTGTACTGATGACAGAGCTCAGGCGTCTCCGGGTAAAGATAAAATGTTCCGAAAAAATCTGTTCGATTGAAAAGAAACAGGGACAGTGGCTGGTACACACGGAATCCTGGTGTTATGAGTGTGATGCTCTGATTCTTGCCTGCGGTTCCAAAGCAGCACCCAAAACAGGCTCCGACGGCAGCGGTTATACCCTGGCCCGGATGGCCGGTCATCGGATCCTTCCGGTATATCCGGCGCTCACTCCTGTCATCTGCCGTGAAAAGCTGGTATCTTCTCTGGCAGGAGTCCGCTGCCGGGCAGAAGTTTCTCTGTATACTGTTTCCGGTGATCTGATCCGGCGGGAGTACGGGGAACTTCAATGGACATCCTACGGTGTCTCAGGAATCCTCATATTCCAGCTGAGCCGCTTTATCGCCTCCTGCAGATATCCGGAACATACTTTTTTTCTGACGGTCAATTTTCTTCCGGATACAGAAGAGACCGTCCTGCTGAAAATGCTGGAGAACAGGGCTCTGCAGCTGCAAAATGAAAAGCTCCCGGTTCTTCTGGAGGGTATGCTCCATGAAAAACTGATTCCGGTCCTGCTTCAGGCTGCCGGCATTTCAAAAAAAAGCGACTGCAGATGTCTGACAGAAGAAAGGGACCGGGCTGCACTGAAAAATCTGGTGACCGCGATCCGACAGTTTCGTCTGACACCCTGCGGGACGAAATCCTTTGATGTCTGCCAGGTATGCCAGGGAGGCGTCGATACTGCACAGATCAGCAGTCAGACACTGGAATCAGAACTGGTTTCCAGTCTGTATTTTGCAGGAGAACTGCTGAATGTGGACGGATTGTGCGGCGGATATAATCTGCAGTGGGCCTGGGCCAGCGGATATGTGGCCGGATATTCTGCATCAGACCAGGTTCCCGGTTGAGGTTTCCTGACTAAATTTATATAAATGTCTTCGGGAGAAAATTATGATCAGAATCAATGAACTGAAACTAAAGCCGGATCACAGTACATCCGATCTGGAACGTGAGATCAGAAAACTGCTCCGGCTCAAAAACGAAGATTTTTCCTATGAGATCATGCGCCAATCTCTGGACGCAAGAAAAAAACCGAATCTGTTTTACAGTTATACCATCGATGTAAAGATACCGCAGGAAACATCGGTACTTCGGAAAGCCAGGACAAAAAAGGCAGTCCTTTTTCACCAGAAAGAGTATTCCTTTCCCTGTTCTGATCCGGGAAGCAGGTCTTCTGATCTGCCCCGCCCGGTCATTGCGGGGAGCGGTCCTGCGGGGCTTTTCTGCGGGCTGATGCTGGCTCGTGCGGGGCTGAGACCAGTCATTCTGGAACGGGGAGAATGTGTAGAAAAAAGAACAAAGACCGTCGAACATTTCTGGAAGACGGGAGAACTGGATCCTGAATCCAATGTTCAGTTCGGAGAAGGCGGCGCCGGTACCTTCTCGGACGGCAAGCTGAATACACTGATCAAAGATCCGGAGGGCAGGATCCGTTTTGTACTGAAAAATTTCGTCCAGGCAGGGGCAAAGGAGGAGATCCTTTATCTTCAGAAGCCTCACATCGGGACCGATGTGCTGACAGAGATCGTAAAAAATATCCGGCTGGAAATAGAGCAGCTTGGCGGAGAGTTCCGTTTTGAAAACAAACTGATCGGGATCGGACAGCTTGAAAACGGACAGCTGCGGCTGTGGATACAGGAAAAAACAGCGAATGAAACCTACTGTCTGGACACAGCCGCAGCTGTACTTGCCATCGGCCACAGTGCCCGGGATACCTTCCGTATGCTGGCAGAGCAGAATCTGCCGATGCAGGCAAAATCCTTTGCAGTAGGGCTGCGCATGGAGCATCCCCAGGTTATCATTAACGATGCCATGTACGGGAAGGACTGTCCCTATGAACTGGAAGCAGCTCCCTACAAAGTGACTCACAAATGTGAAAACGGAAGAGGAGTGTATTCTTTCTGTATGTGCCCCGGAGGTTACGTGGTCAATGCATCCTCCGAACCGGGCAGACTGGCAGTTAACGGCATGAGCTACAGTGACCGGGGAAGTACCAATGCCAACAGTGCTATCGTAGTTACCGTGACTCCGGAGGACTACGGCGCACAGTCCGACGATCCTCTGGCGGGTCTCGCTTTCCAGGAAAAGCTGGAAGAAGCAGCTTACCAGTGTGGAAATGGAAAAATCCCTGTCCAGAAATACGGTGATTTTAAAGAAAATCACCCGACCGGGACTCCTGGAAAAGTACAGCCGCAGATGAAGGGAGCCTTTGAACTTTCCAACCTAAGAAATATATTTCCTGATGAACTGAATCTCTCCCTGATCGAAGGCATCGAAGCCTTCGGAAAGCGTATTCCCGGATTTTCAGATAACGACGCACTTCTGTCCGGTGTAGAAAGCAGGACTTCCTCCCCGGTCCGCATCCTGCGGGACGAAACCTGCCAGACCTCCATCCCCGGGCTCTTCCCCTGCGGCGAAGGAGCCGGCTATGCAGGCGGCATCACCTCCGCTGCCGTGGATGGCATCCGGGTGGCAGAAGCGGTGGCAGCTCTTTACGTATAACAATACACAGTGCGCATGGATATAGATGGAACAGACAGCGTCGCGTAAACAGTACCAAAAGATTTAAAAAAACTTTAGAATATAGGTGTATACTTTATCCGTTTTTTGTGTTAAAATATTACGCATGATTCAGATAGACAGAATGGGAGAGCGTACATGAACGTGTATGAGTGATATTCTGCGTCCAAATACTATAAAAGACATACCAAAAGAAGAACGACCATACGAAAAGTGTTTGTCCGGCGGGGCAGAATCTCTGTCCGATGCGGAGCTGCTGGCTGTGATACTTCGTACTGGGGCGAAGGGAGAGTCGGCATTGGAATTGTCAAGAAAAGTCTTGCGCTGTCAGGGAGACGGCTTCGGACTTCTTGGCATTTATCATATGTCGATTTCTGATTTAATGAAGATTCGCGGAGTCGGCACTGTCAAAGCAGTTCAGCTGAAGTGCATTGCAGAGCTTTCCAGGAGGATCGCCCGCACACAGGCTGTCAGCGGACTGTCCTTTACCAATCCCGCTTCCATTGCATCTTACTATATGGAAGAGATGCGCCATGAGGAGCAGGAGGTGCTCCGCGTTCTGATGCTCAATACACGAAGCGTACTGATCCACGAGGAAATCATTTCCAAGGGCACAGTCAGGGCATCTCTGATCTCACCGAGGGAAATCTTTATCAGTGCGCTGCGCCATCTGGCAGTGGGCATTATCCTGCTTCACAATCATCCCAGCGGAGTGCCTGAGCCAAGCGGTGAAGATATTCTGCTTACCAGACGTGTGCTGGAGGCAGGTCGTCTGATTGGAATCGAGCTTCTGGATCATATTATTATAGGAGATATGCAGGCTTTCAGCATGCGGGAGCAGGGGATTCTTCAGGAGATGGAGGAAGAATATACCGGTGGTCAGTGTTGAAATACTGTTTGAGGGGAGTAGTTTATGTTTTTTCAAAAAGTATGCGGTGTGGATCTCGGCACGGATACCATCAAGATCCGGGATAAGAGTGGAAAGCATTTTTTATATGACAAAAATGTCATTGCTCTGCGAGACGGACATGAGGTGATCGGAGTCGGAGAGGCTGCTTACGCCATGTATGAAAAGACTCCGCAGAACGTCAAAGTGGTCTGGCCGATGATGAACGGCGTGATCGCCAATGCCACAGAAATGGAGCTGGTGCTTTATCATATTCTGAAGCGTTTTCACGGCTTCGGGGGAGGCAGTTCCATTTACATTGCGGTGCCAAGTGATATCACCCAGGTGGAGCGGCGTGCTTTTTTTCATGTCATGAGCAGCAAGATCAACGCAGGCAAAGTACATCTGGTCGACAAGGGAATTGCCGACTGCGTCGGCGCAGGACTTCCCGTGCTTTCCTCCAGAGGACACATGATCGTGAATATCGGGGCCGATACCACGGAAATTGCAGTCATTTCATCCGGAAAGGTGATCCTCAGTCAGACATTGAAGGTGGGCGGCCGGAAGCTGGATGAGGACATCATGACGATGGTCCGCCGGAAATTCAATCTGAGCATCGGCAGGAAAACGGCAGAGTCCCTGAAAAATAATCTCGCATTTATGAACAACGGACCAAAGCTGGAACAGAAAGTATTTGGTATTCATACACTTTCAGGACTTCCAAAATCGGAATTGATCCCCTCCCTTGCAGTCAGTGTATCCATCATTGATTCTGTAGATGATATCGTGGAGAATATCAAATCCGTGTACAATCGTATTCCGCCTCAGCTTATGAAAGATATTACCCAGGAGGGATTGTATCTGACCGGCGGCGTATCTATGATATTAAATTTACCGGAATATATCCGACGGGAAATCGGTATACCGCTTCATCATGTTCAGGATCCTGCAGGCAGCACCGTCCGGGGACTTGTGGATATCCTGAATAATCACGATCTGAAACAGTATACATATTCTCTGCAGGATCTGGCGGGAATGAGATAAGGGGCAGTGAAAATATGAAAAAAACAACAGACAGAAATTACAAAAACCGTATTCTGCTGATATGCCTGAGCATATTCTGCGTACTGCTGATCGCAATCTCTTTCTGGGGGGATGGTATCATTTCACCGGTAAAGCAGGTCGGCGGCTTTTTCATTACACCTGTTCAGAAAGGCATCAACAGTTTTGGGCTCTGGCTGTCAGGTCTTACGGACAACTTTGAGGATGCAGTGTCTCTCCGGGAGGAAAATGCAGAGCTGAAAGAAAAAGTAGATACCCTGACGGCCGAAAATACCCAGCTTCTTCAGAATAAAGAAGAGCTGGACAGACTCCGGGAGCTTTTTGAACTGGATCAGCAGTATGAAGATTATGAAAAAGTCGGAGCCAGAATCATTGCCAGAGAGTCCGGCAACTGGTTCCAGCTGTTTACGATCGACAAAGGTTCCTCGGACGGCATCAAAAAAGATATGAATGTTATTTCCGGAAGCGGTCTTGTGGGAATTGTCACAGAAGTCGGAACGAACTGGTCGACGGTGCGTTCGATCATTGATGATGACAGCAGCGTGAGCGCCATGGTATCCACGACCTCCGATCAGTGTATCATTGCCGGAAATCTCCAGCTGATCGACGAAGGCGCACTGAATCTGGTACGTCTTACTGACACGGAAAATAAAGTACACGTAGGAGATAAAGTAGTGACCTCCTACATCAGTGAGAAATATCTTCCGGGTATTCTGATCGGATACATCAGTGAATTAAACAATGATTCCAACAATATGACAAAATCCGGCTATCTGACTCCCGTTGTGGATTTCAGACATCTGCAGGAGGTACTGGTGATTCTGGAGCTGAAAGATTATGACCCTGCGGAGGCGGACAAAATCGCTTCCGGAGAAGTGACATCCGCCGGGACTTATTCAGAGACCTCCGAACCGGAAAGCGAGACCGGCAGCAATTAATACGTTCTTCAGGGAGGAGACCGAATGAAACGAAAGGTTACAATGCTGTTTCTGATTCTGGTAAGCATTATTCTTCAGTCTACTGTGTGTCAGATGATCGCCATCGGTTCCATCAAGCCGAATCTGCTGATCATCCTGACTGTATCCTTCGGGCTGATGCGCGGGCGGAGAGACGGCCTTCTGACCGGTTTTTTCTGCGGACTTCTGAGTGATCTGTTTTTTAACAGCATCATTGGCTTTCACGCGCTGCTCTACATGTGGGTAGGCTATTTCAGCGGAAACTTTTACCGTATCTTTTATGATGATGATATTAAAACACCGATTTTCCTGATATCGATCTGTGATCTTGTATATGGGATACTTCAGTACGGATTTATGTTCCTGCTGCGGGGACGTATTCATTTTTTCTTCTATCTGAAGAGAATCATTCTTCCGGAAGTCATTTACACGCTGCTTCTGACTATATTCTGTTACCAGATTCTTTATAAGATTAACAAACATCTCAGTTTGACAGATAAGAGGAGTGTTGACAATTTTGTTTGATCATGTGAAACATACACTTTCCAGAGCGATCAGATCCAGAATTCTGGTACTGATGGTTGTACTGGCAGTTCTTGCAGCTCTGCTGCTGCAGCTACTGTTTCAGCTTCAGATTATCAATGGAGAATCCTACCAGAACGATTTTTCACTCTCCATTAAAAAAGAGCGGCAGCTTGACAGTGCCCGGGGCAATATTTATGACCGAAACGGGAATCCGATTGCATATAATGAGCTTTCCTACTGTGTGGTATTCGAGGATAGCGGGACATATTCCACGACCCATGAAAAGAACCTTACATTGAACAGTATTCTTTATAATGTGATAAAAATAGTTGAAAGTCACGGCGATTCCATTGTTGATGACTTCAGGATTGAAATGGCGGCGGACGGCAGTTAC
>JAQXWO010000004.1 GCA_029225485.1 Lachnospiraceae bacterium
CCCTTGGAATCATTGTAATATACAACACCATGCTTCTCTGTCACATACTCGATCCTGTGTTCTACTGCCTGAAAGCTGTGAAGCACCGGACGGATCTTTTCCAGAGGTACACCATAGGCCAGGGCCATTGCCGTAGCCGCCATGATATTTTCATAATTGTGCTGACCAAGAAGATTTACCTCTTTGACGGAACAGATATCTGTCACTCCGTCGTCTGCCGCATAGCGGATCATCTCGCCGTCCAGATAAATACCGCGCTCCAGTACACGTCTGCTGCTGAACCAGATCACACGTACCGGTACTGTTTTTCCGAATTCTCTGAGGACCTCATCCTCATAGTTCAGTACACAGGTATCTTCCGGACGCTGATGTGACGCGATCAGTTCTTTAACACGGATATACTCTTCCATGGTATGATGACGGTTCAGATGATCCGGAGTAATATTCAAAATCGTGCTGACACGGGGTGAAAACTCCTCCGTAGTCTCCAGCTGGAAGCTGCTGATCTCTGCCACAGTCACCGCCTGATCTGTCATATCCATCGCTGCCTCTGTGTAGGAAAATCCAATATTTCCAACCACATGTACCTCATCTGCGGCATTTCTCATGATCTCTCCCAGAAGACTGGTGGTCGTCGTCTTTCCATTGGTACCGGTAACTGCGAGGACATCCCCTTTTCCGCACTGATAGGCAAGCTCTACCTCGCCCCAGATCTTGATATCATGGGCCTTCATCTGAAGCACTTCCGGAATGTCGCAGGGCACTCCGGGGCTGAGCACTGCCAGCTGAAGACTGTCAAGCTCTTCCTCCGGAAAGCTTCCAAGCACGATCCGGGCTTTACTTCCCTCAGGCAGCTTTGCCCTGACCTCTTCCTCCTTCAGGTCTGCATTTCCATCGTATAAGATCACATCTGCATTTTTATATTCCAGCAGTTTGACTGCTCCGATACCACTGATTCCGGTACCGAACACCAGTACCTTCTTACCTGCAAGTTCCATAATCCTTTCCTCCTAATTCTCATCCAATTCCTACAAGTGCCAGCAGGCACAGGAATGTGGTAATCACCGTAAATACTGTGACGATACGGGTCTCCGACCATCCGCAGAGTTCAAAATGGTGATGGATCGGCGCCATCTTGAAGAATCTTTTTCCTCCGGTCTTCTTAAAATAGGTCACCTGTATCATGACAGAGATCACCTCGATCAGATAGATCAGACCTACGATCGGAATAAACCACATCATCTTCATGACATAGGCACATCCTGCCACAAACCCTCCCAGAGCAAGGGAACCGGTATCGCCCATAAATACCCGGGCCGGATATACATTGAACAGCAAAAATCCCAGCAGGGCGCCGGTAACTGCTGCTGTCATCGGCTCAATCCCACCCTGTAAAGTCATAGATGCCACAGTAAAAAATACTGCAACTATGGTGGTCACACCGGTGGCCAGACCATCCAGACCATCTGTAAAATTCACACCGTTGACCGTACCGATCACGGCCACATAAGCCAGCGGTACAGCGACTGCCTTCACCACCGGACCGTTCAGGATCTTTCCTCCTGAAAACGGGATCAGCATTTCCAGACAGGTCGGATCCATAAACCAGAGATACGCCACAAAGACAGTCGTGACGATCAGCTGACCCAGCATTTTCTGTTTCGGATACAGTCCGTCAGAGCGGCGCATCACCACTTTCAGGTAGTCATCCAGAAAACCAATGATACCAAAACCCAGCACAAGAAAGAGTACCGGGATGATCCTCGGATAACTTGGAATATAAAACACTGATACTATCGTGGTGCCGATCAGGATCATCAGTCCGCCCATCGTAGGCGTGCCTGCCTTTTTCAGGTGAGACTGTACTCCCTCCTGACGTTCCGTCTGCCCTACCTTCAGCTTCTGAAGGAAGGGAATCACGACCGGTCCCAGCAGCACACTGATCAGAAATGCTGCAAATAACGGAATCAACACATCCAGTTTAATTATCATCTTACACCTCTTTGCCTGCGGCCTCTGAAGCGCACAGGTCTCCTTTATTCTTATGTTTGTTCATGGCGGGCATATATTCTCAGTCTGCCGCACCACCCGTGACCAGTATAAGTCCTTTCTCCCGATTATTCAACCTCTTTTATGAAAATTCTTCAGCTCTGTGTTTCGATTTCCGTTTTTTCGATTCCAAGATACGGAAGAATGTTCTGAAAAATTTCCTGGATCACCGGTGCGGCGATCGTACCTCCGTAATACACTCCCTGAGGATGATTGATGACACAAAGTCCCAGCACCTGGGGATCGTCTGCCGGTGCAAACCCGATAAAGGAGGATATATACTGATTGGCACTTCTTGGAAGTGTTTCCGATGTGGCTGTCTTTCCGCCGATGCGGTATCCCTCAATATATGCCCGCTTTCCGCCGCCCCCGTCTACCACCTGTTCCAGGAGATAACGCATCGTCTCAGAAGTATCCTCTGATAAAATCCTTGTTTTTTCAGGATAGCGGCATATCTGGATCAATGTTCCGTCTGCGGATTTTACACGTATGCCAAAATGGGGTGTCACCCTAAGTCCTCCATTGATGATAGAACTGACGGTCGCTGCCAGCTGGACCGGAGTGATCTGGAAGGACTGCCCAAAAGATATGGTTGCCAGTTCTACCTGACCCACATTTTCCTGTTTATGCATAATCGTGGAAGCCTCTCCCGGCAGATCCACTCCCGTCTTCTGATTCATGCCAAATTGTTCAAAATATTGAAAATACCTCTCAACGCCCAGCCTCAGTCCGATCTCTATAAAGACAGGATTGCAGGAATTCTGTATTGCCTGAACAAAAGTCTCTCCTCCATGGCCTCCCACCTTGTGACACCGGATTCTCCTGTCCTCTACTATTTTATATCCAGGGCAGTAAAACTGATCGGTCAGTGATACCACTCCCGCTTCCAGACCCGCAGAGGCAGTAATAATTTTAAATGTGGAACCCGGCTCATACGTATCGTTGATACATCCATTTCTCCACATCTGATTCAGACTGTTCTGATATTCCTCTGTATTTAAGGAAGCCGAATCCTCTGTATTCAGCTGATACGGCTGATTCAGATCGAATTCCGGTACATTTGTCATGGCATAGATTTCTCCATTTTGAGGATTCATAATAATAATCGATACACTGTCTGCCTCTTTCTGTTCCATGACCTTGTACGCTGCCTGTTCTGCAAACTGCTGGATATTTGCATCCAGACTGATATACAGATCATTTCCATTGACCGGTTCCTCTCTCGTCTCCCCAGTATCTTCCAGCTCGATTCCCCTGGCGTCCGTCAGAGTCAGGATGCGGCCCGGTATCCCCTTCAGGACATCCTCGTACCGGACTTCCAGTCCGATGATCCCCTGATTGTCCGCTCCCGTAAATCCCAGCACCTTCGACGCCATGCTCCCGTAAGGATAATATCTGCGATAATCCTCATCTACCTTCACTCCTGCCAGTTTATAATTACGAATCCGGTCTCCCTTCTCTTTTTCCACATTTTTGGCAATGATTTCTATGGAACTGACTTTTTCCACCCGTTTCCGCACCTGTGTTTCTTCCATATCCAGTTCCTTACTCAGTGCAGAGATCACCTGCTCCGGGTCACTGAGCTGACTGTGGATCACAGATACCGTACAGACAGTTCTGTTATCTGCCAGGACGGTCCCGTTTCGATCCAGTATTTTTCCTCTGGCAGCTTTTATCGTTCTCTCCCTCTCATGGAGATCCCGGGCAAGCGACGCATAATATTCAGAATCCACCACCATTAATACGGCAAGACGCACGGCAAGACCGACCAGAGCAGCAAAACAGCACAGAAAAACGACAACGGTCTTTCTCCGGTGAAAAGTCCTGGTTTTCTGCATAAAAAACCTCATGAAAGCTTTATACAGTCTATTATCACTTTCATGAGGTTATTCATTTATTCTTCTTCAGGCAAAGCAGCCGCATCCCAGAGGGAAGAGTCTTCCGGGTTTCCGGTATCCTCATCCGGCGGCACTGCCATGTCCGGATTGTCTGCTTTCTGTTCGGTGGGCTCCAACGATCCACTTGACTGATCTTCGATCCGGGCTACATGATTGCCATATCCATCGATGACAGAGCCATCCGTATCCACATAAGCTCCCGCAAGGGGCGATCCATCGGCTGATACTACTACATTATCTTCGTTCACATAAGCATTGTTGTAAAGATTGCCGTAGGAATCGAATGCCTGAAAGGTCTGTCTGGAAACATCCGCTGTTTCCTCCACAATATCATCCCTGGTAATCCCCAGCTCAGCAAGCAGCTGATCCGTCACTTCCTCCGTTGGATAAATATTCATATAAGGAAGCACTTCGGTAGCGATCTTGCGGAATAATACCTGCGCATAGGTGCTGACCGCCTGATCTGCCACATTGGGTTCGTCTACAACGACGTAGATCACGATCTGAGGGTCGTCGATCGGAGCCGCTCCGATAAAAGACACCAGGTATTTCCCCGCCCATCGTTTTCCGGTCTCAGGATTGATCTTCTCGGCTGTACCTGTCTTTCCTCCTGTCAGATACCCCGGTACACGGGATTTCCGGCCGGTACCTTCTTCAACCGCTGTCTTCAGAAATCCTCTTACTGTATCAGATACATCACTGGAAATCGTCTGTTTCAGCAGGAGATCATCATTACTCTTGACCACTTTGCCGTCATCATCGAGGATCTTGTCCACCACATGAGGCTGATAATAATATCCTCCGTTCACTACAGAACAAAATGCTGCTATCTCCTGTACCATAGTACAGGTAAAGCCCTGACCGAAGGCACAGGTGGCCAGCTCCACTTCGTTCATACGTTCTCTGGTATAAACAGCACCTGTTGCTTCATTGGGAAGGTCGATCCCTGTCAGCTTTCCGAAGTTGAAGAGTGACTGATAGTTGACAAATTTTGTCACACCCATACGGGCTGCGATCTGCATCAGCGCATCGTTACAGGAATTTTTGATAGCATCCCCCAGGGTCTCCAGTCCATGTCCATAGATATTATCACATTTGATTTTTGTATCAGTAATAAATTCAAAACCATCACAGACAAAAGAATCCTCCGTTGTCACTGCGCCGCATTCCAGCGCGGAGGCGACCGTGATGGGCTTTACGGTAGAACCCGGCTCATATCCTTCTGTCACACAGAAATTATTCCACATGGTATTCAAAGCTTCCACATATTCTTCTGAAGTCATGGCTTTCAGCTCGGAAGGTGTGTACCATGCAGACAGATCCTGAGGATGATTCAGATCATAGCCGGAATTGGTGGCCATTCCCAGGATCGCTCCGCTGTTGGGATCCATAGCTATGACACCAATATTCTTCGCACCGTGTTTTGCGGTACCGTCATCCTTGTCATCTCCATACTCTTCATCAAATTCTGCGATATATTTTTCTATGATCTGCTGAATATTGACATCGATCGTCATCTGCAGCGTATATCCATTTTCCGGAGCAACTGTCCTTTTCTGATATTCCTGATTTTCGTTCAGATATCCGAATACTCTTCCATCCGTCCCTTTCAGCATAGTATCATAGTAGGACTCCAGTCCGCACATGCCGTCTCCGATGTCATTGGAGAAGCCGATCACCGTGCTGGCCACACTGTTCATCGGATATCTTCGCACATAATTTTCTTCAAAATATACCTGTACGATCTTATTTCGCTTCTTTATTTCCTTTTCTGACAATCCGGACGTATCTGAGGGAGAGACATATTCCTCATAGGCATCCTTTTCTTCCTCCGTGACATCGGTTTTCAGCACCTGATACTGGCTCTGGCTGGTCTTCTCATCCTCTATCAGAAAACGGATATCTGCCTCATCCAGATCAGAAAAAATTTCCAGAATCGCATCGACCGTGGCATCTACATACTCATCAAAATCATCCTGATCACTGTAATAATTGACCGCATTACAGTCCAGCACAAGATTATACTGTTTTTCGCTGTAGGCAAGGATCCTTCCGTTGGCATCCTGGATCTCTCCGCGCCTGCTCTTTAAGGTACGACTGTCATAATTCTCCTGAGACAGTACACGTTTGGAATACAGCTGTCCATTTTCCACATTGATGAATGCGATTCTGATCAGCAAAATAACCAGAAATAATAAAATGAATGCAAATACAGCCAGAAGCTTTATTTGCATTTTTCTTGTAAACCTTTTTTCTTTTTTTGTATTTCCTGCCACCTGTTCACCTACTCTTCGGGCACATCCTGATACTGACGCACATAATCGCTGTCATTTCTGCTGTACGTCACGATCTGGCCTTTTTTTGCATAGTCCATGCCCAACTTGTTCATGGCCACATCTTTTACATGCTCCATATCAATCCCGGTCATGATACTCTCATAATCAGAGTCATTTTCGAGCTTTGCAGAATCCAGCTTTACTTCCAGGTTCGTCACTTCACGGCGAAGTTTTGTACACTCTGCCTGAAGGCTGAGAAAATTCACACACATAAACACGGTGATCAGCGCTGACGCAGTCAGGAACAGTACATATCCCATATTCATTCCGGCCCTGCGGGAAGCTCTCCTTCTTACAGCTGTATTGGAGGATGTTGTCTGATTCTTTTTCTCCGCCGGTGCATGCTGCAGCTTGCGCGCTGTATTGCCATCCACATATGCATATGTCCTACGATTGTCTGTTCTGCTGTACTGGCTGCGGCGAATGCCGCTCTCATTTTCCAATCTAGCCATTTCTATCTTCTCTCCTGACCTGGTCTTACTTTTATTTCATCATTTCCGGACATCATCATTCCGATACCTGTTTCGTCCGCTCAAACACCCGGAGTTTCGCACTTTTCGATCTCGGATTTATTTCCTGTTCCTCATCTCCAGGAACGATTGGTTTCCTGGTAACCACATAACCTTTTGACTTTTTCCCACACACACAAACCGGGAAGTCTTTCGGACAGGTGCATGGATTCTCACTCTGCCGGAATATATTTTTCACAATACGGTCTTCCAGCGAATGAAATGTGATCACACAGATCCTTCCTCCATCACTCAGAAGGTCGACCATCTCCCCGAGAGAATTCTCAAGGACCTCCAGTTCCCGGTTCAGTTCAATTCGAATCGCCTGGAACGTCCTTTTGGCCGGGTGGCCTCCCGTTGCCCGTGCTTTCATCGGTATCGCCGCTTTTATAACATGAATTAACTCCCCAGTTGTTTCCAATGTTTTTTCGCTGCGCGCACTTACAATATGTCTGGCAATATTGCGGGCATATCGCTCTTCACCATAATCACGGATCATGCGATACAGCTCCATTTCGCTGTATTGATTCACAATATCTTTCGCCGTCTGAGTCTGCCGCTGATCCATACGCATATCCAGCGGTGCATCCTCCCTGTAAGTAAAGCCTCGGTCTGCCGAATCAAGCTGGTAAGAGGAAACCCCCAAGTCCAAAATGACTCCATCTACTGATGTAATACCAAGCTTTTCAAGCTGCGGTTTCATCTCGCAGTAATTACTGCGTACTATAGTAACTTTATCTCCAAACTCCCCTAAGCGCCTGGCGGCAGCCTCAATAGCGGCTGCATCCTGATCAATGCCGATCAGTCTGCCTTTCTCCGACAGTCTCCTGCATATTTCATAAGAATGACCTCCTCCTCCCAGAGTGCCGTCCACATAAATACCGTCGGGCCGTATATTCAAAGCCTCAATGCTCTCTTCCAGAAGTACAGATTTGTGTTTAAATTCCATATAAGCCTCCTCAGGGTCATATGCCGAAATCTGTCATTTGTTCTGCGATATCATCCATATCATCATAAGCATTGTTTTCATCCCAGTTCGCTTTACTCCAGATTTCTACACGATTCAGATTTCCTGCCAACACCACGTCCTTCTCCAGACCTGCAAATTCTCTTAACGTCTGAGGCAAGAGAATTCTCCCCTGCTTGTCCAGTTCGCACATGCATGCACCTGCCACGAAAAATCGTGTGAATTTTCTGGTGCTTTTCTGATTCAGCGGCAGTGTGCGCAGCTTCTCTTCAAAGATCTGCCATTCGTTTTTGGGGAAAGCAAACAGGCAACCATCCAATCCCTTGGTCACAATAAATTCATCACCCAGCTGGTCTCTGAACTTTGTAGGGATTATCAGTCTGCCTTTGGTGTCAATCGTATGATTGTACTCGCCCATGAACATATGACACACCCTCTTCCGGCCGCTCTTTGGTGCTCCCATGAATAATCCAGAAATGTGGCCCCACTTGCCTCCACATTCTCACACTATTCCACCACTTTCTACCACTTAGCTTTAATAATAGACCATATCAGCAAAAAATACAAGTGCAAATTTATAAAACATTACAAAAAACACTGCAGGACTGCGCACATTCTGTGCAGCAGTCCTGCAGTGTTTTCTCATTCTTCTGTTGAAACTATAAATCCAGATACTCCTCGATCAGACGATCCAGAGCCAGGCTCTGCCGATAGGTCTCTTCCTGAGATGCCCCCTGTTCGATACAGCCATCCAGTATCCTGCGTTCTTTTTCTATCTGCTCTTTCAGTAATTCTCTCTGTTTCATGATCCTTTGTCACTTTCTGTTATTTTCACCCACAGGCTTCTTTTTACTCTTTCGAGATAACAGAAACAGACTGATCCCCCCGGCTATTGCAAACAGCACGGATAAAAGTTGTGAGACAGGGATCTCCGTCCCCGGGATCCATAGCTGATCCGTACGGAGCCCTTCGATCCAGGCTCTGCCGATCCCGTACAGCAGCAGATATGTGAAAAACGCTCTGCCAAAAAACTGCTTTTTCACTTTCAAGATCAGAAAAAGCAGGATCAGCACAACTCCCAAATTCCAGAGCGATTCATACAGAAAAGTGGGATGTACCTGAATATAGGATACACCGTCAATGATCTCTGTGTGATCCAGCATCTCCTGTGTCACCTCCCAGGAACGCACGTCATCCAGCGGAAGCTGCATGGCAAAAAGGTTGTCCGTATAACCGCCGAAGGCTTCCCGGTTGAAAAAATTCCCCCACCGTCCGACCATCTGCCCCCATGCCAGTCCCACAGCTGCCGTATCCAGCAGCTGCAGAAGATTTTTCTTTCGGATCCTGCTGTAAATGACAGCTGTCAGGGCTCCTCCGATGACTCCTCCGTATATGGCAAGCCCGCCTTCCCGAAGATTGAGTATCTCAGAAGGATGGACACGGTAATAGTCCCAGGAAAAAACAACATAATAGATTCGGGCACAGATCACGGAAACAAGGATCACAATCATACCAAAATCAAAATAACTGTCTTCATCCTGGCCGGTAAACCTGGCCAGTCTCATGACAAGAAACAGACCGGTTACCATGGCAGCCGCCAGTACCATACCATAGCAGGCGATCTCAAAACCTCCGATACTCACTGACCTGATCACATGAGACAGCGAAATCCCCAAATGTGGAAACCGTATCGTTCCAACCATACATATTTCCTTTCCGGATCAGACATTGAAGCGGAACAGGATCACATCTCCGTCCTTTACCACGTAATCCTTTCCTTCCAGCCTTACCAGTCCTTTTTCCTTGGCAGCCGCATAGGAACCGCAGTCCAGCAGATCCTGGTAATTCACCACTTCTGCACGGATAAATCCCCGTTCGAAATCTGAGTGAATCTTGCCGGCCGCCTGGGGAGCTTTCGTCCCTTTCCGGATCGTCCAGGCTCTCGTCTCGGTCTCGCCTGCCGTCAGATAACTCAGAAGTCCCAGAAGGCTGTAGCTTGCCTTTATCAGTTTCTCCAGACCTGACTCTTTTAATCCAAGATCCTCAAGAAACATCTGTTTCTCGTCTTCATCCAGCTCTGCGATTTCCTGCTCGATCTGAGCACAGATCACGAATACCTCACTGCCGCTCTCAGATGCAATGGCACGTACCTTTTCCACATGTGGATTGGATGCGCCATCGTCTGCCAGATCCTCCTCACATACATTAGCTGCAAAGATCACAGGCTTCGCCGTCAGGAGATTATACTCTGCGAGCCATGCCTGCTCATCCTCATCATCTGTTTCAAAGGTGATGGCCAGCTTTCCGTCCTCCAGATGCTTCTGAAGCCTCAAAAGAAGCTCCAGTTCCTTCGCCTGGGCTTTGTCATTTCTGGCCGCACGGGTCGTCTTGGCGATCCTGCGCTCCAGAATCTCAAGGTCTGAAAAGATCAATTCCAGATTGATCGTTTCAATGTCTCTGGCCGGATCCACGGATCCGTCCACATGTATGACATTTGTATCCTCAAAACAGCGAACTACATGCACGATCGCGTCTACCTCACGGATATTCGCAAGGAACTGATTTCCCAGTCCCTCTCCTTTGGAAGCTCCCTTTACCAGTCCGGCAATATCCACGAACTCGATCACTGCCGGGGTCACTTTTGCCGAATGATACATATCAGCCAGCAGCTTCAGCCGGAAATCCGGTACTGCCACTACGCCCACATTGGGATCTATCGTACAAAACGGATAGTTGGCAGACTCGGCGCCTGCCTTTGTCAGGGAATTAAATAAGGTACTTTTTCCTACATTCGGTAAACCAACGATACCAAGTTTCATGATTGTTTCTCTCCTGTCTGTCTCTTCATCTATTCTTTTTTATGTCAAACGTTTTCAGAAATAACTCTTGTATTCCTCCATCACAGCCAGCAGCTTCTCTGCATTCTGGCGGATGTTTCCTCCAAATACTGCGGACCCTGCCACACATACATTGGCTCCGGCTTCCAGCACGGTGCGTATGGTGCTTTCTTTGATTCCTCCGTCTACCTGGATATCAAGAGGTAGCCCCAGGGAAATGGCCTGTTTTCTCAATGTGCGGATCTTCCCTGTCATCTGGGGAATATAGGCCTGTCCCCCGAATCCGGGATTCACTGTCATGATGAGAACCATATCCAGATCTTCCAGCACATAGTCCAGTACAGAAAGCGGTGTGGAAGGATTCAGTGCAGCTCCGGCTTTGCAGCCACATGCTTTGATCTGATGGATCACCCGATGGAGATGATTTGTCGCCTCTGCATGCACGGTAATACTGTCTGCTCCGCATCTGGCAAAGGTCTCTATGTATCGCTCAGGCTGCTGTACCATCAGATGTACATCAAATACAC
>JAQXWO010000005.1 GCA_029225485.1 Lachnospiraceae bacterium
AGGCTCGTCAACGGTCTCAAATTCCTTGAAACACTTGTTGCAGGCAACGACGAACAGATTGTCCTTGTCGGCCAGTAAGGACGCCAGCTCCTCGTTTCCTTTCAACTTATACTTAGTATAGTTTTCCAATTGCCCACCTTCCTTGTGAATAAAAATAATTTGTAAAGCTTGCGTATGCCCGTCCCGCATTTCCCTTATCCTCTGCATGATAAGAAAATAACAAAAACCCGGCAAGTCAGCGCTTAACATTTGGCTAATTATAACACATCCTGTTCAACTTATCCAGTAAAACTGTCAGAAATCGTCAAGTGAATAAAAAATAATACAGCTCCTCATAAACCGGGTCATATGCATTTATAATTTCTCTGGCATTTTTCTATTTTATCGAGTATACTGACACTATGTATTGGCTGTTTATCCAGTCATCTATTTACACAGGATAGGAGGCACCTGAATGAAACCGCATGTTGTAATCACAAATGCTGCTGATATAGATTTTCGAACGGATTATGTCGCTCTTCCCAAAAATTATGGGACGGATGCTTATTTTGCGCGTAAAGATGTAAAAGAAATTTACCGGACTGTATACCGGAACCTGGATCTTCTGAATGAAAAGACAGGTTTTGCCAAAAAATTTGCTTCCTGTGAACGACTGTACGTAAAGCCGAATCTGGTTTCTGTCTATCACAAAAGTGGAATGAAGGACAGCGACTATCCTGAATCCACTGATCCCAGAGTCTTTGATGCAGTCATCGCCTATCTGAAACAATTCCAGAAGAACATCGTGATCACAGAGTCCTCCGGAAAGCCTATGCCTACCCGCACCAGTTTCAAGGTGGCAGGATATGACCGGATCGCCCGATACCACAAGACAGGGCTGGTGGCTCTGGAAACCTGTCCGGTGGTACGTTATCTTCTGCCAAAGGCGGAAGTCATGAAAGAAGTCTACATACCGGAAATCTATCAGGATATCATAGAAGGGAAGTCATGTTATGTGTCCGTTCCCAAACTGAAGACCAATATTTACACAGGGGTCACTCTCGGTTTTAAAAATGCCATGGGTACCATTCCTTACGCGCTCCGCGAACGCAATCACAACTATTATATTAATAAGAAACTGGCGGATCTTCTGTATCTGTTCCAGCCCGACCTGATCATCATCGACGGAATCATCGGCGGAGAGGGCAATACGCCTGCCCCTGTGGATCCTGTGGATTCTCATGTGATCATCTCCGGCACGGATCCTGTGGGCACGGATGAGGTGGCTACAAGAATCATGGGAATTGACCCGGCCACCGTTCCCCTGATGACAGAGGCCAGACGCCGCGGATTCGGATCTCCCGATCTGGAGATTTCCGGTGATACACCACCCGTTTTTTCCTTCCGCCGCGCAAATCCTTCCCTGATGGACGATGAATTCCACCGCCAGTTTCCAAATGTGCTGGCTCTGGCAGGTCACTGTCTGCCCCACGCTCCGAAGATTTCCTCTCTCTCAGAAGTCACTCCTGAGATTGCCCGTCAGCTGGAGCTCGCCTGCGACGGAGGCTGCCTGAATGCTCTTCGCTCCGGTTTTGAATATGTGATTTATGCACCTCAGAAAAATATGCCGCTTCCATTGACTGTCATCATCGGAGGCGGCATTATGATCGATGGAAATCGATATTGGTTTGACCGTGACGGAAATGCCTATGATAAAAACAGGATCCGTTCTCTGAACAGACCGGTTCTAACCCTCGGCAACTGCGGTTCCGTACTGAATGACATTGCTTCCTATAAAACCCCCGGGTGCTGTTCCCCTTCCGCCTGTATGCTGGCCGCCACCGGCGCCATGAAGATACCGTTCCCGCTGCTTTCTCTGAAAAATGAATCCTTCTTTCATTTCGGGCTCAGCGCTGTATCCATGGTGGCCAGCCGCGCCTGGTCCTGTCTGCGTGGACGATGGATCGACTGCCCATCCGAGCACAAAGATCAGATCTACCCGGTGCCGGAGGTCCCGGCAGAATCACAGAAGCTGGACTACATCCCCTGGCCCCTGCCCAGAATGGACTGGCATATGAGGATGCGCCTGTTTCTGGATCAATTGCGTATTCTGAAACTATAGTCCTCTGTTTTCTGAAAAAGTGCCTCATTTCATTGCCCTGCGGACAATGAAATGAGGCACTTTGAATCTAATCTTCCACTTCCGGCAGTATTTTATTGGGAAACTCTCTTCGGATCACATCGTACTCCATCGGACGTTCAAAATAATATCCCTGAATTAATGAAATCCCCATATTCTTCAGGATCTCCAGTTCTTCTTCTGTCTCCACACCTTCCACACAAAGCTCCAGATTCAGATCCTGCGACAGATGATACAGACAGGAAATAATCGTCTGATTGTAGTGGTTTTCCGGCAGGTTCTGAACATACTCATGATCCACTTTGATCTCGCTGATTGGAAGATTCTTCAGATAATTAAAGCTGGAATAACCGGTCCCGAAGTCATCCAGCGCCACACCGATCCCCATCTGCATCAGCTCTTTACAAAACTGTGTCGCCAGTTCAAAATTGTTCAGCAAAGAGGTCTCTGTCAGCTCGATGATCAGATGAGAAGGCGGAAATCCTTCTTCCTCACATTTTTCCCGGATATA
>JAQXWO010000006.1 GCA_029225485.1 Lachnospiraceae bacterium
TGCATATTTCTTTACAGACTGTCCAAGCGGATCGGATACTTCCAGCGCATTGTTGGAGCATGCCGGAACCAGTGCACAGTCATTTACCAGGAAGGACTGTCCCTCCTCGTCATATACCAGCCAGTTCAGGAAGTCTTTGGCAGCCTGCTGCTGTGCCTCAGAGGTATTGTCAGAAGAATCGATAAAGAAGTATTTGGAACCGCCGCCTACAAGCTTGGCATTGGTGCCGTCTTCCATATTCTGCGGAACCGGCATCATACCCATGTGCTCAGCATAGTCATACGCATTGATCACGGACCAGTCCCAGTTTCCGCCGAACATGAATGCGATCTCGCCCTCTGCCAGCTTCTGCTCTGTCACTTCACGCTCTGCTGCGATTGCAGAATCCTTAGCGTAATTGTTTGCCATCAGTACATCGAAGGTATCCATCAGAGAATTGAACTTCTCATTGTTAATCAGGTCTGCGCTCCCTTCATGAAGAGCTGTAATAAATGCTTCTGTATCTTCCTGCTCCTCATATACCTGAGTCAGATAATGTCCTGCGAGAGACCAGTCTTCCTTCATGATACCGGTCGGAGTCTCCATACCGCCTGCAACCAGGGTATCCAGAAGTCCCTTAAATGCATCCAGTGTAGCGTAATCATCCGGGTTGAAGGTCTCACCTGTGATCGCCTCGATGGCATCTGCGTTGTAGATCACACCACGCGCCTCTACGCATACCGGGAAACCATATACCTTGCCATCAACAGCGATCTCATAATCTGTATCGTTTACCCAGTCCTGATCACTGAGGTCAACACCATGCTCCGGAGCCAGAGAGTAGATATCCTTTGCATCTACCATAGCCAGTGTGTACGGATCCTCAGAAGCATATCTGGTAGCCATATGAGCTGCTACTGTATCATTGGAGTAGTAAACCTCAATCTCAACACCGGTTGCCTCAGAGTACTCTGCTGCTTTTTCTTCCAGCTGGCTCTGAATCTCCATCTTGGAGTTGAAGATTGTGATCGCAACATCCTCATCTGCCAACGCTGACATAGAACCGGATGCCATCATAGACAGCGCCATTGCTGCTGTTACCGCTAAAGAAATCTTTTTTTTCATGTTTGTTTTCCTCCTTAAATTTTGTTTTTCGTTCATGATTTTTTCGATTTCTCTCATGTGTCTGTATCCTACCACGGCTTCGTCGATATGTCAACCGGTTATTATATATTTTATGCCCATTATACGTCGATTCATCACTTATTTACAATTTTCAGTCTTTGTTTTTGTCTATATTGACCATACTTTTCCACTGTTTTGTATTATGAAATCATTTTCGCATCATTTTGAATGTTTATCGTTTAATATACGGTAAAAATAAAAAACAGGGATATCCTGTCAGATCCCTGTTTTTTATTCTATGTTCTTTGTTCTATGATGTTTCTATACCGGAAGTCGGTCCGTCTGTCTCCGGCAGTTATGCACAGCAGACAGCTCCGGGCAGTACGCTCAGGTCGTCCCTCTCTGAATGAGCTGCACCGGAAAGACGCTCCGTGCCGCCACCATTTCTCCTGCTGCCGCTTTTGCGATCATCGAAATTGCCGTCTCTGCCATCTCCTTCAGCGGCTGACGGATGGTGGTAATCTCCGGAACGGTGAGAGACGCCAGATACTCATCATCAAATCCCACGACTTTCATGCGTCCCGGTACTGTCATGCCTTTTTCCCGGCACACCTGAAGCACCTGCGCCGCGATCAGATCCGAGCTGGCAAAGATTCCATCTGTCTCAGGATATTTGTCGAGCGCCTGCTGGATCACGGAGTAGTACTTCATATCATTGTAAAAAACCTGCCCCGGGTTCTCCTCACGAAACAATATACCGTATTTTCTGCATACGTCCGCAAACGCACGCTTCCGTTCGTCTGCAGGCATAGGCTGCTCATTGACTCCTCCAATGTACAGGAGCTGCCGGCAACCCCGGGAGATCATATGCTCCGCAGCCAAGAGACCGCCCTGATAGTTGTCACACTCGATCCCCGCAGTACCCTCATCCATAAACCGCTCCATGGTAATCAAAGGACAATGCAGATTCTTAAACTTCTCCGTATGAAAAGAGCCGCTGCACAGGACAATCCCTTCCACGCGGTTGCTCTTGCACATCTCGATATATTCTTCTTCTTTTTCTTCTTTTCCCTTGGAATTAAAAAGAAGGATCTTGTATTTATGCTGAGCGGCAGACAGCTCCAGACAGCTGATCAGTTTGGAAAAATATGGATGCATAATGTGCGGCACAATCAGTGCTATCGTATTGTTCTTCTGTCTCGACAGAGAACGCGCCATCTCGTTCGGCTGATAATTCAGCTGTTTCATCACCTCATATACTTTATTTCTCGTCTGTTCGCTGATATAACCTCTGTTATTCAGCACCCTGGATACCGTCCCTACCGTAAGCCCCGACTCACGGGCAACATCTTTTAATGTAGCCATATTTCTTTCTCCTGACACAATTGCACAAACAGCAGCCGTCAGAGGCAAACCTGCGGCTGCCGGTATTTCATTCTTACCTGATACTGGTAATATAAATATACCACCTGACGGCGCAGTGTGTCAACCGATAGTCATACCAAAAAAGAGGGGGACTATTCGTCATTGTACACAGGACGCTGTGTACCTCAGACATATCCACGCGTGCTGCTTCCGCCCCGGACAGTCATAGAACATGTCTGACGGTTCAGGACATGATATGTCCTTTCCGGTCAGACAGGTTCTATGGCAGTCCGTTTCGAGATCAGACGCGTCGGATATGTCTGAGGCACACAGCTGTTTTTCGAATAATTGCGAACAAGAGTGGTTCCTGTTTACACGGATTGAAATACAGCCCCGGGCAGCATCGGGATACCTCCTGCAAACATTCAGCTGGTGCTTTTAGCTTTTTATCTTATCCCATCAGCCCTTTGAGCAGGAAGAATACCACCGGCACTGCCAGCGCCGGAAGCATGTTCAGGGCCTTGCAGTCTTTAATCTTGAGGATACCGAGACCGGAGCTGGCAATGAGGATACCGCCCACCAGACAGAGCTCCGCGATCATTTCTTCGGAAAAGAAGCTCCCGGAGAGATTGCTTGCGATCAGGTAGATCGCTCCCTGCCAGCAGAGCAGCACCGGAGCCGCCAGCGCCATGCCGATGCCGTAGGTGGAGGCCAGCACTGTCGATGTCACAAAGTCCAGAGTGGCATTGGTAAACAGATAGGTATTGTCTCCGTGAAGGGCACTCATGACCGGCCCCATGATGGAAAGGGTGCCGATGCAGTACAGCAGGATCCCTGTGGACAGTCCCTGCCCCAGTTTTGATCTGGAGTATCTGCCCACTAGCCCCTGGAATTTGCCGTCAATATCCAGAACAGTGCCGATCAGACTGCCCAGCGCAAGGCTGACAATAAACAGTACCGGATACTGGCTTTTTGCCATGTTGGACACAACAGCATTGATACCAAGAGCAGTAGCAGCCAGTCCCATGGCTGTATACAGTGCATTCTGATATTCCTCTTTGATTCCTTTGCGCAGTACGCTTCCCAGCACACTGCCGGTCAGGATCGTGGCTGTGTTTACGATTGTTCCAAGCATATTTTTACCTCTTTTCTTATGTCTGCCATTTAAACTGCTTTCTTCTTTCTCACATACTCCTCATAGGTACATTCCGGAAGAGACAGGCCATCTTCATACATCTTGTCCCACAGCTTTACTGCTGTATCATGTGTCACAATTCCCAACAGTTCTGCTTTTTCCAGCACCCCGGCCGTTGTCCACAACGTAATCTGATTATCTTCTACATATTTTCTTACATCTCTGAGATTGTTGCTCGCAAGGCAAGCCACTTTTTCCTCACTGTGAAGCACCATACTAATGGCAGCTGCCTCCCCTTTCCCCAGTGTTTTTTTCAATTCCTCGTACTGCATACCTGCATCTGAAAACGGCTCAATATCCTGAATGTATACCTCTCCTCTTCCATGCTTTTTATCTTTCTTATGGTCCAATTGATACAGTACTCCGGCCAGCCGTTCTCTTGTCCTGGTACTGTAGTTCAGTTCTTCCATGACTGCTTCCGGAATGATAATATCCATCCCAAGTTTCCCAAAAAGTTTTATAACGATCCCAAACTGGTTTCTCCACAAAAAGCTTGACAGAAAATCTGTATCTGATATCACAATTTGCTGTCTGGTATCTTCTTCTTTCTGTTCTGTCTCTGCCAAATCAATCATAAACCAGTTCCTCCTCAGTCCACCGTTGATATTCCTCATCACAAAAACCTTCAATCGCAAACTGACGGTACAGACTGTCAGATACCGCTTCTTCCTTTTTTGCTTTTTTCAAAAGACGTCCATACTGTCCATAAGAACGTTCTGCGTCCTCTGGCAGAGATTTCATATACAATGTTTCGTCTACTGCCATATCTCTGACAAGTGCCAGGACATTTTGTTTCATCCATTCATAATATTGAATATCATTTATCTGCCGTTCCTGATGTAACCGATATAAAATAGCCTGAAAACTCATGCGGAAAAACTGACTCAGCCTTACGAGCACATCCAGGGTCCATTCTTTTACGTGATACTTCTGTACAAATAAATCCAGGGCTTCATAAGGCATCAAAAAACAGGAGGCAAACTGATCGGCTTCCCTTTCCGAATCTGTTTTCCCATCCTGCTTGCAGATCACTCCATTTCCCACATGCTCAATCTCCAGATGGTACAGCTCATGAGCAACCGTAAATCGCTGTCTCCCCAGAGACATATTGGAATTTACAGCTATTATTTTTGATGCTCCGTCCACAACACACATGCCGCTGATATTATCACTCATAGGAAGTTTGATCAGTGTATATTTTTCCTGTGCAAGCAAGAGTCCTACGACATCGATTGGCTCCGTACTGCCATATCCATTGTCTCTTCGCAAACGGACAGCTTCCGTATGCAGCTGCAGATTGCTCTTCATTCTCTCTGTTCCCCTCCCAGACTGTCTTTTATTCTCCGCAGATTCAAGGCAATCTGACGGACTTTGGCAATTGCTTCCATGTCCTCTGTCTTCAGATCCTTCGCGCGATATGCCACCGCAAGCGGATGGTATTCCCGGTCAGAAAGCACAGCATCCGTCTCACAGCCAAATAATCTGCATGCACGCTCAATGCAGGACATTCCCAGACTGCGTTCTCCTGCCTCAAACTTCGCGATCAAAGTACGATCCACAGATAAATAACACCCAACCTGTTCCTGGGTAAAACCATTAAGTTCTCTGATCGATTTAAATCGTTTTCCTGCCGCTTCGAGTAATTTATTCTGCTCTTTGTTCACCATCATTATTCCCCCAGACCATCAGCTATGTCTCTCGTTTCTCATTTTTCATTTTTCTTTTGTTCAATAAATTCTTATCTGCTGCCCTCTGCAATAGTATATCCTCCTTTTGTCACATTGTCAATCTTACTAAAGTCAAAAAACGTGACATACACTCTTACGTAAACAGTACTGCCAGCTCATACCCCTTCTCCCTCAGTCCACAGATCACATCCCCAAGCGCCTCCGCTGTATCTCTGGTACCGCTATGAAACCGGATAACAGCTCTGTTTTTCAGCCCGGGGTTCTGAAGTACAGTCTCTGTGACAGATGCTGCGCCGTAATCTTTCCAGTCTTCAGAATCGATATCCCATTCTATGTCCGCAGCCGACAGTCCGCTTCCATTTTTTCCGGGTTTGCTCAGGGGTCTGACCTTGTGTCCCTCCAGATCCATGCGTTCTACGGTGTCCGGATATTTTTCTGCCCATTCTTCTGTCACAAAAAAGGCAGCCTTTGCCTGATATGATGCGAGGATATCCAGGATTTCTTCTGTCGGTTCTTTTCCGTACACCGTTTCAAAGATCAGATAAACCACGGGACTGCTGCTCTCCCCGGTGCTGCTGACCGCAATACTGGCAGATTTCTGGCTGATCCTGCTGCCGAAGAAAAACAACAGCGCACAGAGGCAGACAAGCCCCGGCCCTCTCAACCGGTACCAGATTTCATTGTTTTGTTCCATCATACTTCACGACCTGATCTTCCATATATCTCATTATATGATACACAGGAGGCGGCCATGAATGCAGTACAGTGAATCATCATCATCGAAAAACGTATAAAGGGCTGAATGAAAAAAGACAGGTTCCGTAACCCGCAAGTCGCGAAACCTGTCTTTTAGGCGCAAATATTATGTCACTCATCAGGAAGACAGAGAATCAATAACGAAAACTGTCTTCACTATATAGGGAATCGGCTCAGTCACGAAGCCCCAATGTTTTATATCTCAAACTCCATCTTGGCTGCCTTCACTCCGGTCAGCGCTTCGCTGCGCGCATCCGGCTGTGAAGTTCCGGCATACAGGATAAATTTCTTTCCGTCTGCCACGAATTCGCCTTCTTCATTTACCTGAAGGAGCGCTTCCTTCTGTACCGGAATGGTCACCTTGACGCTCTCTCCTGCCGGCAGGGCCACACGTCTGAAACCGCAGAGACTGTGGTTCGGCACTGCATATTCAGAATCCAGATTCTTGATATAAAGCTGTACGACTTCTACTACATCCACAGCGCCTGTATTGCGCAGTTCGACGGATACGGAGAAATCCTCCTCAAGGGACGGTGCTTTATCAAGCGAAGCAGATACTGTCTCTGCCTTTCCGTAGGTCAGTCCATAACCGAAGGGATACAGGGGCTCTGAGGTCAGATAACGGTAAGTACGTCCTTTCATGGAATAATCTTCGAAATCAGGCAGGTCTTCTGTGCTGTAGTAGAAAGTCAGCGGAAGCTTGCCGGAGGGAGAGATCTCTCCGAAGAGCATCTTTCCGATCACTCTGCCGCCTCTTGCGCCCGGATACCAGGTCTGAAGGATGGCATCTGCATGATCCTGTGCATAGCACAGATCCATGGCACTTCCTGTCATGACGCAGAGTACCACCGGAGTGCCTGTGGCGCAGACTGCTTCCAGAAGCTCCTGCTGTACCTGCGGAAGGGCAAGATCCGTCTTGTCTCCGGATGCGTAGCTGTTTCCGGTATCGCCCTCTTCTCCCTCCAGAGTTTCATCCAGGCCAAGGCAGAGTACCACCACATCACTGTGTTTTGCCACGATCACAGCCTCTGAGATTCTGTCCTGACGCCATGCAAGGTTCTCCACACGATCCCTGAACAGATCACAGCCCTGGGAATACAGGATCCGGATATCCTCTCCTGCCTCTGCACGGATACCTTCAGATACTGTGATGTACTCGGAAGAGGTGCCATGGTAGTTGCCTACCAGCGGGCTGCGGCTGTCTGCATTCGGTCCGATTATTCCGATGGTCCGGATCTTGGAACGATCCAGCGGAAGTATACCGTTATTTTTCAGAAGCACTGCACTCTCTGCTGTCATCTTGTCTGCAATAGCCAGATGCTCTCTGCACTCTACTTTTTCATAGGGGATATCATTGTATTCACAGTTTTCATCAAACAGACCAAGCAGATATCTGGTGGTGAAAAGCCGCTCTGCCGCCTGAGTGATGGTCTCCTCTGTCACAAGCCCTTCCTGATAAGCTTTCAGGATATGGAGGTATGTATTTCCGCAGTTCAGATCACATCCGTGATTGATCGCCATGGCTGCGGACTGGGCCGGAGTATCTGTCACATGATGGTGCTCATGGAAGTCACGGACTGCCCAGCAGTCAGATACGAAGTGGCCCTCAAAGCCCCACTCGCCTCTCAGTGTATCCTCAATCAGAGTCTTGCTTCCGCAACAGGGTTCTCCGTTGGTCCTGTTGTAAGCGCCCATGACAGACTCCACCTCTGCCTCCTGTACCAGAGCCTTAAATGCCGGAAGATAAGTCTCTGCCATATCTTTCTTTGTAGCCTTTGCGTCAAATTCATGGCGCAGCGCCTCCGGACCGGAATGTACCGCAAAATGCTTTGCGCAGGCTGCGGATTTCAGATAGTCGCCATCACCCTGAAGTCCCTTTACGCATGCCACACCCATTCTGGAGGTCAGATAAGGATCCTCTCCATAGGTCTCATGGCCTCTTCCCCAGCGGGGATCACGGAAAATATTGACATTGGGAGTCCAGAAGGTAAGTCCTTTGTAAATATCTCTGTCCTCTTCTGCAGAATATGTATTGTACTTTGCTCTTCCCTCTGTAGCCATCGCGTCTGCCGCCTGCTGCAGCAGTTCCTCATCAAAGGATGCCGCCATGGCAATCGCCTGCGGAAAGCTGGTGGCTGTACCTGCCCGCGCTACTCCATGCAGTGTCTCATTCCACCAGTTGTAAGCCGGAATGCCCAGTCTCCTGATCGCCGGAGCATCATAGCGAAGCTGGGAAGCCTTCTCTTCCAGAGTCATTTTTCCTACCAGCTCTTTTGCCTTTGCTCTTGCTTCTTCTCTTTTCATCATAAAGCTTATTTCCTCCTTGCTGTATTATAAAAACAGTTTTATTTCTGTTTGTTTTTTGTGTATTATTACCCACTTTTGTCTATTTTACCATTCTGTCTTTTCTTTCGCATCAGAAATTTTGCTAATCAATCACACATTTCTTGCTTTTTTATCTCCATTACTGTCCAAATTCATAACAAAGCCGTTTTTTACCCGGTTTTCTACAAAAAGGCGCAAAAAATCCCCGCCTGTATACAGGCGGGGTATCCTATGTCTTCATGTATTAATTCAGAAAATCCTTCAGTCTCTTGCTTCTGGATGGATGACGCAGCTTGCGCAGTGCCTTGGCCTCAATCTGGCGGATACGCTCTCTTGTGACGTTGAACTCCTTGCCGACCTCCTCCAGTGTGCGGGCACGCCCGTCCTTCAGTCCGAAACGCAGCATCACTACCTCGCGCTCACGCTCGGTCAGAGACTCCAGCGCTGTGTTCAGCTCTGAACGCAGCATGGAAAATGCGGCAGAATCGGAAGGTGACAATGCAGTATCATCCTCAATGAAATCTCCCAGATGGGAATCATCCTCCTCACCGATGGGGGTATCCAGAGATACCGGATCACGGGAGATCTTCAGTACCTCACGCACCCGGGCCACCGGTACATTCAGACGCTCTGCCACTTCCTCCGGAGTGGGTTCGCGTCCCAGCTCCTGCAGCAGGGTCCTGGTCATGCGCAAAGTCTTGTTGATGGTCTCCACCATATGCACCGGAACACGGATCGTCCTTCCGGTATCCGCGATCCCCCGGGTGATCGCCTGACGGATCCACCAGGTGGCATATGTACTGAACTTATAACCCTTTGTATAATCAAACTTGTCCACGGCCTTCATCAGACCCATATTTCCCTCCTGGATGAGATCCAGGAACGGCATGCCGCGGCCTACATATTTCTTGGCAATGCTGACTACCAGGCGGAGATTGGCCTCCGTCAGTTTTTTCTTTGCTTCCTCGTCACCCTGCTCCACACGCTTTGCAAGCTCAACTTCCTCATCGCTGGTCAGAAGCGGGACATTGCCGATCTCTTTCAGATACATACGTACCGGGTCCTCGGTGCTGACACCCTCCAGGACATCCACATCGTCGATCAGCTCGATCTCCTCATGCTCAGACAGCAGTATGTCATCGTCTCCGTCAATCAGCATGCTGTCATCTGACAGATCCTCCGGAGATTTTCCCTGAATCACATCAATATGATTCTTCTCCAGATACTCGAGAATCTGATCGACCTTATCCTCTCCAATCCCGGGAAATGCATTCAAAATCGCATCGTACTCCAGTGTATTTTTATTTTTTCTGGCAAGCGCTTTGAGATTTTCCAGATTTTTTAAAAACTGCTCCTGTGCTTCGTTCATGAATCTACTCTCCCCTTATCTCACAAGTCCTCATGCTCGTATGATGACGCTATTACGCTAAGATATACCATACCACTTTTGACAAACCTTGTCAATATCCGGAGACCACCTTAATTCCAGCCGCTGCAGTTCAGCCATCTGTCTTATATTATCCTTCCAGCAGACCGGCGGTGCGCAGGGAGATCACCGGCCCCCCGGTATGTTCGATATATTCCCGCGTGATACGGACGCTGCCAATGTTGTCATCCTTCGGTATTTCATACATAATATCCAGCATGATCTCCTCAATGATCGCCCGCAGTGCCCGGGCGCCTGTCTTCTTTTCCAAGGCGCGTTCCGCAATGGCCTCCAGTGCGCCGTCCTCAAACTCCAGCTTTACCTCATCCATCGCCAGCAGCTTCTTATACTGCTTGATGATGGCGTTGCGGGGCTCCTTCAGAATCTTCACCAGCATATCTCTGGAAAGTCCCTCCAGAGAATAGATGACCGGAAGTCTTCCCAGAAATTCCGGAATCATACCGAATTTGCGGATATCCTCCACGGTCACTTTAGACAGAATATTCGGATCATCGTCATACTTGTCTTTCAGATCTCCGCAGAATCCGATTGCCGCCTGCTGGTTGAGACGTTCCTTGATGATCTCATCCAGTCCCGGAAACGCCCCGCCGCAGATAAACAGAATATTCTTTGTATTGACTGTCTCCATCGGCACCATGGCATTTTTGCTGGTAGCTCCCACCGGCACCTCGATCTCGCTGCCCTCCAGAAGCTTCAGCATCCCCTGCTGCACCGATTCTCCGCTGACATCCCGCTGGTTGGCGTTGCGCTTCTTGGCGATCTTATCGATCTCATCGATAAACACGATCCCCTGTTCTGCCTTCTCCACATCATTGTCAGCGGCTGCCAGCAGCCGGGAGATCACGCTCTCAATATCATCACCGATATAGCCTGCTTCTGTCAAAGAAGTGGCATCCGCAATGGCAAGGGGCACATCCAGGATACGGGCCAGAGTCTTCACCAGATATGTCTTGCCGCAGCCTGTGGGACCAAGCATCAGCATATTGGACTTTTCAATCTCCACATCGTCCCCGTTCTGAGCAGCCGCTATCCTTTTATAGTGATTGTACACTGCCACGGAGATCACTTTTTTGGCGTGCTCCTGCCCGATCACATATTCATCCAGGCTGGCTTTGATCTTGTGGGGCGCAGGTATCTTCCTGATGTCAAAGGTTCTGGTCTCCTGCTGCTCCTGGGGCTTTTTCTTTTTCACTCGCTGTTTCTGAGGGATCACATTCAGCAGATCTGAAAGATTGATCATACTGATGTTGGTCATCTTCGGTCTGGACTGATTTTTCTTTTTTCCCTCTTCCTCAGGCTCTGTCTCCACCGGTCCCATACCGGACATCCTCAGTATATCTTCATAGGAAAGCCCGGAAGCCTCCATAGAATCAAAGGCTTTCTGCACACAGTCATTGCAGATACAGATATTGTTCGGCATGGATATCATTTTCCCTGTCTTCCGCTCCGGGCGGCGGCAGATAAAACATACCTTCTCATATTCTTCTGTATCATCCTGAACTGACTGCTCCTGTCCTGCCAGTTCGTCTTTCGTAATATCTTCCATTTTGTCCTCTCCACATGTAACCATTCAGAGCCAAACCACCGAAATGCGAAACATTTTGACAGTTGGCTCTGAACAGTCATCTCCATATTTTATCTCAATGTCACTTTTACTGTCATCTCCCGGTACATGCCCCCGGTCACTCTCTGGAACACGATCTCTACCTGTTCTCCGGAAGCATAATACTCCATCAGATCTTTCATACGCTCTGAAGAATCCACGGAATTCCCGTCAAAATAAGTGATCACATCTCCACGCTGGATCCCCGCCTGATCTGCCGGGGAACCCGGATCTACTTCATAGACAAACACACCCTCCGGCATATTGTACAGGCTGCGTCCCTCCACCGAAATATCCCGGGGCGTAATTCCAAGATAACCGACCTGGTCAGCATCCACTTTTTTCCTGGTCACACGGTTCATCAGTGTCTCCAGTACCGGCTTGGCTGTGTCGATCGGTATGGCATATCCCATCCCTTCCACGCCGTAGGAAGCAGCTTTTGCGGAGCTGATCCCGATCACATGGCCCTCCACATCCAGAAGCACGCCGCCGCTGTTTCCAAAATTGATCGCCGCATCCGTCTGGATCAGATCGTTTGTCGTACCGTCGATGGTCACAGGGCGGTTCAGGGCGCTGATGATCCCCAGCGTCACGCTCTGCCCGTAGCCGAGGGCATTGCCTATAGCCACAGCCGGCTCTCCTACCTCCAGATCTTCGGAGGAGCCAAGGGTCGCCACCTGGATCTGATCCTTTGCCTGCTCCGGGATATCCTCCAGAGTCACTGATACCACAGCCAGATCACTGGAGGTATCCATGCCCTTGATCACGGCTTCCGCCACCGCCGTCTCCATCTCCGTGCCTTCTCCTGCATTGTCCACGGTGAAACAGACACTCAAAGATGTGGCATCCTGCACCACATGGGCATTCGTGGCGATCAGAAGCTCCTCCTGGGTCCTGGCAATGATAAAGCCGGAGCCGCTGCTCTCGTTCTCGATCTCCATGGTGCGGAACCAGTACTCTACCTCCTGGATCGACTTATTCGTGATCGCCACCACCGACGGCATCACCTGAGCGACCACATCGGATACATCCAGCACCATTGCCCTGCTCTTCTGGATCCCCGATTCCTGCTCCTTTTCTTTTTCCTGAGACAGGGACAGCTGATTTTCAGTCTCTTTCTCAGCCATGCCTCCGGAATCCCGAAGCAGATTCCAGTATTTCCATCCGTAAAATCCAATACTGCCGATCACGCATACGGTGAGAAGGATCGTAAAGATCATGGCTGCAGAATTGCCGCTTTTTTTTCTTCTGCGGGGCGCCTTTTCTGCTTCCGGTCTGTCATAAAAATCTGCTCTGTACTTATCTCTGACCTCATATCCGGCATCTGTGCGTTCAGACTTGTACCCTGAATTTATGTCTTCCGCTTCACAGCCCGCGCCGGTCTCCTTTTCCTGACCGGAAACATCTTCTATATCCGTCAGATCATCCGGTTCTGTCACTTCTCCTGTCTCTGTCTGCTGATCTGTATCATCATCCTGATGTCCCTGTCC
>JAQXWO010000007.1 GCA_029225485.1 Lachnospiraceae bacterium
CGAAGTATTTGTAAACGATGCATTTGGTACTGCTCATCGTGCACACTGCTCCAATGTCGGTGTGACAGAGTATGTAGATACCTGCGCAGTTGGTTACCTGATGCAGAAGGAGATCGACTTCCTGGGCAATGCAGTCAACAATCCGGTTCGTCCTTTCGTTGCCATCCTTGGCGGCGCAAAGGTTGCAGACAAGCTGAATGTTATCTCCAACCTGCTTGAGAAGTGTGACACACTGATCATCGGCGGCGGTATGGCATATACCTTCCTGAAGGCAAAGGGATATGAAGTAGGTACCTCTCTGGTAGATGATACCAAGATCGATTACTGCAAGGAAATGATGGAGAAGGCTGAGAAGCTTGGCAAGAAGCTGCTTCTTCCGATCGATACCACGATCGCAGCAGCTTTCCCGTCACCGATCGACGCTGAGATCGAAGTATCTGTAGTAACATCAGATGCGATTCCGGCTGACAAGATGGGTCTTGACATCGGAACAGAGACAGCAGCTCTCTACGCAGATGCTGTGAAGTCTGCAAAGACTGTTGTATGGAACGGACCGATGGGTGTATTCGAGAACCCGATCCTTGCAAAGGGTACTATCGCAGTAGCCAAGTCTCTGGCTGAGACAGACGCGACCACCATCATTGGAGGCGGTGACTCTGCAGCAGCAGTCAACCAGCTTGGATTCGGTGACAAGATGTCTCATATTTCTACAGGCGGCGGCGCTTCTCTTGAATTCCTTGAGGGCAAGGATCTTCCGGGTGTAGTAGCAGCAGATGATAAATAAACCAGAACAGGCCAGTCTGATACTGGAAGAGATGGAGCGTTACCTGAATTCAGCAAAATATACACTTTTCTCCAACACAACGGTAATGGTTGACAGGATCCGGATGGAGGAATACATTCAGGAGCTTCGTCACTGTATCACACAGGATGATTCTGTGTGAGAATAGAACAGGCTGCATTTTGCAGTCATAAAATTAAAATGGAGTGAGGATATCCGGATGCCGTGTATAATCAGGCTGTCCGGGCATCCTCACAGGAAAAGAGGACAATTACAATGGCAAGAAGAAAAATCGTAGCAGGAAACTGGAAAATGAACATGACTCCCAGCGAGGCTGTAAAGCTGGTGGAGACTCTGAAGCCGCTGGTAGCAAATGACGACGTAGATGTAGTATTCTGCGTACCTGCAATCGACATCATCCCGGTAATGGAAGCTGCAAAAGGCTCCAACATTCAGGTAGGTGCAGAGAATATGTACTTCGAGGAGAAGGGTGCATACACAGGTGAGATCTCACCGGCTATGCTGACTGACGTAGGAGTAAAGTATGTGGTTCTCGGACATTCTGAAAGAAGAGAGTACTTTGCAGAGACCAGCGAGACCGTAAACAAGAAGATGCTGAAGGCATTTGAGCACGGTATTACACCGATCATGTGCTGCGGCGAGTCTCTGGCACAGAGAGAGCAGGGCATCACAATGGACTGGATCCGTCAGCAGGTTAAGGTTGGCTTCCAGAACGTGACTGCAGATCAGGCAAAGACAGCTGTTATCGCTTACGAGCCGATCTGGGCAATCGGAACAGGCAAGACTGCTACTACCGAGCAGGCTCAGGAAGTATGCAAGGGCATCCGTGAGTGCATCGCAGAGATCTATGATGACGCTACAGCAGCAGAGATCCGTATCCAGTACGGCGGATCTGTAAATGCAAAGACAGCTCCGGATCTGTTCGCTCAGGCAGATATCGACGGTGGTCTGGTAGGCGGCGCTTCCCTGAAGGAAGAGTTCGGAAAGATCGTAAACTACAAATAAGTATCTGGATTAGATAAGCAGTGCAAATATTGAAACGTCACAGAACATTTTAATTTGAAGTATGTTTTGTGGCGTTTCCTTATTTAGTTGTAAGTGTGTCTGTTATTGAAACCTTATTTGGAGGATATGCTGCACCGGGAAAATACGAAGCATTTTGGAGGTTGAATCTGAAACAAAAATTAGTCGGACTTTCTGTATATTATCACACTTTCTCGATTGACTTTGTGACAAGGATTACATATACTTAAAGCAGAATATAAAGGTTGGTGATAGTGTGAAAAGATTTGCGATGGAGAAGCTACTGGACTGGAAAATGGATGAGGACCGGCTTCCTCTGATTATTCGCGGCGCGAGACAGGTTGGAAAAACCTGGCTCATGAAAGAATTTGGAAAGCTTCATTTTGAAAAATATGCATATATTAATTTTG
>JAQXWO010000008.1 GCA_029225485.1 Lachnospiraceae bacterium
GGAATGCTTCTGGCAGCCCGTGATATCATCGGCGGAGCCAACTGGGTACAGAGTCAGGAAGGAAATGAGGATGTATCCAAGGCTACCGAGAAAGAAAAAAAGAAATTTGCCGGTCGTGAGCTGATGGGCAAGAAGCTGGGAATCATCGGACTGGGAGCCATCGGAGTCCGCGTGGCCAATGCAGCCCTTGATTTTGGCATGGATGTGTACGGATATGATCCTTATATTTCCATTGATGCCGCATGGAATCTTTCCAGCAACATTCATCATATCAGTGATGTAGATATCATTTACCGTGAATGTGATTATATCACGATCCATGTGCCTCTTCTGGATGGCACCAGGAAGATGATCAATGCAGATGCAATTGCAAAGATGAAAGACCAGGCGGTCATCCTGAATTTTGCCAGAGACCTGCTGGTGGATGAAGAAGCAGTGGTGAAGGCGATTGAAGACGGAAAGCTTCACTGTTATGTGTCTGATTTCCCGAATCCGACTGTGATCGGCAAAAAAGGCGTGATCGTCACTCCACATCTGGGCGCTTCCACCGCAGAGTCGGAAGACAACTGCGCTGTGATGGCAGTGAAGGAACTGATGAATTTCCTGGAAAACGGAAACATCCGCAATTCCGTGAACTATCCCAACTGTGATCTGGGAGTCTGCCAGGCAGAGACCAGAATCGCTATTTATCATAAGAATATCAAGAAAATGATCAGTCAGTTTACCGATATTCTCGCAGATACAAACATTCAGAATATGAGTAACACCAGTAAAGGTGATTACGCATATACGCTTCTGGATCTGGATTCGAGAGTGAATGAGGACGTACTGGAGAAGCTGAAAGCAGTGGACGGTGTCATCAAGATCAGAATTGTGAAATAATAATAATCATGATATCCCGCTTATGTCAAAAACGGACAGAGCGGGATTTTTCAGAATGGAGACTACATATGGCAGAAATCAGACCCTTTAGAGGAATAAGACCGGACAGAAAATACGCGCAGAGGGTGGCTGCACTTCCCTATGATGTGTATCACCGGGAGGAAGCGGCAGAAGAAGCAGCGAAAGACCGGCTTTCTTTTCTGAATATAGACCGACCGGAGACACAGTTTGAGCTGGAGCATGATATGTATGCGCCGGAGGTTTACCAGAAAGCACACGATATGCTGTGGCAGCAGATTGGGGAAGGCATCTACCGACAGGATGAGACGGCATGTTATTATCTGTATGAGCTTACCATGAACGGGCGTGCACAGACCGGACTGGTGGCCTGTGCATCTGTGGATGATTACATAAATGGCACCATCAAAAAACACGAGAATACGAGGGCGGAAAAAGAGGAAGACAGGATCCGTCATGTGGATGCCTGTGAGGCCCAGACCGGACCGATTTTTCTTGCATATCGGGCAAATCCTGTTCTCCGGGGGATCACTGCAGAGACGAAGATCCAGACTCCGGAGTTTGATTTTACATCAGAAGACGGTATCAGGCACCGGGGATGGAAAATCAATGATGCCGCTAGGATCCGGCAGATCCGGGAAGCATTTCAGCGCATCGATCAGATCTATATTGCAGACGGGCATCACCGGGCCGCTTCCGCAGTAAAAGTGGGACAGATGCGCCGGGCTGATCATCCGGATTACACCGGTGAGGAAGAATACAATTATTTCCTGTCCATTCTTTTCCCGGATGAAGAACTGATGATCATGGATTACAACCGGGTGGTGAAAGATCTGAATGGACTTACATTGGAGGAATACCTTTCCAGAGTGGCAGAAAAGTTCATCATAAGACCAGCTGATAAAGCAGTGAGACCGGAGAAAAAAGGTTGCTTCGGAATGTATCTGAAAGACAGATGGTATCATCTGGAGATCCGCAGCGAATACACGAATGCAGATCTGGTAGAAGGACTGGACGTATCCATCCTCCAGAATGAACTGCTGACCCCGATCCTTGGAATCGGTGATCCAAAGACCGATGACCGGATCGATTTTATCGGAGGGATCCGCGGTCTTTCAGAACTGGAACGGCGTGTACACGAAGACTGTGCAGCAGCCTTTTCCGTATGTCCCGTATCTATCCGGGAACTCTTCGCTGTAGCCGATGCCGGTCTCCTCATGCCCCCGAAATCCACCTGGTTCGAGCCGAAGCTGCGAAGCGGGTTATTCATACACAGTATCCGTTAGGTTTATGTACAGCTATTTATCCTGCGTGCATCTGGCATGTCTGATCCTGAAAATGCAGCTATGAAATAAGTTGCTTTTGCCTTTGGCCTGCCGATACACAGCCGTCTGCCGTGCCTCTATCCGACGTGTCTGACCTCGAAACGGACATGGAAGGAATTTGTCTGACAGGAAAGGACGTTTACGTCCTGCACCTGCAGACCAATTCCTTCCATGTCTGGGGCGGGAGGCAGCACACGCGGATAGAGGCAGGGCAGACGGCGTCACGTAATTGTTTAAGCAAATTCATCAAAAAATCTTGAGTTTTTGCCAGAAAAATGGTAAACTACTCTAATCAGAATACGGGTCTGTCTGGCAAATTGTCAGAACTCTGACAGCAGCACCCAAAATCATGGAGGGCTACCATATGGATGAAAAATTATATAATTTAATGGACTGGGCAGGTATCGAGGCGATCGTCTATTCGGAAGAAGATCACCCGGAAAAGCTTCTCGGTCCTCATTTGACTGAGGATGGAGTATTGATTCAGGCTTTCTTTCCGGGAGCCAAAAGTGCTTCTGTGAAAACACAGAACGGTAAAGTATATCCGATGGTGCTTGAGGATGAAAACGGGTATTTTGCAGTGCTGATCAGCGGTAAGAAGATTCCCGTTTATTCCTTTGAGGTGACAGAGGCAGATGAGACTTCCCGCAGTGTGGAGGATCCTTACCGCTTTCCACCTCAGATCACTGAAAAAGAAACGAAAAAATTCAATGCAGGTATCTGCTATGATATATATAACAAACTGGGCGCACATCCTATGACAGTCAATGGTGTCAGCGGTGTGTATTTTGCAGTCTGGGCACCCAATGCCATGCGTGTCAGCGTGGTTGGTGACTTTAATAAATGGGACGGCCGGACACTTCAGATGCGCCGGTTGTGGGATTCCGGTATTTTTGATCTGTTTGTGCCGGGGATCGGAGCGGGCGCTATTTATAAATACGAGATCAAAGCCAAAGGCGGACTTACATACCTGAAATCTGACCCGTATGCCAATGCGGCAGAGCTCCGTCCCAACAATGCATCTGTGGTTGCGGATCTGACCGGTTTTGTCTGGACCGACCAGAAATGGATGGAGGAGCGGAAGAATGCAAATCTGAAAGAATCTCCCATGTTTGTCTATGAGATGCATCTTGGTTCCTGGCGCAAGCCGGAGGATGGCAGGCTCTTTTATAATTACCGGGAGCTGGCCCCCATGATTGCCGGGTACGTCAAGGAAATGGGATATACCCATGTAGAATTGATGCCTGTGATGGAGCATCCCTTTGATGGTTCCTGGGGATATCAGGTGACCGGTTATTATGCGCCTACTGCCAGATATGGCAGTCCCGAGGATTTCATGTATTTCATGGACTATATGCATCAGCAGGGGATCGGCGTCATTCTGGACTGGGTGCCGGCACATTTCCCGAGAGATACCTTTGGCTTAAGTGCATTTGACGGTACCTGTCTGTACGAACATTTTGATCCGAGACAGGGCTCTCACCCCCACTGGGGTACTCTGATCTATAATTATGGACGTCCGGAAGTCAAGAATTTCCTGATTGCCAATGCCTTATTCTGGAAGAATGTATATCATGCCGACGGTATCCGTATGGATGCGGTGGCGTCCATGCTGTATCTGGACTATGGAAAAAATGATGGAGAATGGGTGGCGAATATTTACGGCGGACACGAGAATCTGGAAGCAGTAGAATTCCTGAAGCATCTGAATTCCATCTTTAAGAAGGATCAGGACGGCGCTGTTCTGATCGCAGAGGAATCTACCGCATGGCCGAAGATCACGGCGCCGGTGCAGGAGGACGGCCTGGGCTTTGACTTTAAGTGGAACATGGGTTGGATGAATGACTTCCTGGGTTATATGCAGCTGGATCCGATCTTCCGTTCTTATCATCACGGAGAACTGACTTTCAGTATGGTATACGCATACAGTGAGGACTTTATTCTGACACTGTCACACGATGAGGTGGTACACGGCAAAGGTTCCATGGTCGGCAAGATGCCGGGCAAGCGCAAACTGAAATTTGCCAATCTGCGTGCTGCCTATGGATATATGATGACTCATCCGGGCAAGAAACTGCTTTTCATGGGACAGGATTTTGCCCAGTTTGATGAGTGGAATGAGAATGTTCAGCTGGAGTGGAATCTGCTGGAGTATGATGAGCATAAACAGATGCAGACCTATATGAAGGCACTGAATGAGCTGTACAGGACACATCCGGCTTTGTATGTGAAAGATTATGATCCGATGGGCTTCGAATGGATCAACAGCATTGCGGCAGATGAAGACCTGCTGGTATTCATGCGCCGGGGCGAAAAAGCAGAAGAAGATCTGCTGATCGTGTGCAACTTCTCTCCGCTGGTGTATGAAATGCATCCGATCGGTGTTCCTTATCATGGAAAATACAAGGAAATCTTCAACAGTGATCTGGAAGAATTCGGCGGCAGCGGTCACGTAAATGCCCGTGCAAAGACTTCTAAAAAGGTGACATGTGATGACCGGGAGAATTCTATTACGATCACTATTCCGCCTATGGGTATTACCGTGTTCTCCTGCAGCAGGATTGAAGAGAAAAAGACTTCCGGGGCAAAGAAAACAGGTGCGAGATCTGCAGATGCGTCCAAGGATGCAGCGAAGACCGGAAGAGGCGGAAAGTCAGTGAAATCAGCTGAAGCAGCTGTGGATGAGAAAATCGAAGAGGCAAAGCCTAAAACGAGAAGAGGAAGAAAACTGGTCAAAGCTGCGGAAAAGGATGCGGCAGTTTTGAATGAAAAAGCTGAAAATACTTCAAAACAGACGGCAGCAGAAATGCTGACTGAAGAGCCAAAGCAGGCAGAGAATCCGGTCGAAGCACCAAAGCCGAC
>JAQXWO010000009.1 GCA_029225485.1 Lachnospiraceae bacterium
AGATCCGGAATATTATGATCACGGGAGGCGGTACTATCGCCTATTATCTGAGCCGGATGCTGCTCCAGACCGGTATCAAAGTGAAGATCATTGAAAAAGACATGGCCCGGTGTGACAGACTGTGCGAACTGCTTCCGAAGGCGACGATCGTCTACGGGGACGGTACGGACAAGGAACTGCTGCTGGAGGAGGGGCTGAAAAAGACGGAGGCCTTTGCAGCACTGACGAATATTGATGAGGAAAATATTCTGCTCTCTCTGTATGCGAAGAAGATGGGAAACCGGAAGGTAGTGACCAAGATCAACCGCATTACTTTTGACGAAGTGATCTGCGAACTGGATCTGGATACCATCATCCATCCGAAAAATATCACGGCGGAGCATATTATCCGATATGTGCGCTCCATGAAAAACTCTCTTGACAGTAATGTGGAGACACTCCACCGGATCATCAACAACAAGGCGGAGGCGCTGGAATTTGTGATCCGGGAGTCTTCCCGGGTGACGGATGTACCTCTGCAGGATCTGCCGATCCGGAAGGGGATCCTGGTTGCCTGCATCACCAGACAGAGCAAGGTGATCATCCCCAGAGGACGGGATATGATACAGCGCGGAGATACTGTGATTATTATTACCAGACGTACCAGATTGAACGATATCTGTGATATTTTAGAAAAGTAGGATTGGCTATGAATTTTGGAATGATCATTTATGTCATAGGATGGGTGCTTTGTTTTGAGGCGGCATTTATGATGCCGGCCTGTGCAGTTGCGGTGCTTTACAGGGAAAGTGCCGGTTTTGCTCTTTTATTTACGGCTGTTCTGTGTGGGACTGCCGGGTTTGCGCTGACCAGAAGAAAACCGAAAAATGCAGCGATTTATGCCCGGGAAGGTTTTGTGGCGGTGTCATTCAGCTGGATCGTTCTCAGTATTATGGGAGCGCTTCCCTTCACCATATCCGGGGAGATTCCCTTTTACATTGATGCTTTGTTTGAGACTGTTTCCGGATTTACCACGACCGGTTCCAGTATACTGACCGATGTGGAGGCACTGTCCCACTGCATGCTGTTCTGGAGAAGCTTTACCCACTGGATCGGAGGTATGGGAGTTCTGGTATTTCTGATGGCCATCCTGCCGCTGGCGGGCGGTACCAATATGTATCTGATGAAGGCGGAGAGTCCGGGGCCTGTGGTGGGTAAGCTGGTGCCGAAGGTAAAAAGCACTGCGCTGATCCTGTATCTGATGTATATTGCACTGAGCCTTCTGCAGCTGGTGTTCCTGCTCCTGGGCAGGATGCCTCTGTTTGATGCGGTCACTACGGTATTTGGTACAGCCGGCACCGGAGGTTTCGGCATCCGGGGAGACAGCATTGCCGGATATTCCCCCTATATTCAGGTGGTGATCACCGTATTTATGATCCTTTTTGGAGTAAATTTTAACTTCTATTATCTGCTCACCAGAAAAAAATGGAAAGCAGCGGTCGGGATGTCGGAAGTACGGGCTTATTTTCTGATCATTCTGTCGGCGGTCGCATTGATCACATTTAATATTTCCGGAATGTTTTCCAGTGTGTGGGAAGCATTGCGTCACGCGGCTTTTCAGGTGGGAAGTATTATGACCACGACCGGATTTGCCACTGCGGACTTTGACCTCTGGCCTTCCTTTTCCAAAACACTCCTTGTACTGCTGATGTTTGTAGGTGCATGTGCAGGAAGTACAGGCGGCGGAATCAAGGTCTCCCGCGTGATGATCCTTCTGAAAAGTGTGAAAAAAGAACTGGATGTGATCGTACATCCACATAATGTCCGGAAGCTGAAAGTGGATGGCAGGGTCGTAGAGCATGCAGTCGTGCGTTCTGTGAACGTGTTTATGGTGTCCTACATACTGCTTTATGCCGTATCAGTGCTTCTGATTTCAGTGGACAATTTTGATTTCACCACGAATTTTACAGCGGTGGCAGCCACGATCAACAATATAGGTCCGGGTCTGGAAATGGTAGGGCCCACCAGGTGTTTTGCAGATTTTTCGGTATTTTCCAAGCTGGTTCTGACCTTTGACATGCTGGCCGGAAGGCTGGAACTGTTTCCATTGTTGATCCTGTTTGGAAAGAATACATGGAGAAAGTAACAGAAATCTGCAATCTGCACAGGGATTTCGCTTTTAAGAAAAAATTCCGCTGAAAATTAGCATTAAAGAAACTGCTAACTTATTCCGGAAGAAATACGTG
>JAQXWO010000010.1 GCA_029225485.1 Lachnospiraceae bacterium
GTAAACGGTTTCTTCTCGGGATTTACTTCGGCATGGAAATATTTTTTATCCAGCCATTTCTGATACAATCTGTCCTCCAGACCCTTCGGGTCATAGGTCTTGGCTAATTCTTTGCTCATTTTTCTCCTCCTTTAACATGAAGAAGCCCTCTGTATATGTGTCATATACAAAGGGCGAATGTCTCGCGGTACCACCTTTTCTTACAGAATAAAATCTGTATCTCTGATCTTCTGTAACGGGAATTCCCGGAATAACCTACTCACCTTCTGTCTCGCCCGCCGCATCCATATACGGCCATTCAACCGGCAGACAATCAAGCTTCAGCTATTCAGTTCAAAAGCTACCTTCCGTACCCGCTTCCCATGGACCGCCTCTCAGCCGGTGAGCCGTCCTCTCTGTCAGTGCGCAGTGCGTACTCCTCTTTCTCATCACCTTTTTCATAAAAATCATCTTAACGAACACGGTACCATTTGTCAAGACAATTTTTATGTACGACATCCATCATTTTTTCATATTCAGCATCCGTCGGCCGCATACTCCTGATACATTTTCTGTCTGTATGTCTCATCCAGAATCACCTGACTCAGTTCGTCCATCTTTCCGGCAGCAATCAAAATCTTCTGCAGATTCAGAAGACGGTTTTCTCCTTCTTTTATTCCTTCTTGTTTTCCATCTTCAATCAATTCTGTCAATGCCTGACACATATCGTATTCTCCCCTTTCCTTTATATAAACCTCTTCTTTCTTTAATTCCAGTCTTTTATCACTCAGAAACAGGGTAAGTACATCATACGCATCCTCCGGCAGATGACTGTATTCATCCCTGCTTTTTACTACGCTATGCAGCTTTTCTTTTTCCCCTCTGCATTGAAGCAGACGGAACACTGCCTGCAGATCTGTTTTATAATCTTCCAGATTGTCTATCTCATTGATACAAACCAGATTCATCGTATAATCGCAGAACAGTTCTTTAAATCTGGAATCATCCGAGAATTCCATCATATCACTCAAGGTACGCGGTCCGGTCCAGTTTTTTTCTCCCCAATACAGCACTACTGTATAGACTGGTATCAGACGGTCATCTGCACACAGACCACTCAAATATTCATCGCTGTCCCGAAACTTTTTCTGCTTTCTATTTTGAATCTCCAGTGCAGACACCTGACTCAGATAATCTCTTACATCATAATTCATGCAACGCAGCGGCATCACATAGCTGACATATGACTGACTCTCTTCCGCAAAAATCTGAAGTATCGTGCCATCCTGCAAAGTCTTTCTGATATCACGGTCAGTCTCCTTGTAATTCCCACTCTCATCTTTCCTGATACATCTCTCCGAAGAATCGATCAACAGATCGCCGCAAAGCACCTGCTCACCATGAAACAGACTGCCATTAAACAAATCGGCAAATCTGTCACCCTTTGAAAGATAAGAATATACTGCATGATCCAGTTTTCCCATTCACATCCTCCTGTCTGTTACGGCAGGAAAAATGCAAAAACAATTTTGCGTCCTGCCGATTCTAAAATTTTCCTCTGAAATCGGCGACACGCCAGAAATCATAGATAAGCAATTGACTGATTCATTAAGAATATAAGATTTATCTTTTGTATCATAACACATATTAATGTTTTTGTCATTATATTTTATATATTTATCGCAACAAATTACAAATTATAATTCAAACCAGAGGAAACACTGACATCTACTTATTGCAAATACAAAGCAGCAGTCACCCTTTCTTCAAAAACTCAGAGTAACTGCTGCTTCACCAGACCAACTTCTTCCATACTACGAAACACAGCAGTCTGTCCCGGTCCTGTCCAACGCGTCTGACCCAGTAGCCAGCATGCGTGGACAGAACCGTGGCGGACGGTGTGGCTTCCGTGACATCTATCACCCCACCAATGCCCACACCACCGCCACCACCAACGTCGGCAGCAGATTCGCCACTTTTATTTTTTTGCCCCAGACCAGATTAACTCCCACACAGAAAATCATGACAGAACCGGTCAGGGACAGATAATCCAGTGCCTGTTCGGTCATCAGGGGTTCCAGCAGACCTGACAGAAGCGTCACGCTCCCCTGAAAGAATGCCACGGGAATGGCGGAAAATATACAACCTTTTCCCATGGACGCAGTCATGATCATGACAATGATCAGATCCAGCACTGCCTTGGCTGCCAGTATGGAGTAATCTCCGTTGATCCCGTCCTGAATGGATCCTACCACTGCCATGGCTCCGATGCAGACCGTCAGGGATGCGGTCACAAACCCATCCACAAAGGAAGTATCTCTTTCACTTCCTGTCTTTACCTTCAGCCAGCGCCCGAACTGCTCCATACGTTCTTCCAGATTGATCCATTCCCCCAGCAGGGCACCGATGGCGAAGCTGCCGATCATCATCATGGTGCCGGAAGAGCCAAGTTTTCCATCTGTGATCACCAGCATCTTTTCCAGAGCTCCGGATATTCCAATAAATAAAGTGCATACTCCAATCGCTGAAATCAACGTCTCCTGATACCGCTCTTTGAGAGCCTTCCCGCAGACGAGCCCAATCACTCCTCCAATCAATATACCAGCCACATTGATGATCGTTCCAAGTCCTGCCATCTCATTTCCTTCTTTCGTACCTGTCAATCAGAAATCATTTTTCCACTGACTCAGTATTATATATGATATATCCATATTCTACAATACATTTTAAATTACAACTGATCACATCCATCTCCAAAAATAATTGTTCACACTCATTTGAAATACAGCTGTCTGTCTCAGGTATATCCAACACGTCTGACCTCGAAACGGACTGCCATAAAATAT
>JAQXWO010000011.1 GCA_029225485.1 Lachnospiraceae bacterium
CGCTCGACTTGCATGTGTTAAGCACGCCGCCAGCGTTCATCCTGAGCCAGGATCAAACTCTCAACAAAAGTGTTTGATTCAGATCAGAACTAGCTAGCTAATTCTTATCCTTTTACTGTTTTTAAAGGTCAGTTCCTTAAATGAATTCTTTTAGAATTTTCAAGGTTGTTTCACTGTTCAATTATCAAGGTTCTTCATTTTGTTGTCGCATCTCGTCGACAGCTTGTTTACTATATCATAGCTATTTCTGTTTGTCAACAACTTTTTTTATTTCTTTTTGCTGTGTGACGACTCATCAGCGACAGCTTTTATACTTTATCACTTCATTCCATGTTTGTCAACTACTTTTTTGCACACGCTGTTACTGTTCACTTCGTTCCACAACTTTTTTCAAACTTGTCTACTTTTATTCTTCTGTGATACTATCCAAATACTACATTTTGTCAGCCTGAATCTACGTTTTTTCGGCTTTAGGCTGACAGATTGGAATCAAGTGTGAACAGTAGTGAAAAAAATACCCAGGAATTCAAACCTCTTGAATTTCCGGGTATCATTTTTATGTGTTCTATCTTCTAGTATGATCCACCCTAAATACCGTACTGTTTCGGTGAGGATGCTTTTTCGAGAGTGCAGTTGTAAAAACGCAGGCGTAGCGGGCTACGCTGAGGCTTTTACAACTGTGCTATCGGGAAAGCAGACCAGCGAAACATAAGGTATTTATCGCGGGTTATACTAGCACCGCAGGGAATATATGTCAATTAATTTTCAGAGTGTTTATCCTCTCACTGCCTCCGTAATTCCTTCCGCGAAGGTTGGATGAGGCCGGATGACGGAACCCATTTGCTCCAGGGTCAGCCCGTTCACGATGGCAGTGCCGAACTCGCTGATCATGTCCGTAGCTCTGGCACACATCATTTGGGCTCCCAGGATGCGGTGTGTCTCACTGTCTGCCACCACTTTGATAAATCCGCGTTCCTGCCCGGAAAGCAGGGATTTGCCATTGGCAGACATGGGGTATTTCTTTGTGATTACGGAAATCCCCTGTGCTTTTGCCTCTTCCTGAGTAATTCCTACACTGCCGATCTCCGGGTTGGTGTAAACGCATCCCGGCACATAGTCCATACAGACGGGCATCTCTTCTCCTGCCATGTAAGCAACTGCGTTGATGGCTTCCGCCGATGCTGTGTGGGCCAGCTGGATTCCTCCGGTCACATCTCCCACTGCATATACGCCCGGCACACTGGTCTCATAATGCTCATCCACGATGATTTTTCCGCGGTCCATAGCCAGCTCAAAGCCTTCTCCCAGAAGTCCTTCTGTGTTGGCCCGTCTGCCGACTGCCACCAGCACACCCTCAGAAACAGCTTCCTTCAGTTCCTCTTTTTCCCGGTAACAGCAGACAAGGGTACCATCTGCTCCTTCTCTGATCTCTTCCACGCGGGCGCCTGTATGGATCTCCACGCCCCGTTTTTTCAGGATCATTTTCAGGTTCTGTGAGATTTCCTTATCCATATTGGCAAGGATCCGGTCAAGGAATTCCACCACCGTCACCTGCGCACCCAGAGCGCTGTAGATGGAAGCGAACTCCATACCGATAACACCGCCTCCGATAATCGTCAGGCGGGGATATATTTCTTTTGATGCCAGCAGCGCATCGCTGTTCACCACACCCGGCAGATCCATACCCGGAATCGGGGGCATGGAAGGCACAGAACCGGTGGCAATCAAAATATTCTCTGTATCCAGCACAGCTTCTTCTCCACCGCTTACCTTTACCGTATGACCGTCAAGAATCGTACCTGTTCCATAGTAAACATCCACCTTGTTTTTCTTCATCATCATCTCAATGCCGCTGCGCAGCTGCTGCGTAACCTCTTCCTTGCGGACCTGGATCCCTTCCATGGAGCAAGACACCTGCTCCACATGAATCCCCAGATGTTCACATACCTTGATTTCCGAAAAAAGCTCTGCGGAATGAAGAATCGTCTTGGTGGGGATACAGCCCCTGTTCAGACAGGTACCGCCCAGTTCACGGTTCTCAATGAGTGCCGTCTTTTTTCCCTTTGATGCATTTTCTGCGGCTGCCACATACCCGGCAGGGCCGGCGCCGATCACAATCAGATTATACTTTTCAGCCATGTAATCCTCCACTGTCGTTCTCATATCGACGTTTATCTATCTTTCGATCTTTACAGGCATTCTTTCAGCAGCGTACAGATATCCTGTTTCATCTGCTGCTCCAGTTCTATGCCTCCGGTGATCTCCATCGCCTTCTGGCCGTCTCCGGATACCTGGTCCAGTGCCTCCAGAAGGGCTTTTTCCTCATAACGGCAGCCTTCCCAGACCGCAGGAAGCGCACTGACCAGCTTCGGGTTCATGCCGTCAGAAAAGGCATTGACACTCTTCACAATTCCGCCGTCTACCTGAAACTGCAGTTCCACATCTCCCCATGCAAACCGGCTGGACGCACTGTACTGGAATGGAATCTTTCTTCCGTATTTCCACTCCCAGGAGCCAAACCTGTCCTCTTTTTTCTGCACATCTTCCCAGTCGATCCGGTCATCCGCAAGAGGCTGAGGATCCAGTCTATAAACCATGCCAAAAGCCTGCACCATTTTTTCCTGCATGAGCTTCACTGTGATCTCCGGATAGAACTCGATCAGATTGGCCACACGGGAGCGGACAGAATCCACCCCCTTCGACTGCAGCTTTTCTCTGGATACATTCAGGTATCTGGACATATCCTCTTTATTCACATCCAGCAGAAGTGTCCCGTGATGATAACAGAAATCCCCCGTCTCGTAGAATGCGTTTCCGGAGAATTTGCGTCCCTCAATGGTCACATCATTCCGCCCGGTCTTCTGCGCATCCAGCCCCATCAGGCGGGCAGCCTGCAGGATCACATCCAGCTGACGGTCCACATCATAATCCTCCTTGCGGATACAGAAGGTAAAATTCAGATTTCCCATATCATGGAACACAGCCCCTCCTCCGGAAAGACGGCGGACCAGATATCCTCCGTCCTCTTCCAGATAATTGACCTTGCATTCCTTCCAGCAGTTCTGATTCTTACCGATCACCACCGTCCTCCGGTTCTGCCAGAGAAACAAAATACATTCTCCCGGTTCCGTATGCAGCGTCAGGTATTCCTCAACAGCCAGATTCCGGTATGGAATCGTATTGTCTGTAATATATGTGCTTAATTTTGTTATCATAACTTTTCTCCTGCTGCGAGTATTTTATAGCTGTTCAACGTCATGCAAATGACCTTCTAAAACTCGTATCTCAATACCGGTTTACGGGCTGCGCGTACTTCGTCCAGTCTTCTCACATAGGTTCTGACAGGCGCTTCGTGCATCGCTGCCGGGTCTGCCTTTGCATTTTCATAAATTTCATGGAATACACGGATCACTTCATCCAGCGTTTCCTTACTCTCGGTCTCGGTAGGCTCGATCATCAGAGCTTCGTGAACGATCAGCGGGAAGTACATGGTTGGCGGATGAATTCCGTAATCCAGCAATGCCTTTGCGATATCCATGGCTGATACATCGATTTCATGCTTCAGCTGCTCCAGAGTCATGACAAACTCATGCATGCAGGTCTCATCATATGCCATCGGATAGACATCCTTCAGCTTCGCCATCATATAATTGGCATTCAGAACCGCATTGGAGGATGCCTCCGGAATTCCCTCTTTTCCAAGCATCAGAAGGTAGGTCAGAGCACGGACTACCACAAGGAAGTTGCCGTAAAATGCCTTCACATTTCCTACGGAAGCTGCCGGATCCACAAAATGATACATTCCCTCCGCGTCTTTTTCTGCCAGTCTGCCCGGCAGGAACTCCTTCAGAAATGCTTTGCAGCCTACCGGACCGCTTCCCGGACCGCCGCCGCCGTGTGGTGTGGAAAATGTCTTATGCAGGTTCAGATGCACCACATCAAATCCCATATCGCCCGGACGCACGATTCCCATGACCGCATTCAGGTTGGCTCCGTCATAATATGCCAGTCCCCCTGCCTCATGGATAATGGAGGTGATCTCCAGAATATTCTTATCAAACAGACCCACCGTATTGGGATTCGTCAGCATCAGTCCTGCGGTATCCTCTCCCACAGCTTCTCTCAGCTTTTCCAGATCCACACATCCGTCTTCCCCGGAAGGAATGCTGACTACCTCAAATCCAGCCATAGCCGCGCTGGCAGGGTTAGTACCGTGAGCAGAGTCCGGAACGATGATCTTGGTACGTTTTGTATCTTTGCGGCTGTCATGGTAAGCCTTGATCAGCAGAAGGCCTGTAAACTCTCCGTGGGCTCCGGCTGCCGGCTGCATGGTAATGGCATCCATTCCGGTAACCTCACAGAGCATGGATTCCGTCTTTTCCAGTACCTCAAGGCATCCCTGAATGGTGTGCTCCGGCTGCAGCGGATGGATCCTGGTGAAGCCCGGAAGAGCTGCCGCTTTCTCGTTGACTTTTGGATTGTATTTCATGGTACAGGAGCCAAGAGGATAAAATCCGTTGTTGACGCCGTGTACCTGTCCTGCCAGCTCCGTATAGTGACGGCTCAGTTCATTTTCCGACACATGGGGCAGATGCAGTGCTTTCTCTCTTTTCGGCGCTTCCAGAGCCACCTCCGGCACATCGCACGCCGGAAGGATGGTGCAGTGCTGTCCTTCTTCTCCGCGTTCAAATATCAGCTTCATGCTTCACACACCTCCTTCACAATGGCTGCTGCCTGATCGATCTCAGCCTTTGTATTTTTCTCTGTGGCACACCAGAGAATCTCGTACTCTCCCAGTGGAAGTCCTCCAAGGATTCCTTTCTCCTCCAGTGCCGCCAGGATCTTCTCTGCTTTTACTTCTGAAACGGTGACAAATTCATGGAAAAAGGCACCCGTATGCTTTCTGGTAAGTCCCGCCTTTTCCAGCTCTGCCTGCAGATAATGAGCCTTGGAAAGGCACAGGTTTGCTGCCTGCGTCAGTCCCTCTGTTCCCATGGCGGAAAGATATACACCGGCAGTCAGAGCACAGAGCGCCTGATTAGAGCAGATATTGCTGCTTGCCTTCTCGCGGCGGATGTGCTGTTCTCTCGCCTGAAGCGTCAGTACATAAGCCCGTTTTCCTTCTTTATCTACCGTCTCACCTACAATTCTGCCCGGCAGCTTTCGCATCATCTTTGCTGTTGCTGCCATGAAACCAAGGTACGGACCGCCGAAGGCCAGCCCCATACCAAGAGGCTGTCCTTCTCCCACTGCCACGTCTGCACCGCACTCAGCCGGTGTCTTCATAACTGCAAGTGCGATTGGATTACATCCCATGATATATTTTGCTCCCGCTTCATGGGTGATCACACCCAGTGCATCC
>JAQXWO010000012.1 GCA_029225485.1 Lachnospiraceae bacterium
TGCATGGGGCAGACCGCGTCGCTTATGTAACTGCAAAGTAAGCATGAAAATCTGTTAAATTTTCATAAACTCATTGCACAGTGATAAATCCCAATATAAAATGGTAGCAGAGTCAAAAGCCTGGCAGCTTTTTGAAAAACCACCGGCAGATAATTGTCGGGAAATACGAGATGTAAAGACAGGAGGAATCCGCATGCAGGACGCTTTTGTGAAATTGGAGCATGTGACCAAGGTCTATCGTATGGGTGAAGTGGAGATCCATGCGGTGGACGGGATTGATTTTGAGATAAATAAAGGAGAATTTACGGTGATCGTGGGGCCCAGCGGCGCCGGTAAGACCACTGTGCTGAATATTTTGGGCGGTATGGATTCTGCCAGTTCCGGGAAGGTGCTGGTAGACGGGGAGGATATCGCGAAATATTCGCGCCGCAGACTGATCGGATACCGCAGGGACGATATCGGGTTTGTATTCCAGTTTTACAATCTGATCCCGAATCTGACCGCTCTGGAAAATGTGGAGCTGGCCATGCAGATCTGCAAAAATCCTCTGAATGCGAAGTCCGTGCTGCGGGAAGTGGGACTGGGGGAGCGCCTGGGCAACTTTCCTGCACAGCTTTCCGGCGGTGAGCAGCAGAGAGTATCTATAGCCCGGGCTCTGGCCAAGAATCCGAAGCTGCTGCTCTGTGATGAGCCTACGGGAGCACTGGATTATCAGACCGGAAAATCCATATTGAAACTACTGCAGGATATGTGCCGCGAAAAAGGGATGACGGTGATCGTAATTACTCACAATCTTGCCATTGCACCCATGGCGGACCGGGTAATCCATATTAAAAATGGAAGAGTGTCCGGTATGGAACTGAATGAGAAGCCTACTCCGGTGGAATTGATTGAATGGTAAATTTTCAGGATAAGATGCGGCAAAAGAGTAAGACAGAGTTCGGCGGTGGTGTAACTATATGAAAAAAAAGAAGAAAGCATTAAAAAAAGATTTCAGGATGGAGGTTCGGAAAAGTCTGAACCGTTTTATGTCCATCCTGTTTATTGTGGCGCTGGGAGTGGCTTTTTATTCCGGGATCCAGTCTGCCTCTCCGGACATGAAAATTACGGAGGACAGTTATTTTGATGACAGCAATCTGATGGATATCCGTGTGGTGAGCACGATGGGACTGACCGGGGACGATCTGGATGCGATCCGCCAGGTAGAGGGCGTCTCCTATGTGGAAGGTTCCTGGCAGGAGGATGTGCAGAGCGGAGAATCGGAAAGCCGCAAGGTACTCCGGATCGAGTCTTTGCCGGAAAAAGTAAATCAGCTGACAGCGGAGGACGGGCGTCTTCCAGAGAAGCCGGGAGAGATTTTCCTGGATTCGAATTATGCCCTGACAAACGGATATCAGACCGGAGATACGCTGAAGATCACGTTTTCAGATGACGAAGAAGACCGTCTTCTGGTGAGGGATACGTATACTGTATGTGGTTATGGAAACAGCCCGATGTATATTGCCATTGAACGGGGCAGTACCACTGTGGGTAATGGAGAGCTGTCAGGTTTTGCCTATGTGGTGCCGGAGGATTTTGACAGTGAAGTCTACACAGCAGCTTATGTGCTGGTGGATGGAGCAAAGGAGCTTCAGGTCTATACCGATGAATACGACGATGCGGTGGAGACTGTGTTTGACCGCATTGAGGAGATTCAGGATGCACGGTGTGAGATCCGGTATCAGGAGGTAAAAGGAGAGGCTGAGTCAGAACTGGCTGATGGACGAAAAGAAGTCGAGGATGGGAAAAAAGAACTGGCAGACGCCAAAAAGGAGCTGGCAGAGGCAGAGTCCGAGGCGGAATCAGAGCTTGCTCAGGCGGAGTCAGAGCTGCTGGAGGGTGAAAGCGAACTGGCAGACGGAAAGCAGGAACTGGAAGATGCCAGAAAAGAGCTGCTGGACGGAGAAAAAGAACTGGATGAGGGTCAGCAGGAACTGGACGAGAAAACAGCAGAGCTGGAAGACGGCCAGCAGCAGCTGAATGATGCCTGGAAAGAGCTGGAGGATGGCGAGAGCACCTGGACTACCTCTTATGAAAAATATCAGTCGGAAGCGGCTTCCGCCAGAAAAAAACTGTCAGAAGCCCAGAAAGAGATAGACAGCGGGAAAAAAGAGCTGGAAAAAGGCTGGGCGACCTGGTACGAAAAGTCAGCCGAGCTGGAAAAAGGAAAAGAGCAGTATCAGAAAGGCGCAGAGCAGCTGGCGGAGGCTCAGAGCCAGTATGAAGCCGGCATGGCGGAGCTGGAACAGGGGCAGCTTCAGTATGATGAGGGAGCATCCGATCTGGAAAAAGGACAGGCAGAGTATGATGCCGGTGCGGCGAAGCTGGAACAGGGGCAGGCACAGTATGAAAAGGGAGCAGCCGAACTGGAAAAATCCCGGGCAGCGTACGAAGAAGGCGTGAAGCAGCTGGAAGAAGGCGAAGCCGCCTATGCGGAAGGCATGAAACAGCTGGAGGATGGCCGGAAACAGTACGAAGCCGGAAAGGAGCAGCTGGAACAGGGAAAGAAAGAATATCAGGATGGAGAGGCAGGGCTGAAACAACAGCAGGAGCAGTATGATGCTGCGGTGCAGGCTCTGGAGCAGCCCCTGGCAGAATATGAGGCGGCAGCACAGGAGCTTGCTTCCAGACGGTCCGCATATGAAGAGCAGCTGGCCGGTTATCAGACTGAGCTTGACAGCTGTGACGCAGATGAAAAAACATATCAGGAGCAGCTTGCTGCTTATGAGTCCTCCCTTTCAGAGCCGGATGGACTGCGAAAGCAGGCAGAAGAGGCCGGACAGAATGCGGACAGTCTGCAGACTGAGAAAACAAATGCAGAGGCAGCCCAGGCTGAGGATCAGAAGACGCTGGATGACCTGAATGCCCAGCTGGAGGAACAGAATAAAATCCTGGAGGATGAGGAAAGCGGACAGGATGAGAAAGATACGGCACAGGAAAATGCAGACGGCCTGACGAAGCAGATCAGTGAACTGGAAAACGGGATGGCTGAGAGGGCAAAACGTCTGAATGAACTGCCGGGGTTGATCGAAGAGGCTCAAAATGACCAGAAATCTCTGACTGATCAGGCGGATGCCCTGCAGAGCCGGCTGGAGCAGGATAAAGCGGATCTGGATGCGGCGGCAGCAGGCCTGGCAGAGCGAAGAGCAGTGCTGGAAGAGACGAAGGCAGTGCTGGATCAGACGGATCAGGCCCTGACCGGAGGAGAGACCTCCCTGGCAGAGACGAAAGCCGTCCTGGATCAGCAAAGTGCCGCCTTGGATGAGGCCAAAAAGCAGCTGGAGGAAGGTGCACAGCAGCTGACCCGGGCAAAAGCAGAGCTGGATGCAAATGAAAAGACCCTTTCAGAATCCGGGGTAAAGCTGGATCAGACCTCTGCGCAGCTGGCAGAGGCCCGAAAAGAGCTGGATGAAAATAAGAAAAAGCTGGAAGAAGGAAAAAAACAGCTGGAGGAAGGGACAGAGAAACTGGCAGCTTCCAGAGCAGAATTGGAGCAGGGATATGAGCAGCTGGCTGCATCTAAAAAAGAACTGGATTCCGGATGGGAGCAGCTGGCCGCGTCTCTGGAGGAATTGGGAAAAGGCCGTGCAGAGCTGGAGAAAGCCAGGATAGAAATAGAAAAAGGCCAGGCAGAGCTGGATGCCAGCAAAGAAGAGATCGAAAAAGGTCAGAAACAGCTGGACGAAGCGAAACAGGAGCTGGAAAAGAATGAAAAGAAGCTGGCAGAGGGGCAGAAAGAGATCGATGACGGTTATCAGCAGCTGAAAGACGGAGCGGCGAAGCTGCAGGAGGCCAGAGAGGAACTGGATCTGGGCTGGAGCAAGTGGAGCGATTCGCAGACGCAGCTGGAGGATGGAAAACGGCAGCTGGAGGAAGGCAGGCAGCAGGCAGAGGATGCCCGCAGTCAGCTGCAGGATGCCAGACAGCAGATCGCCGATGGCGAAAAAGAAATAGCCGAAAATGAACAGAAACTGAAAGACGGCTGGTCAGATTACGAAGAAGGAAAACAGACCGCCGCCGATGAGATTGCTGATGCGAAACAGAAAATCGCAGATGCGGAGCAGGAACTGGCAGACGCAGAACAGAAACTTGCCGACGGAGAGGAAGAGATCGCAAAGATCCGGTATCCGGAGTGGTACATATATGACCGCACGGTACTTCCGGAAAACAGTGGATACGGAGAAAATGCCGAGCGTATGTCAAAGCTGGGAGAAGTATTCCCTGTGCTGTTTTTCCTGGTGGCAGCCCTGATCAGTCTGACGACTATGACCCGAATGGTAGAAGAAGAACGTACCCAGATCGGTACCCTGAAGGCTCTGGGATACGGAAAAGCAGCCATCGCATCCAAGTACTTGAAATACGCGCTTACAGCGACTCTGGCCGGCAGCATACTGGGAATTCTGGTGGGAGAAAAAATCCTGCCCTGGGTCATCATGAACGGCTATGGGATTCTGTACCAGCATACGCCCCGATTGCTGATGCCCTACAATTGGAACTATGGTCTGCTGGCGTCAGGCGCTGCGCTGCTCTGCACGACAGGGGCGGCATTCTCCGCCTGCTTCCGTGAGCTTCAGGACGTACCGGCATCCCTGATGCGTCCGCCTGCGCCGAAGCAGGGAAAAAGAGTGCTGCTGGAATATGTGCCCTTCATCTGGAAACACCTGAGTTTCAGCTGGAAATCAACGATCCGCAATCTTCTGAGATACAAAAAACGATGCCTGATGACGATCATCGGCATCGGCGGATGTATGGGTCTGCTGCTGGTAGGCTACGGCCTGAGAGATTCCATTATGGATATTGCCCGGCTGCAGTTCAACGATATTCAGCATTACGAGGCAATGGTAGTACTGGACGACAGTGAATCAGGAGAGAAACAGCAGGAAGTGGCAGACCAGCTGGCATCCGATGGGCGTCTGAAAGAGAGCAGTCTGGTGTATATGCAGAAGGTGGATGTGAAGCCGGGCCATGAGATGAGAAATCAGAGAGAATGGGCGGCGCGGATCGTTGTTCCCGGCAGCATGGAGGATGTGGATGACTTTTTCACATTCCGGAACCGGAAATCCAGCGAACTGTATACCCTTGGGGATGAGGGAGCCATCGTCACAGAAAAACTGGCAGATGAGCTGGATCTGCAGCCGGGCGGCACCATCACCATGGTGGATGAGGACAAGGGCACTGTAGAGATCCCCATCGCAGCAATCTGTGAGAATTACCTGTACCACTATGTTTACCTGTCACCAAAGCTGTATCAGGAAGTCTTCGGCAAAGCGCCGGAGTACAACAGCGTCATGGTGATCGCGGCAGAAAGCATGGAAGAGGAGCTTCAGACCATCGGAACCGAGATCCTGGAGTATGATGGAGCACTGAGCGTGACCTACACTTATACCATGGCCGAGCAGGTAGACAGTATGCTGGGAGCCCTGGATTTTGTCATCCTTGTGCTGATCATATCCGCAGGAATGCTGGCCTTCGTGGTATTGTACAACCTGAACAACATCAACATCAATGAGCGAAAACGGGAGCTGGCGACACTGAAAGTACTTGGCTTCTATGATGGCGAAGTGGCCGCCTACGTATACCGGGAGAATATCCTTCTTACAATCGTGGGAGCCATTGCGGGAGTCTTCATCGGCAAGCTGCTGCATATGTTCATCATCGGTACGGTAGAGGTGGATTCCTGCATGTTCGGCCGGACCATCAAACCCATGAGCTTTCTGTATGGTGTGCTGTTCACAGTGGTATTCTCCATCATTGTCAATGGTGTCATGTATTTCAAACTGAAGAAGATCGACATGGTAGAATCGCTGAAAAGTATCGAATAAGGATATACAACAGTTTCGAAATCCGTTATACTATAGGTACTCTGTAGTATAGCGGATTTTTTGACGGGAGGTAATTTCATGGGAAGGAATGTAGCCGGAGGACTATAATGATTTCATTCAGGCGCTGATGCGGGGAGATGCGGATGCGGCACTCAGCATTTTCAGCAGCTTTGATACAGGAAATCATCCGTCCGGAGAAAAGCCGCAGCGCTTTTATCATGGCTTTGTACTGGGCATGATCGTGGATCTGCAGGGCAGATACACGGTTACCTCCAACCGGGAGAGCGGATTTGGCAGATACGATGTCGTATTAGAACCCCAAAATCCGATGCAGGATGATGCATTTATTCTGGAATTCAAGGTCTATAACAGCAGAAAAGAAAAAAGCCTGGAAGATACCGTAGCGTCTGCCCTTGCCCAGATCGAAGAGAAGCAGTATGCTGCAGATCTATTGGCAAGAGGTATCCCGGCAGAAAAAATCAGGAAATACGGATTCGCTTTCAAAGGAAAGAAAGTGCTGATCGGGTAAGGATTTGTATTTTTTGACATCAGAGGCATCGTAGATAATCATTTCCACGGTGCTTTTTTCTTTTGTGCAAACTAAGCTATAAGCAACAGGTATCATTCCTTCGAAATCAGCCGCAGAGGCGGCAGGGGGCTGTTGAAAATTCCGCCGGTGTTTGGCTGGTATACTCCGGGGCAGAAGAACATAAAGCGAGCCGATGAAATCACTTACATGGCAGACTTGTCAGAAAAGCAGTGAAATTCAGCGTTCAACGCTGAATTTCAAGTAAGCCCTGTCTGAGTGAGCTGGCATCAGCCAGCGAGCGAGTGGCGAACGGCTGCTTTTCTGGCAAGGATGGCGTGTTAGTGATTTCCGGCACAGCGTAAAAGTTCTTACGCCCCGGAGTATACCAGCCAAACGCCTGTTAAGTATCCAAAACAGCCCCCTGCCGCCTCTGCAGCGTCCTGTAGTGTGTAAGTGTCCTAAAGATACCCTCTTTCATTTGAGACCCGTGTAAAGTATTCCACCCCAACGTAAAATATTGTGCATTTTTTCACACAAATGACTGGACGAATCCCCCAAATAAGTGTATGATAGAGTAAGCAGAAAAGTATGCCTCCGTTGGATAACGGCTCGTGATTTTTCTTGAAAACGACGGGGCATCGAGCAATTTTGTAAGGAGGATATTATGTTAGAGGAACTCAAAAAACAGGTGTATGAAGCCAATATGGAACTTCCGCGCCGGGGACTTGTAACGTATACCTGGGGAAATGTCAGCGGAATCGACCGTGCGGCAGGTCTGTTCGTGATCAAGCCGAGCGGTGTGGATTACGATGTACTCACCCCGGATGACATGGTTGTCATCGATCTGGAGGGCAACCGCGTGGAGGGCAAATATAAGCCGTCCTCAGATACAGCGACACATCTTGAGCTGTACAAGGCATATCCGGAGATCGGCGGTGTGGTTCATACACATTCACCGTGGGCTACATCCTGGGCACAGACAGGGAGAGGCATTCCGTGCTACGGTACGACTCATGCAGACTATATGTATGGAGAGATTCCCTGCGCGAGAAATCTGACAGCAGAAGAGATCGAGGAGGCCTATGAGAAAAATACAGGCCTTGTGATCATCGAGACACTGAAAGAGAAGAATATTAATCCGATGCATGTACCGGCAATTCTCTGTTCCAATCATGGCCCGTTCACCTGGGGCAAGGATGCTGCCGATGCAGTACATAATTCCGTAGTACTTGAGGAAGTGGCAAAGATGGCAGCATGGACCGAGATGATCCGGCCGGGAGCACCTGTGGCACCGCAGTGCATGCAGGATAAGCATTTCCTGAGAAAGCATGGTCCGAATGCTTATTACGGACAGTAATCATCAAATATTCAGAAAGGAACCATTATTATGACGACACTGGAATTACAGAAAATGGCGAACGAAGTTCGCAAGGGTATCGTGACAGCGGTACACAGCGCTAAGGCCGGCCATCCGGGCGGATCCCTTTCCGCAGCAGACGTATTTACATATCTGTATTTTGAAGAGATGAACATTGACCCGAAGGATCCGAAGAATCCGGACAGAGACCGTTTCGTACTTTCCAAGGGACATACCGCTCCGGGTTACTATTCCGCTATGGCTCACAGAGGATTTTTCCCGGTGGAGGATCTGACTACACTTCGTAAGCTCGGTTCTCATCTGCAGGGACATCCGTGCATGCAGCACATTGCCGGTATCGATATGTCCTCCGGATCTCTTGGACAGGGTATTTCTGCAGCTGTAGGTATGGCTCTGGCAGGCAAGATGGACAAGAAAGATTACCGTGTATATACTCTTCTTGGAGACGGTGAGATCCAGGAAGGACAGGTATGGGAGGCTTCTATGTTCGCAGGACACAGAAAGCTGGACAACCTGGTAGTGATCGTGGACAATAACGGACTTCAGATCGACGGTAAGATCGATGATGTATGCTCTCCGTACCCGATCGACAAGAAGTTTGAGGCCTTCAATTTCCATGTGATCAACGTGGCAGACGGCAATGATATGGATCAGCTCCGTGCGGCATTTGCAGAGGCAAGAGCTACCAAGGGCATGCCGAGTGCGATCATCATGAAGACAGTCAAAGGTAAGGGAGTTTCCTTTATGGAGAACCAGGCATCCTGGCACGGTGTTGCTCCGAACGATGAGCAGTATGCAGTTGCCATGGCAGATTTAGAGAAAGTGGGGGAAGCATTATGTCAGAAGTAAAGAAAATCGCTACCAGAGAGAGCTACGGCAACGCTCTTGCCGAGCTTGGAAAGAAGCATGAAAATCTTGTAGTTCTGGATGCTGACCTTGCAGGCGCTACCAAGACTGGCGTATTCAAAAAGGCATTTCCGGAGCGTCACATCGACTGCGGTATCGCCGAGTGCAACATGATGGGCATCGCAGCAGGACTTTCCACCACAGGCAAGGTTCCTTTTGCCAGCACATTTGCCATGTTTGCAGCAGGACGTGCTTTTGAGCAGGTAAGAAACTCCATCGGATATCCGCACATGAATGTCAAGATCGGCGCTACCCATGCAGGTATCTCCGTAGGTGAGGACGGCGCATCTCATCAGTGTAATGAGGATATCGCTCTGATGCGTACCATTCCGGGTATGGTTGTCATCAATCCGTCTGACGATGTAGAAGCAAGAGCAGCCGTAGAGGCAGCTTATGAGTATGAAGGACCGGTTTACCTTCGTTTCGGACGTCTTGCAGTTCCGGTGATCAATGACAATCCGGACTACAAGTTCGAGATCGGCAAGGGAGTCGTACTCCGCGAGGGTACTGACGTGACCATCATCGCGACTGGTCTCTGTGTCAGCGGCGCTCTGGAAGCAGCCGAGAAGCTGGCAGCAGACGGCGTATCTGCCAAGGTGATCAACATCCACACCATCAAGCCGCTGGATGAGGAGCTGGTACTGGAAGCAGCAAAGGCTACAGGCAAGGTAGTTACCGTAGAAGAGCACTCCGTGATCGGCGGTCTGGGCAGTGCAGTATGTGATGTCCTTTCTGCAAAGGCTCCGACACCGGTATTGAAGATCGGTATCCAGGATGTATTCGGTGAGTCAGGCGCAGCAGCAGCTCTGATTAAGAAGTACAAACTGGACGGCGACGGTATCTACGAGCAGGTAAAAGCCTGGCTGTAAAGCGCAGCTTATTGAAAAATAAAGGTAACTGTGGAGTTTCTGAACAGTTACGGATATAGAATTCCCTCTTGTATCGATCTGCACATGTCATTGTGCGGGGCTCCGGTTACAGGAGGGATTTTATATATCCATGAAACAGACAGGTGGAGGTGATGAACATGGAGGAACTGAGTTTGCTTCATCCGGCATCCGGGACTGCGAAATACAGAGATTTGCCGGAGGAGACGGTGCATGATCTGGCACTGGAGGAGATCTGTGCCAGTCTGACGCCTAAAGATACGGAGCGAAAACTGATCTTTCGCATCATGTCGAAAATCCCGTGTGAGGCGGCGACGGTTCAGTATCGGTGTGATGTGTTTGAGGATATTCTGAATTATCCTCTGCTGCGGGAGCGGATGATGAAGCTGCTGGACCGGGTGGATTTTCTGCGGACTTACGGCAGCTTCGGAAAAGATTCGGATGCGGCCGGTATCTGGGAACTGGTCCACAGGCTGGATGAGATCGATGAGTATATTCAGTGTGTGGAAGCGATGTATGAGTGCCTGAATGAAAATGAGATTCATTCGGAGGGGCTGCTGGAGATAAAAAAGTATGTGAAGCGTCTGTATGAGGATCACGGATTCGAATCACTGAAAAAGGATATTGAAGGGCTGAAACTGGATACCTCCAGAATCAGGAGCGTGACATTGGGAGTAAATCTGAATGACCGTTTTGAGCCGAATGGCGTGGGGATCGTTTCCATCAACAGCAAGTCCTTTACGAAATCCGGGATCTTGTCGAATTTCTGCGACTTTCTGAACCGGGGAGACGAGATACAGGAAGGGACACAGTGGAAGGAAAATTATACGTACCGCATGGCCAGAAGCGACGCTCTGGCAAGTGCAGGAGGCAAGATGGAACGTGTGGCCGCCGTCGGCGCTGCCAGAAATTTTGCCGCGGCTCCCGGGATCGTGAATACTCTGGCGGACGGCAGAAGTGAAGATGTGATGCGGTCTCTGGACCGGGTGGTCACTTCCATGCTGACCTCTACCGTGAAAAAGCTGAAACATACACTGTCGGAACATATCACGGTCAGCACCCAGGTAATCACAGGCCTGATCCCGGAATTTATGTATTATATCCGGTGGGCGGAGTACGTGGAAGGCCTGGAAAAGCTGGGATTTACTATGTGCAAGCCGCAGCTTCTGGAGGATGGCTGCCGGGACATGCATGCCTGCGGCATCTACAATCTGCGTCTGGCTGCCGCCTCATGGAATCAGTATCTGACGGAGACAGGCCAGGAGGCGGAGACGGTGCGCAAAGGTCCGAAGATGAACAGGGCAGATTTCATCGTAAAAAATGACCTGGATTTTGACAGAGAGCACAGACTCTATATTCTGACAGGAGCCAACCGGGGAGGAAAGACCACCATTACCCAGGCAGTTGGAATCGCCTTTCTTCTGGCCCAGGGAGGAATCTATGTCCCGTCAGATTCTTTTCAGTTCAGTCCCGCAGACTGTATTTTTACCCATTTCCCGGCGGATGAAAACAAGACGATGGATCTGGGCAGACTGGGAGAGGAGTCAAAGCGTTTTAAGGAAATCTTTCAGGCAGCAGGCTCTGACAGCCTCATCTTGCTGAATGAATCCTTTTCCACCACTTCTTTCGAAGAAGGCTTTTATATTGCCAGGGATGCTATCCGGGCCATGCAGCGGCTGGATGTGCGGATGATCTACAATACTCATATGCATAAGCTGGCGGAGGAGATCGATGTATTGAATGAAGATTCGAAAGATGGCGGAAGATTTGCCAGTCTTGTGGCAGAGACCGAGGACGGAAAACGTTCTTACCGGGTACGGATCGCACCGCCCCGGGGCCTGTCCTATGCCAGAGACATTGCGGAGAAATACGGAGTCACCTATGAGCAGCTGATGGAAGGAAAAAGAAATTGATTTCATAAGAATACGCAGAAAAGCACCAACATCAGTGGTGCTTTTCTGCGCGTTCCAGGGTAAATATAAATTCGGTACCGACGCCCTCGGTGCTGATGACATTGATATTCTGGCCGTGAGCCCGGATGATTTCTTTTACGATGGAAAGTCCCAGGCCGGTTCCTTTTTTGTCCCTGCCCCGGGAGTTGTCTGTTTTATAAAAGCGGTCCCAGATTTTGGGGAGATTTTCTTTTGCAATACCAGTTCCGTGGTCTTTCACAGAAACGAAGACCTTTTTGTGGCGCTGCGCTGCACGGATCTGGATGGAAGAGTCACTGCCGCTGAATTTGATGGCATTATCGATCAGATTGTAAAGCACGCGCTGGATCTTCTCCAGATCGGCGTCCACCATCAGCACGGGCTGCTCAAAAGAGGTCTCGATCCGGATATTTTTCTGCCGGCTGATGACCTGAAGGGTATCGATGCTGCCGTTGATGACCGGAATCAGGTCAAATTCTGTCTTTTCCAGATACATGCCGTCGGCGTCGAAAGTATTCAGAAAAAGGATGCTTTCCGTCAGCTTGCTGAGGCGCTCTGTCTCGCTCAGGACGATACCGAGATATTTGTCCTGCATCTCCGGAGGGATGGTGCCGTCGAGCATGGCTTCCACATATCCCTTGATGGAGGTCAGGGGGGAGCGGAAGTCATGAGAAATATTGGAAATGAACTTTCTCTGATATTCGCCGGAGCTGCGTACGGTCGCATTGAGATAGTTCAGGGAGGCGGCAAGGCTGCCAAGCTCGTCATCTCCCTCGTATACGATAGGCTTTTCCTGCAGATCATCGGTGTATCTGGCAGCTGAGAGGATGATTTTGTTCAGCGGCCGGTAGATATGCAGATGAAAGACTGCTGCAGGGTACAGGGAAAGCACCAGAATGATCGCGCACATGATATAGCAGACATTCTGAATGGCGATGGACTGGCTGCGGATATACTGCCGGTATTCTTCTGCATCAGAGACTGCATACAGATAGCGGCGCATCAGTCTGGGAGTCAGGTATAAAACGGCGGCAAAGCTGGCGGCCAGGAACAGAAGATACGAGGCCAGCTGGGTCATATACAGCTTTCGCTTCATTGCGCTTTCACCTCAAATTTATATCCGATACCCCAGACGGTGGCGATGGACCAGTACTGGTTGTCCTTGATCTTTTCACGGATCCGCTTGATATGCACGTCTACGGTACGGGTGTCACCGATGTATTCATATCCCCAGATGTGATCCAGCAGCTGTTCTCTGGTGAAAACCTGATTGGGGGAAGCTGCCAGGAAGTAGAGCAGCTCCAGCTCCTTGGGCGGCATATCGATCGTGCGTCCCTGGTAGGTGACGGCGTAGTTGGTGAGATTGATCGTCAGATCAGGATACTCCACACATTTGCCGGCCGGTCTGGCAGAGGTCGCCGGGGAAGCCTGATACCGGCGCAGCACTGCTTTTACCCGGGCCACCAGCTCTTTGGAATCGAAGGGCTTGATAATGTAGTCATCGGCCCCCAGTTCCAGTCCGAGCACCTTGTCAAATACCTCTCCTTTGGCGGAAAGCATGATGATCGGAACGGAGGAGCGCTGGCGGATCTCACGGCAGACCTGATACCCGTCGATGCCCGGAAGCATCAGGTCAAGCAGGATCAGGTTCGGCTGGAATAAATTAAATTCACGCAGAGCTTCTTCGCCGTCATATACAATCTTTGTATCATAAAATTCTTTCGTCAGATAAAGAGAGATCAGTTCTGAGATATGTTCGTCGTCATCCACGATCAGAACTTTCTGTCTCGTAACCATAAAGAAGCCTCCTTACTGTTTATTTCTGAAAATTCACTGTCATTGCTTAAAAGTCACGATAGTCACACCGGCATCTCCTTCACCGAATTCTCCGAGACGGTAGGTGTCCACATGCTTCTGACGCCTCAGGAACTGATGGACCGCCTTGCGCAGTGCACCGGTGCCTTTTCCATGGACAATGCGCACGGAGGGCAGATGTGCCAGATAAGCGTCATCCAGATATTTGTCCAGCTCCATCAGGGCTTCATCCGTCGTCTTGCCCAGCAGATTGATCTCTGTGGAGACGGAGAAGGATTTGGACATCTTGATCCTGCCGCCGCCGGTAGGCTGCCGGTAGGAGGGGCCTGTGATGGTGGGCTCGTCATTGATCTTTTCCAGATCCTTCAGATTCACCTGAGACCGGAGGATTCCCATCTGGACGAAGAGATTTCCTCTGCTGTCCGGGAGGGTGCTGACGGTTCCCTTCAGATTCAGGCTCAGGACGCGGACACTGTCACCGACCTTGAGGTCTTTGCCGCTGAGCTCCTTTGTCGGTTTCTTCGGGGCTTTGATGCCGGATTTTTTATCCAGATCCGACATTTTCTCCCGGAGTCTGGCCCGCTCTTTTTCCATCTCTTTGGCGGAATTGACGGCGTTGCCCAGCTTGTTGTATTTGCGGATCGTCTCATCGGCATATTCTTTGGCGTCCCTGAGCAGGGCGGAAGCCTCTTCCCGGGCTTTCTGCAGGATGGCGTCCCGGCTGGATTCCAGCTTGTCCTCCTTGCGCTCCAGGCGCTGCTTCAGCTCTTCGATCTCCTGTTTGTACCGTTTGATTTCTTCTCTCTCTTTTTCGATAGTGACACGGCTGTTTTCCAGGTCGGTGATCACATCTTCAAAGCTCTCGTCCTCCTGGCTGATCTGCCCTTTTGCCTCCTCGATGATATAATCCGGCAGACCAAGCTTCTCGGAGATGGCGAAGGCGTTGCTCTTGCCCGGCACGCCGATCAGCAGGCGGTAGGTGGGACGCAGCGTCTCCACATTGAATTCGCAGCAGCCGTTTTCCACACCGGGTGTGGACAGGGCGAAGACCTTCAGCTCACTGTAATGGGTGGTGGCGATGGTCCGTATATTCTGGCGATGCAGATTGGAGAGGATCGCAATAGCCAGGGCAGCTCCCTCCGTGGGATCCGTGCCGGCACCCAGCTCATCAAAGAGGATGAGAGAATGCTCATCGGCGTGTTCCCAGAAGGAGACAATATTGGTCATGTGGGAGGAGAAGGTACTGAGGCTCTGCTCGATACTCTGCTCGTCTCCGATGTCGGCAAATACTTCTGTAAAAACAGAGAGCTCGGAACGGTCCAGCGCCGGAATATGGAGTCCGGCTTGTCCCATGAGGGTGAAGAGCCCCACCGTCTTCAGAGAGACCGTCTTACCTCCCGTATTGGGACCGGAGATCACCAGCATGGTGAAGTCCTCCCCCAGACGGATATCCACCGGGACTACTTTTTTCGGGTCCAGCAGGGGATGGCGCCCCTTGCGGATGCGGATCCTGCCTTCCGTATTAAAAACGGGCTCGGAACCATTGTAGGAGCAGGACAGCTTTCCGCGGGCAAAGATGAAATCCAGCTCCTTCAGCAGCAGGATATCATTGGTGATCGCTTCGGTCTCGGCTGCCACCATGGTGCTCAATGTGGCAAGTACAGCCTCGATTTCTTTTTCTTCTTTGATCTCCAGCTCCCGCAGGTCATTGTTCAGCTTGACTACTGCCATGGGCTCCACAAAGATGGTGGAACCGCTGGAGGACTGGTCATGGATCATACCGGGCACCTGACCGCGGTATTCAGCTTTTACGGGAACACAGTAACGGCCATTCCTCTGGGTAATGACTGCATCCTGCAGATAAGTCCGGGAATTGCCGCTTAAGAGTCCGGAGAGCTGTGTGCGGATCCGGTCATTGGTTACCTTCATCTGACGGCGCACCTGCTTCAGACCGGTGCTGGCATCGTCGCTGATCTCCTCCTCGGAAATAATGCAGCGGCGGATCTCACTGACCACCGGAGTCAGAGGCTGCAGCTCCTGAAACATGACAGAGAGAGAATCCTCTTCCTCCGCATCATTTACCGGCCGGGACCAGGTCTTGACCCGCAGGCATGCCTCCAGCAGCTTGCAGATGCGCAGCAGCTCCTCGATATTCAGGGAGCTGCCGATCTCCAGACGCTTCAGGCAGTAGCGCAGATCACTGACGCCGGAGAAAGAGATATTCCCCTTCCGGAAAATGCGGCTTACCGCATCGGAAGTCTCCCGCTGCATCCGTCGGATCTCAGAAATATCGGTAGAAGGCACCAGTTCCCGGCAGAGGGATCTGCCCGGCTCGCTGCCCGCCTGCTCCGTCAGCTTCTCTATGATTTTCTGGTACTCCAGTACCTTTAATGCTTTTTCATTCATAAAACTATTCCTCATCAAACAATTCGTTGGTATTTTGCTGATCTTCATTCAAGCTTACCACAAAGGGGGTGGGGACGCAAGGGCGGAATCTTCTTTGAAAGAGAAATAAAATCTGTCTGATTCTGCATGCAGCGGATTGACTGCGCGGGGGATCCGCCAAGAGCGTATTCGCAGCTATAGATTCGCGTTTCATGGGAAAAAAGTGTTAATTGGATAAAGTGACAGCGGCAGGTCAGAAACCTGCCGCTTTTTTCGTATATTACTACTTGACATATATGTATTTACTGTATATACTGAATATATACAGATAAACAAAGAGGTGATGGAGTGACTGTTTTTATTGATAATAAGAGCGGCATCCCGATCTATGATCAGATTTACACGCAGATCAAGAATCAGATCATCAGCGGCAGCCTCCGGGAGGACGAGGCACTGCCTTCCATCCGCAGTCTGGCCAAGGATCTGCGGATCAGCGTGATCACGACGAAGCGGGCTTATGATGAGCTGGAGCGGGAGGGATTTATCTATACGATTCCGGCGAAGGGATGTTTTGTAGCGGCGAAGAATGCGGAGCTGCTGCGGGAGGAGCAGCTGAAAAAGATCGAGGAGCATATGCAGGCGATCCTGCAGCTGGCGGCTTCCTGTAATCTGACAGGGGAAGATATTATTGAAATGTTTCGGGTAAATATGGAGGAATAAGGTATGAATGCACTGGAAATCAGGGATCTGACGAAATGTTATGGGGATTTTACACTGGATCATCTCACCCTCACACTGCCGTCCGGCTGTATTATGGGGCTGGTAGGGGAAAATGGAGCCGGAAAGAGCACGACGATCAAGCTGATTCTGGATATGATCTGCAGGGACAGCGGCTCGGTAACAATTCTGGGCAGAGACAATCAGAAGCAGATCGGACTCGTTAAGGAAGATGTGGGTGTTGTACTGGATGAGATGGGAGTCCCCGGTTGTCTGAATGCGCTGCAGGTGGGCAGGATCATGGCAGGTACTTTCCGGAACTGGGATGACGGCACCTATCAGAGCTATCTGAAAAGGATGGATATCCCGACAAACAAACAGTTTAAGGACTTTTCCAGAGGGATGAAGATGAAGCTTGGTATTGCAGTGGCCATGTCCCATGACCCGAAGCTTCTGATCCTGGATGAGGCGACCAATGGTCTGGATCCGGTCGCACGGGATGAAGTGGTGGATATGTTTTGTGATTTCACGCGGGATGAAGATCATTCGATTCTTGTTTCGTCTCATATTGTCAGCGATCTGGAGAAGCTTTGCGATTATATCGCGTTTCTGCACAAGGGGAAATTGCTGCTCTGTGAGGAAAAGGATGCACTGAGGGAAGAATATGGAATCATTCACTGTACTTCTGAACAATTGAGAGAGATAGAGACCTCTGCCATCAAAGGAAAGAAAGATTCCCCCTACGGTGTGGAGGCTATCGTGAGAAGGGACGCGGTTCCGGTCGGGACTTTGGTCAGCCCGGTCAGCATCGAAGAACTGTTTGTGTTTATGGTAAAGGAGGCAAAATAGCATGAAAGGTCTGCTATGGAAAGATTACTATATGATGATAAAGTACTGCAGAATGTTCCTGCTGTTTGCGGTTGTATTTTTGGGCGCTGCGATCATGGAGCCGGATAATCTGTTTCTGTTGGCCTATCCGGTGATCCTTCTGGGGATGATTCCGGTGAATCTGCTGGCCTACGATGAAAGAGAAAAATGGGATCTGTACAGCGCAGTTCTTCCTTATACGAGAAAACAGATCGTGACGGTAAAATATCTGATTGGAATGCTGATTAATCTCTCAATGTTTGTACTGGTCATGGCGGTTCTGGTGATTCAGGGTATGGTGAACCAGTCCTTCCATATGACAGAAAGTCTGGAACTGGGGGCTTTGCTTTTGGCACTGGGGCTTCTGACACCGATGGTCGTACTGCCCTTTTCATTCAAATGGGGAACAGAGAAGGGAAGAGTTGTCTATATTATCTGTATGGCAGTCGCCTGTGGAGGTATTTTTGTACTGACCTCCGAAGGACTCCTGAATCCGAATATTTTTCAAATGAAAGTATCGTTGCTGGTTCTGACAGCTATCATGCTGGTGCTATACGTGATTTCCTGGCAGATATCCATCCGTTTTTATGAAAAAAAAGAACTGTAAATGACACCGTCCGGTGAAAGCACAGTAACGTGTATTCACCGGACGGTTGTTTTGCTTTATGACAGAAAGATTGTCGCCAAAAGAGAAAAGCTGTGCTATACTTCATTATAATGTATAGAGTTGTGAAAATGTGGGAGGAGATAGTATGCAGGCATTTTTGATCTGGGCACTGGTGAGTGTCGTTTTTGTGGGATTCGGTATCAGATCTTTTTTTTCTAAGGACCCCTCCGGGTTCTGGGCGAATGCAGATACTTATGAAATCAGTGATGTACCCAGATATAACAGGGCAATGGGGAAAATGTGGTGTGTGTTTGGAGTCCTGTTTTTGATTCTTGGGATTCCGCTGCTGGCAGGTCAGAATTCCCTGCTGATATTTTTATCCGTATTTGGAGTCATGATCTGGGTCATAGGCCTGATGATCGTTTATGAGCAGGTGGTCTGCAAAAAATACCGAAAGAAACGCTAAAGAGAGTAGAACAACAGACTTATTTGTGCTACTATAATCGGATAGCAATAGTTTGGAATAAAAGAAAAAGAGGTATTTACATGAATCGCTCAGAAGAAAAACTTGGCACGGAACCACTTGGCCGCCTGATGCTTTCCATGGGGCTGCCGACACTGATCGCCCAGGTGATCAATCTGCTGTATAATATTGTCGATCGTATCTACATCGGCCAAGGTGTGGGGCGTGAGGCACTGACCGGTGTAGGGCTGACATTGCCGGTGATCACCATCGTAACGGCTTTCAGCGCCTTTGCAGGAGCCGGCGGAGCGCCTCTGGCTGCCATTGCCCTTGGTCAGGGGAATAAGAGAAAGGCGGAAAATATTCTCGGCAATGTGTTTACGATGCTGTGCAGCTTTACGGTTATGATCATGATCGTATTTTACCTGATAGAAAAGCCGTTTCTGTATCTGGTGGGCGCCAGTGATTTTACTTATTCCTACGCCAGCGCCTATCTGCGTATTTATCTGATCGGCACTTTTTTTGTGCAGATCGTGATCGGACTGAATCCCTTCATCACGGCTCAGGGAAAATCCAGAATCGCCATGGCCTCCGTGCTGATCGGTGCAGCGCTGAATATTATTCTGGATCCGGTCTTTATTTTTGGACTTCATATGGGTGTCCGGGGGGCCGCACTGGCAACGATCCTTTCCCAGTGTGCGGGAGCAGTCTGGGTTCTTCGTTTTATGCTTTCGCCGAAGACTTCTCTTCGCCTGAAAAAAGAGCATCTGAAGCCGGATTTCAGACTGATCCGGTCAGTCATGTCTCTGGGCATCTCTCCCTTTATCATGCAGAGTACAGAGAGTCTGATCGCCATCGTGATGAGCAGCGGCCTGCAGAGGTACGGCGGGGATGTCTATGTAGGATCCCTGACGATCCTGCAGAGTATCATGCAGCTAAGCAGTACGCCGATCAATGGATTTACCCAGGGAGTACAGCCGATCCTGAGCTACAATTTCGGTGCAGGCAATCTGGAGCGGGTGAAGGAGGCCTACCGGAAGATCATCATGACAACGACAATCGTATCTTTTTCACTGACTGCGCTGGAGATGATGTTTCCCAGAATGCTGGCACGGATGTTTACCCAGGATCCGGAGCTCGTGGAACTGATCGGCCAGGTGGCGCCCATCTTTCTGGCAGGCATGCTGATCTTTGGTATTCAGATGGGCTGTCAGACTACTTTTATGGGACTTGGTCAGGCGAAGATCTC
>JAQXWO010000013.1 GCA_029225485.1 Lachnospiraceae bacterium
CACATAAAACGGGAGCCTGGACCGAAGGCTCAGGCTCCCGGGGTTCAAACGAATTAAAGTATCGCCGGAACGAAAAAAGGCCGGGTGGCACACCCGATCCGGGTTTTGTTCCGAGAACAGATGTTGTTGAAGTAGTGAACAAGAAAGGGTCTGTTCTTCCTTCTGCCGGTGGCATCGTCACCACAATCTTCTACATCATCGGTGCTATCCTTGTGATCGGCGCTGGCGTAGTTCTGGTAACCCGCCGCTACATGAACGTGCAGTTAGCATTTTTGGAAGAAAAGAGCCGAAGTGTCAGGCACACGAAACAAAACATAAAAGAGAAATAAAATTTTTATAAAGTCCATGAAACATCCCGTGGAGGTGCGGTCATGCAGCCGCCCTCCGGACGGATGTTTTTATCTAAAGGAGAACAGATGGTTCTGATTCCCGTCTGTGGGATGATCCGTATGCGGCAGCCGGTCTTTGAGAGCTGATGCACAGGGATGTTCGCACAGAACAGCTGGTACAGAAGTTTTACAACAGGGGCGTTATTCTATGAAATGGATCAAAAAAAACGGGTTAACGATTATCCTGGTCTCTGTCTTTATGATGGGACTGGGATTGATTTTATATCCGACGGTCAGTGACTACTGGAACTCTTTACATCAGTCCAAAGCCGTGGTAAGCTATGTGGAGAATGTCACCAATATTGATGACGAGAAATATGAGGAACTGTGGCAGGATGCCGCAGCTTACAATGAGCGTCTGGGAGAGAGCGGGATACAGTGGCTGCTGACAGATGAGGAGAAAGAGGAGTACAACGAATTACTGAAAATCGATGATTCCGGGATCATGGCGTATATTGATATTCCGGTGATCAATTGTTCCCTTCCTATCTATCACGGGACGGAGGAATCGGTCCTGCAGGTTGCGGTGGGACATATCGAGGGGACTTCCCTTCCGGTGGGCGGAGAAAGCTCTCATTGTGTGGTGTCCGGTCACCGGGGACTGCCTTCGGCCAGGATCTTTACGGATCTGGATAAGCTGGTGGAGGGTGATACTTTTCTCATCCATACGCTGGATGCCACACTGACCTATGAAGTGGATCAGATCCGCATCGTGGAGCCTACGGATCTTTCGGATCTCCAGATCGAGGAGGGCAAGGATCTCTGTACGCTGGTGACCTGTACTCCCTACGGGATCAATACCCATCGTCTGCTGGTCCGGGGCCATCGGGTGGCCAATGTGGAGGAAGCGCAGGAGGTGCGTGTCAGTGCCGACGCCACGCAGGTGGATCCGGTGCAGGTAGCTCCCTTCCTGGCAGTTCCGCTGCTGCTGCTTCTGGTGGTATGGATGTTGATCGCCACCAGGAGGAAGCGCTGAGACGCGGGAAGAGTGAGATGCGCAGAGACCTGTCGGATGGATACAGGGGAAGGGTGATGTAATGAAAAAAATCAGAATGCAGTTGTTCGGTCAGTTTGTTCTTTCCAACGGTGATAAAAGGCTGAGTGAGGAGTCTCTGCGCTCCAACCGCCTGACCAATCTGCTGTCCTATGTGCTGGTGCACCGGGATCAGGTCATTCCGCTGCAGAAGCTGGCTGACACGATCCTGGGAGTTGACACCAAGAATCCTGAGAACACCATCCGCAATCTGATGTACCGTCTCCGGAATGAGATGAAAGTATTGGGTGATGACAAATATATCTGTACCCTTCAGGGTGCCTATCAGTGGAATCCTGAGATAGAGGTAGAGAGTGATTATGAAGAGTTTGAGACCATGGTCGGCAGACTGCGGGAGATGAATTTCAGACTCCAGCCGGAGGATGAAGGGGAGCGAAGGACTCTCTGCCAGCACATTATCTCTGCTTATCAGGGAAATGTGACGGAGAAGATCGCCAGTGAGACTTGGATCATGCCGAAAGTGATGCGCTGTCAGGCCGAATATATCAAGACCGTGGAGACCCTCTGCGGGATCTATGACCGTGCAGGCGAATGGCAGGCCGAGGAACAGCTCTGCCGGGACGCGATGAATATAGATGCTTCCGATGAGGAGCTCCACTGCTGGCTCATCAGTAGTCTGCATCATCAGGGGAAGATCGATCAGGCGATCCGGCAGTATGAGATATCTAAGCACATGCTCTATGAGAGCTACGGGACAGAGGATATGGAGAAGCTCCAGCAGACTTTCCGGGAAGTGATCAGCGGCAACCAGTTCCATGCCATTGACCTGGACAACCTGATGATGGACATGCAGGAGCAGGAGCGGCCCAGGGAGACCTTTTTCTGTGATTACCAGATCTTTCGCATGCTGTACCGGATCGAGGCCAGGAGGGCCAACCGCCTGGGAATCTCGGAGCAGGTGATGCTCCTGACTCTGAAGCAGTCTTCCGGGGAGACGGGGATCGGGGAAAAGGATAAGACCAACAGTGAATTATTGAAAGAGATGGAACAGCTGGAAAAGGTGGTGAGCAGCCAGCTCAGGACGGGAGACGTGGCTACCAGATTAAGCGCGACCCAGATCCTGCTCCTGCTTCCGGACTGTTCTTATGAAAATAGTATATCAGTGGCAAAGAGACTGCAGAGGAATTTTAAGAAGGCCATCGGGAAACGGCAGGTGGAACTGTCGTATGAACTGGGGGGAATTTCTTTTGGCTGCAATGTACTGGATTAGGGGAGGATGTTGCTTGTGACGAAAGAAAAAATGCGGGTACAGAATACCGATGATGCGCTGGACAAGACACGGATGCTGGCTTACAATTTTTATACGGCCAGGGATCCGGCGGGCGTGATGTGTTTCTACGATGCCCGGGAGGTCTGCTGGTTCGGGATATCCGCCCGGGAGGAGGCTTTCAGCTTCCGCAGTCTCCAGGCTGCCATGACCAGTCTTCTGAGCAATATGCTGGAGTATGACCTGGCAGAGGAGCAGTATCAGGTATTGTACAGCGGCGAGGATTCCTGCCTGGTCGCAGGGAGTTTTGAACTGCATGATTCCGGCAGGATGGCAGAATTGAAAAGGATGTCCTGTTTCTGGACGCTGAAGGAGGGGGAGTGGCGTCTGAACCGGCTCAGGCTGAGCCTGCCCCAGGAGGATCCGGATCAGGGACGGGAGTCAGCGGATGAGCTGGTCATCTCGAGGAGAAAGGGCGAGATGCTGGTGGATCTGAACAGCACCAGCCTCATAGAATATACGGTAGAAAGTGACAGGATGGAGATGTATCTGTCGGAGGCGGACGGTCGGAGGAGATACCGTGTCCTGAAAAAATACTCCCAGGTGAGTCAGAGAGAGTTGGAGACCTGGATCCACGCGCAGGACCAGAGTAAGATACGCAGTACCTTCCGCAGCCAGCAGATGCAGAGGACCATCGAGTTCCGCACTCTCGATGAGGAAGGGGATTACAGATGGTGCCGTATGTTCAGTCAGAAGATTTATGATGACGGCGGCAGGCTCCGGAAGATCCTGGGCGTGATCCAGGACATCAGCCAGGAAAAGGAACTGATCGAGGAGGCATGGAAGGACAGCCTCACCGGCACCTACAACCGCCACGGCATGAAGGTCCTGGTGGGAGACTACTGCAGATTTCTCCTGCAGCAGAGCAGGCGCATCAAAGGTGCGGCGCTGCTGCTGGACCTGGACAATTTCGGGAGTCTGAACGAAACTCTTGGCCGGGAGACTGGCGACCAGATCCTGAAGGATGTAGTGACCCTGCTCCGGAGCCGCTTCCGCAGCGACGACAAGATCTTCCGCACCGGGGGGGACGAATTCCTGGTGCTCATGAAGGATGTGCCCGACAGGGCAGTGGTGCAGCGCAAGGGAGAAAACCTCATAGAGGAATTTGCAGAATACGCCGCCCGGTACGATGTGCCGGAGCATCCGCTGAGCCTCAGCATCGGCGCCCTGGTCTTCGACCAGACCGTATCCGGCGCCGAAGAAATATTCCGCTGCGCCCACAGCGCACTGCAGCAGGTGAAGCAGAAAGGGAAACAGGGGATAGTGGTCTGTCAGGGCGAATAAAAAGAGCATTAATAACGCTGTAAAGTCTGCTGGAAGAGGCTTTACAGCGTCTTATTTTCTGTCAGATGGATTTTTTAAAAGTTACCAGTTTTTTTGCAGGTATTCTTCTGCCTTTTCTGCCGTCACCTGGTATCTCGTCCTGATTTTGTCTGCAGTCTTCTCACGTGAGAGGGAGAATTCTCTGCAAAGCTCGACCAGGGTACGGATTTCCTGCTCCAGACCCTGTTCGCGCCCCTGCTCCAGCCCAAGCTGGCGTGCGGCATCCAGCTCATCTTTCATCAATTCCATTAATGCTTCACACATTTGATTTACCTCCTGAAATTTCTCTCTGTTTGCAGTTACGATGAGATTCATGATTGACTGATACAGCTTATCTTCTTTGTGATGGCCGTATTCCTCGATCAATCTTTGGATACTCCCGGATGTTTCGATCCGGTTCGTCAGGTTCCTGAGCCACAGGTTTTCCTCCTCTGAAAGCTTCGACGTCACGATGACCTGGATGGGGATATGATTTCCTTCTACATAATAAATGCCATCCTCCACATTCCGAAGGGAGTATCGTTTTTTCTGGCCCAGATGCCGGAACAATTTGTCGGGATATTTCGTACAGACAAGTGTCATGGTTAATTCCTCGATCGGAATAGCATCCACAGTCAAAGCATCTGATTTGTAAAAACAGGTATAGCCGTAAGCCTTATAAAAATCATCTATGCTCAGATAGTCGGTCGGGCCTTTATATTCGATAATATTGTACTTCCGGAAGATTTTCCCGATGTTCTTTTTTACGGGAAGGCCTTTCTCCTTCTTGATGATCAGCACATCGATCCCCATGGGTTTTGTGCCCAGCTGATGCTCATTTTCAAAGATCAGGTTTTCCCTGTCCGCTGCCAGCTCGATCTGGATGCCGGCATAAAATGCCGGATGCCACTGCAGCATCTCTTTTTTCTGCTGCGTTTCGTTCAAATACATTCCTCCTTTTGTAATTGTTCAGGAGGATTCTTTTCAGAAAACTCCTGCTGTCTGATTGGATGTAAAGCATGAATTTTCTAAAAGAAACAGAGATGATCTCTGTATGTGATAAGATGTTTGATATGACAGAATATCTAAGAAAATATGCTTTTATTGATTATAGCACACATAACTATATATGTAAACTTTATTTTTGTGCATCTGTTGATTCGGTTCACATAAAGTGATATGATAAAAACTTACTATGGAAAGCCGGCACGGGCAGCCTGCCTGACGGAGAAGATACAGAGGTAATATGGTATATGAAGATGGAAAATGATCTGGGCCACGATCCGGTGCGCAGTCTGGTGCTGCGCATTGCGATCCCCAGCATGCTGGCCCAGTTTGTCAGCGTATTGTACAGCATTGTGGACAGAATGTATATCGGAAATATTCCTCAGGTGGGGGATCTGGCCCTGGCGGGGGCAGGGATCTGCGGACCGATCGTCACGATGATCGGTTCTGTGGCATCTCTCGTAGGCATGGGAGGTTCTCCCCTGATGAGTATCAGCATGGGACAGAAAGAGATGCAGAAGGCGAAGGAGATCCTGTCTACCGGCTTTGTGATGCTGCTGGCCGGAGCGGTGCTGCTGCTGGCGTTTCTGATGCCGGTGCGCAGACAGATGCTGCTTTTCTTTGGCGCGAGCGAGGTGACACTGCCTTATGCCATGGATTATTATACCATGTACCTTGCAGGTACTTTTTTCGCATTGCTGTCTTTGGGACTGAATCAGTTTATCATTGCCCAGGGATTTGCCAGGGTGGGCATGTGTTCGGTACTGCTGGGGGCCGTCAGCAATATTATCCTGGATCCGGTGTTTATTTTCCTGTTTGGGATGGGCGTGGGGGGCGCTGCCGCGGCCACGGTGCTTTCTCAGCTTGCCAGCGCTCTGTTTGTCCTGAGATTTCTGAGGCAAAAGGATATTCCCGTGCGGTTGTCTTTCCGTGGATTTCGGTGGAAACTGATGAAAAAGATCCTGGCGATCGGTATGACGCCGTTTTTGATCATCGCCCTGGACAATGTGATGATCATTGTGATGAATATGGTGCTGCAGCACTACGGAGGCGCCGGTCAGGGGGATATGCTCATCACCTGTGCCACCATTGCCCAGAGCTTTATGCTGATCGTGACTATGCCCCTGGGCGGGATCAGCGCCGGGACCCAGTCGATCCTCGGGTATAATTACGGCGCGGGAAATATGGACAGGGTGAAGAGTGCTCAGAAGTATATCATATTGCTCTGTGTGCTCTATACGTCGCTGATGTTTCTGATGGCCAGACTGCTGGGAGAATCATTCGTGAGTCTCTTCACCCGGGATGCCGGGGTGGCAGAGAATGCATTCCGGGCGATACGGATCTGTACGCTCAGCATCGTTCCCCTTGGAGTGCAGTATGCGATCGTGGACGGATTTACCGGGATGGGAAAAGTGCAGATTTCACTGCCGCTGTCCTTCTTTCGCAAGGGCGTATATTTTGCGGTCCTGTTTCTGGCGCCTGCACTGTGGGGAGCCGGAGCCGCATTTTACGCGGAGACGGTGTCGGACCTGATTCCGCCGGTGGTGTCGGCGGTGGTGTATTTTGTTGTGATGAAGAAAATGTGAGATGCTGAAAGGGAAAATTATGCGTATTCTACTGACCGCGGTCAACGCGAAATATATTCATTCGAATCTGGCAGTGTACAGCCTGAAGGCGTCTGCCGGAAAGTATGAGTCTCAGGTGAAGCTGGCTGAGTTTACCATCAACCATCAGCCGGATTATATTTTCGGGGAAATTTTCCGCAGGAAGCCTCAGCTCCTGCTGTTTTCCTGCTATATCTGGAACAGGAAAGAGGTGCTGGAGACGGCGGAAAATATCAGAAAAGTGCTGCCGGATACGATTATCTGGGCAGGAGGACCGGAAGTATCCTGGGATGCGGAAGCATTTTTGCAGGAGAATCCCCAGTTTGATGGTGTGATGGTGGGGGAGGGTGAGAGGACCTTTTACCGGCTGCTGCAGTATTATGTGGATGGTATCGGTGGACTGGAGAATATTCCGGGGACTGTGTGGAAGGAAAGTGCGGTTCGGGGACGAATGTATGGTGTGGGATATCGGGAGCCGGAGAGATGTGTGGAGTGCGGGGCCGGGGCGGAATCTGTGGATACCGGGGAGTGCGGGATTGTGTCAGAAGCCGCCGGTGCGGAAGGGCGCACCCTCGACCATCTCCCTTTCGTATACCAGAATCTGCAGCAGTTTGAAAACCGGATCATCTATTATGAGAGCAGCCGTGGCTGTCCGTTTTCCTGCAGCTACTGTCTTTCTTCTCTGGAGAAGAGCGTCCGGTTCCGGAGTCTGCCGCTGGTGAAACGGGAGCTGTCTTTTTTTCTGGAGCACCGTGTGCCGCAGGTTAAATTTGTGGACAGGACTTTCAACTGCAGCCATGAGAGGACGCTGGAGATCTGGCGTTTTCTGCTGGAGCATGACAATGGTGTGACGAATTTTCATTTTGAACTGTCAGCGGATCTGCTGAATGAGGAGGAGCTCCGGGTACTTTCCCGGATGCGGCCGGGGCTGGTACAGCTGGAGATCGGAGTACAGACGGTGAACCGGGAGGCGCTGGAGGCCATTCACCGGACCGCGTCCTTTGAGAAGATCGCGGCCAATGTGCAGCGGATCGCGGCAGCGCACAATGTACATCAGCATCTGGATCTGATCGCAGGACTGCCCTATGAGGATTTTGAGAGCTTTGGACGTTCTTTTGATGCGGTGTACGGCCTGCGCCCTCAGAAGCTGCAGCTTGGATTTCTGAAGGTGCTGCGGGGTTCTGAGATGTACCGGAGAGCGGAAGAGTATGGCATCGTTTACCGCAGCGTACCGCCCTATGAGGTGCTGGAGACGAAATGGATCTCCTGTGAGGAGCTTCTGCGGCTGAAGGATATAGAGGAGATGCTGGAGGTCTATTACAACAGCAGACAGTTTGACTGTACCATTGAGGCGTTGGAGCAGGAGTATGGGAGGCCCTTCCTTCTGTATGGGGCACTGGCGGATTTTTACCGGGAGAAGGACGGCAGCATCGGAAACCGGTCGTACACGAGAATACAGAGACTGGAAAGACTGCGGGAGTTTGTGAAGTGGACGTTTGACCGGAGGAGAGCATCTATTTCGGAGAATAACGGTACATGCGGATATGAAAGTGTCGGGCCGACAGCAATCACGGAGTTATCAGTGTGTGAAAATGCCGGGGTAAACGGAATTTCGGCAGAACAGAATCCGGATATATGGAAAGAGATGCTTCTCAGATACGACAGACTGTTGATTTGTGACTGGTATCTCCGGGAAAACGCAAAGACCCGCCCTGTCTGGGCGGAAGATCAGGAACCATGGAAACGTCAGATCATTGCTTTTTATCAGGAAGAGGAGCGAACCAGGAGATATCTGCCGGATCATGAGGGACGCACATGGAAGCAGCTCATGAAGATGACGCATCTGGAGCATCTGGAAGGAGACCGCTGGCTGCTGTTTGATTATGGACGGCGGGATCCGCTGACGTATGCGGCGAAGGTGCAGGAGGTTTTCCTGTAGTTCCAGTGATTTTCGGAGACGCGGGAAAGGGAAGCGAATGAAAATGTACGATGTTGGTGAATTTTTCAGGAGGAGATCATGGTAAATACATACATAGCGCTGGATCTGGAGACCACCGGACTGAGCCCGGCCAGGGACCGGATCCTGGAGATTGGGGCGGTGAAGGTGGAAGAGGGAGAGGTGACGGACTGCTACGAGACGTTTATTGACTGCGGTATTCCGATTCCGCCGAAGATCACGGAGCTGACAGGCATCACCGGTGAAATGATCAAGGGGAGCCCGCTTCGGGATGAGGCGGTCAGAGGTTTTCTGGAGTTTTCAGGGGATATGGTGCTGCTGGGCCACAATCTGCCCTTTGACTATGGATTTATGAAACAGAATGTGGTGAATATGGGGCTCCCCTACGAGAGGGGCGGGCTGGATACTTTGAAAATTGCCAGGATCTGTCTGCCGGAGCTGCCGGGACGGTCTCTGGACCGTCTGGCGGATCACTACGGGATTCCCCAGGAGCATCATCACAGAGCCCTGGATGACGCGCTGACGGCTGCCCGGCTGTATGAGCGCCTGAAGGAAGAGTTTCAGGAGGGACATCCCCATCTGTTTGAACCGTGCTCCATGGTCTGCAGGACGGTAAAAGAGAGCCCGGCTACGAATTCACAAAAAGTATACTTGCGTGATTTGATGAAATATCATAGAATAGAGAATGACGTAAAAATAGAAGCTCTGACCAGGAGCGAGGCATCCCGTATGATCGACGGGATTATTTTGCAGTATGGAAGGATTATAAGGTGATCAGCTATGATGAATTTTAATGACAAGAAAAAACAGAGGATCGCGGCTATTATCGTGATCGTGATCGTTGTGGCTATGGTGCTTGGTACGATTTTGCCGGCGATGCTGTTCTGAGAAGAAAAGATATGATGTGCAGGGCAGACGGGTGAACCTGGGAAGTGTATGTATTCAGAAGTTAAGAGGGGTACTATGGGAAAAGGACGAATAAAAGCAGTATTTTGTATGGTGACAGGAGTTCTGGCGGCAGGTATTTTGACAGCCGGTTCTTTTGCAGCGTCTGCTGAGGAGGTCATCAGTGAAGGCGTATTTATCGGCGACCTGGATGTGAGCGGTAAGACGGCAGAGGAAGCGAAGTCCATGGTACAGCAGCAGGTGGACCAGCTTGGCCAGTCTGTCGTCACACTGCAGATGGGAGATGATCAGGTCTCGGCGACCATGAAGGATCTTGGCCTTACCTGGGACAATCCGGAGATCATCGAGGAGATCAGCAGGATCGGTACCACGGGCAATATTATTCAGCGCTACAAGGAGAAAAAGGATCTTCAGAATGAGAATGTTCATTATGATATTGAGTATTCCGTGGATGAAGCCCTGGAGCGCTCTTTTGTGGAATCCTGCAGTATTTATAATTCGGAGCCAGTGGAAGGCTCTGTCTATATGGGGGATGACGGTGTCCTCTATGTGGAGGGAGGCACGGACGGCCTGACACTGAATGTGGATGCTACCATCGGCACACTGAACGAATATATTTCCGAGTGGAGTCTCGGAGGGGTGACGGTCCAGGCGGAGGTGACCAGGACTTCACCGATGCTGACGGCAGAGACCCTCAGTGATATGAATCATGTGCTGGGAAGCGCTACCACGGACTATTCTTCCTCCTCCTATGCCCGGGCGACCAATATTCAGAATGGTACTGCCAAGATCAACGGTACGCTGCTGATGCCGGGAGAGGGTTTTTCCGTGACAGCGGCTGTAGTGCCCTTTACTGCAGAGAATGGATATGAGCTGGCGCCTTCTTATGAGAGCGGTCAGGTAGTGGACTCCTACGGCGGAGGTATCTGTCAGGTATCTACTACTTTGTACAATGCTCTGCTGAAAGCGGAGATCGAGATAGATTCCAGATCCAATCACACGATGACAGTTTCTTACGTGGATCCCTCCAAGGATGCGGCGATTGCCGAGGGTCTGATGGATCTCGTGTTTACAAATGATAAGGATACGCCGATCTACATCGCCGGTTATGCCTATGGCGGCGTGCTGACCTTTTCTGTATATGGAAAAGAGACGAGACCGTCCAACCGGACGCTGGAGTTTGTCAGCGAGGTGACCGGACGCACGGATGCCTCCACCAATATCAAACTGGTGGCGAAGACGGATCAGCCCGCAGGATCTGTGGTGCAGACTCAGACACCGCATGAAGGTTTATCGGCGGTACTCTGGAAAAATATTTACGTGGATGGAGTCCTGACAGATACGATTCAGGTCAACAGCAGTTATTATCAGGCTTCGCCTGCGATTTATGAGATTGGTATTGTGACAGATAATCAGGCACTTGCATCGGCGCTGAACAGTGCCATTGCGGCAAACAGTCTGGAACAGGTGCAGGCAGTACTTGCCTCCCCGCCTCAGGCTCAGACAGAGGCGCCTGCCCAGACGGACGCAGCTCAGACAGATGCACCTGCTCAGACGGACGCACCCCAGACGGATGCACCTGTTCAGACAGATGCACCTCAGGATGACGGATCTCAGACGGCAGCGGAGGATCCGGCAGCCCAGCCCGGCGGTGACGGGATCACTGTGATTGAGTAAAAAGTGGTGAAAGCGTACGGACATGTTTTCATACGGAGCCATGTCCCGTGAGCAGCCAGGAAAGGACAGACAGGATATGCAGACAGGCAAGCTTTCAGAACCTGTATTGAAGCGCTCTGTGCTTCGCAGACTTCACAGGGGAATATCGCCCCGGTGCCGGGAATATTACGGGGCAGACTGCGCAGAGTTTTTCCCGGATGACGGCATCGCCTGCACTTCTGTGGGGGTGCCGCCGGGGTTTGAGCGGACGCCCGGCAGTCTTGCAGTGGCAGCGGCCAATAATCTTTGGGCGGGAGGCGCGGTTCCGTCAGCTTTGATGCTGCATGCGCTGCTGCCGGTATCCTGCGAGGAGAAAGAGCTTCAGAGGGCGATGGACGATATTGCTGCGGCAGCGGCCGGTCAGGGCATGGAGATCCCGGGAGGACATTCTCAGGTCACACCGGCGGTGAGTGAGGCGGTATATACGGCAGTCGGCATCGGGAAGATCAGCCGGAGTGCCGGACGCAGGCTTTTGCAGCCGGGCGATGAGCTGATCATGACGAAATGGATCGCCCTTGGCGGGACAGCGGCACTGGCAATCAATTACGAAGAGGAATTGAAGCAGCGTTATCCTTTCGGGCTGATTGACCGGGCGAAGGGATTTGCGGGATGGATGTCTGTGGCTGCGGAGGCACAGGCGGTGGATGAGTCCGGCACGGCGGCTGTTCATGACCTGTCTCAGGGAGGAGTATTCGGAGCTCTCTGGGAGATGGCGGATCGGGCGGGCACCGGTCTGGAGGTGGATCTGAAAAAGATTCCTGTCAAACAGGAAACGATCGAGATCTGCGAATATTTTGATGTGAATCCCTATGAGCTGTATTCGGCGGGTTCTCTGCTGATCGGTACAGATCATGGAGAAGCTCTGATGAGAGAACTGAGCCGGAGATCCATACCGGCTGTGATCATAGGACGGGTGACAGAGGATGCCGGCAGAGTGATCCGAAACGGTGAAGATGTCCGGTATCTGGACCGGCCGAAGCAGGACGGATGGTACCAGCTGCAGGAGCGGCGTGCCGGGAGAAGGTAAATATCCACGGACTGCCTGCCGCACAGACAGTCCGGTATTTTTTAACATATATTTCGGGAGGATATGAAAAAATTATGAGAGAACAGATTTTAACGTTTCTGGAAAAGAACAGTAAAATCGACCTTGGAGAGCTGGCTATTCTGCTGGGTTCCTCCGAAGAGGTCATTGCCAATGAAGTGGCTCAGATGGAAAAGGAGCAGGTGATCTGTGGTTACCATACGCTGATCGACTGGGAGAAGACCTCTCAGGAGAAGGTGACGGCTCTGATCGAAGTGCGTGTGACGCCTCAGCGGGGGCAGGGGTTTGATTCCATTGCCGAGCGTATTTACAATTATCCGGAAGTGCAGTCGGTGTACCTGATCTCCGGAGCCTATGACCTTCTGGTGATCCTGCAGGGCAAGAGTCTGCGGGAAGTGTCTGCCTTTGTCAGCGACAAGCTGTCTACGCTGGACACGGTACTCAGTACTGCCACTCATTTTATTCTGAAAAAGTATAAGGATTACGGTACGATCCTGGGTAAAAAAACAAAAGATGAAAGGATGCTGATGACGCCTTGAGAAATCCATTATCAAAAAAAGTGATGTCCATTGAACCTTCCGGCATCCGGAAATTTTTCGATATTGCCAACGAGATGGAGGATGTAGTCTCTCTCGGTGTTGGTGAGCCTGATTTTGACACGCCGTGGCATGTGCGGGATGAGGGTATTTATTCTCTGGAAAAGGGCAGGACATTTTATACCTCCAATTCCGGTCTGAAGGAGCTTCGGGTCGAGATCTGCAGATACCTGAAGAGAAGATGCCATATAGAATACGATCCGCTTCATGAGACGCTGGTGACCGTGGGCGGCAGCGAGGCCATTGATATTGCACTGAGAGCCATGCTGGATCCGGGGGATGAAGTGCTGATCCCGCAGCCCAGCTACGTTTCCTACCTTCCCTGTGTCGTTCTGGCAGACGGAGTGCCGGTGACGATTGAGTTAAAGGAAGAGAACGAGTTCCGTCTGACGAAAGAGGAGCTGCTGGAAAAGATTACAGACAGGACCAAGGTCCTGGTACTTCCCTTCCCCAACAATCCCACCGGTGCCGTGATGCGCCGCAGTGATCTGGAGGCGATCGCGGAAGTCGTGATCGAGCATGATCTGTTTGTGCTGTCGGATGAAATTTATTCTGAGTTGACATATCAGGGAGATCACGTATCCATTGCCAGCCTGCCGGGGATGCGGGAGCGCACCCTTACCATCAACGGATTTTCCAAGTCCTATGCCATGACGGGATGGCGTCTTGGATATGTGTGCGGCCCGAGAGACATCATCGAGCAGATGACGAAGATCCATCAGTTTGCTATTATGTGCGCGCCGACTACCAGCCAGTATGCGGCTGTGGAAGCGATGCGCAACGGGGACGAGGATGTGAGCCGGATGCGGGAGTCCTACAATCAGCGCCGGCGTTATCTGATGAACGCTTTTCAAGAGATCGGGCTGAAGTGTTTTGAGCCTTTCGGCGCATTTTATGTGTTCCCCTGCATCAAAGAGTTTGGCATGTCCTCGGAAGAGTTTGCCATGCGGCTGCTGGAGGAGGAGCATGTGGCGGTAGTGCCGGGGACGGCATTCGGAGACTGCGGAGAGGGATTCCTGCGTATTTCCTACGCATATTCTATAGAAGATCTGAAGATCGCGCTGGAGCGTCTCGGCAGATTTATAGGGAAGCTGAGGAAGCAGAAATGTCAGGATTAAATATTGTACTGTTTGAGCCGGAGATTCCGTCAAATACGGGAAATATCGGGCGCACCTGTGTGGCGACAGGGACCCGGCTGCATCTGATTGAGCCTCTGGGATTCAGTCTTTCCGAAAAGGCGCTGAAGCGGGCGGGGATGGATTACTGGCCCCAGCTGGATGTGACGAGATATCTGGACTATGAGGAATTCCTGGAAAAAAATCCGGGAGCCAGGATTTATATGGCGACGACAAAGGGACAGCGGCTGTACACGGAAGTTTCCTATGAGCCGGACTGCTACCTGATGTTTGGCAAGGAGAGCGGAGGCATTCCGGAGGAGATCTTAAAACAGCATCCGGATACGGCAGTGCGGATTCCCATGATCGGGGAGACACGTTCTCTGAACCTGGCCAATTCGGTGGCGATCGTGCTGTATGAGGCCCTCCGGCAGAATGAATTCGCGGGGATGAAGCTGCAGGGGCAGCTCACGAAGTATACGTGGTGAGGCACCTTTGCTTACGCAGGATGCCATTCGCTGCTCTGAAAAACAGATGGAGGTAAGCTATGAGACTGCCGGAGGAATTCGCAGCGAGGATGAAAGTGCTTTTGGGAGAAGAGTATGAAGCATTTTTGAAGACGTATGAGGATCCGAGGAGATATGGACTGAGGGTAAATACGCTGAAGATCAGTACGGAGGAGTTTGAACGGATATCGCCCTTTGCGCTGGAGCCTTTGCCATGGATCCCGGTAGGGTATCGGTATGAAAAGGGAAGAACAGAGAAAGCAGCACTGTACAAATCTGAAGCTGAACTTATATCTGTGCCGGATGCAGATCGGACAGCAGAGTCTGATCCTGATACAAGCCAGGTACCGGATCCCTCCCGGCATCCTTTTTATTATGCGGGGCTGTACTATCTTCAGGAGCCCAGTGCCATGACGCCGGCCAGTGTGCTTCCGGTGGAACCGGGGGATTATGTGCTGGATCTCTGTGCGGCGCCCGGCGGCAAGGCTACGGCTCTGGCGGCGAAGCTGGAAGGCAGGGGCCTTCTGGTGGCAAATGATATCAGCGCCTCCAGGGCGAAGGCACTGCTCAAAAATCTGGAAGTCTTCGGCGTAAAGAATTCCTTTGTGACGAACGCGGTGCCGGCCAGACTGGCGGAACAGTTTGGCGTGTATTTTGATAAAATTCTGGTGGATGCTCCCTGTTCCGGGGAGGGAATGTTCCGCAAGGACATAGCCAATGCCCGGGCGTGGAGTCTGGAGAAGGTGAGAGACTGTGCACGGATCCAGAAGGATATTGTCAGACAGGCGGTTTCCATGCTGTGTCCGGGAGGGATGATGCTGTATTCCACCTGCACCTTTGCTCCGGAGGAGGATGAGCAGGTCATTGCGTATCTGCTGCGGGAATGTCCGGAGATGGAGCTTTGCGAGATCCCGTGGCAGGAGGGATTTTCTCACGGCAGGCCGGAGCTGGCCTGTGAAGACTGGGAAAATTCTGTGGTCAGATCAGAAACGGAAGAATCCGATCTGGATGTTTTGCGTCGATGTGTCCGTCTCTTTCCTCATAAAATGGACGGGGAAGGCCATTTCCTGGCATTGCTGCGAAAGAGAGAAGATGCACCGGTGGCGGGAAAGTGCTTCCGTGACGGAGGATGCGAAACCGGAAAAGGACCTTCCAAAGCAGACTGGAAGATTCTGGATGAATTTTTCCGGGATGTGACGATGGACTACCGCAGAGATCAGGTGGAGGTGCGGAAGGACCAGGTCTATCTGGTGCCGGAACGTCCCAGACAGGTACAGGGGATCCCCTTTCTGCGCAACGGACTTTATCTGGGGGAGATCCGGAAAGACCGGTTTGAGCCGTCCCAGTCCTTTGCCATGGCACTGAAAAGCAGTGAGTACGCGTCGGTGCTGGATTTTACATGGCAGGATGAGAGGGTGTATCGTTATCTGCGGGGTGAGACCATAGAAGTGGATGATGAAAAGCCTGCCCGATCCAAGGGCTGGCAGCTGGTGTGCGTGAACGGCTATCCCCTGGGATGGGGAAAGCTGGTGAACGGAACTTTAAAAAATAAATATCACAGCGGATGGAGAATGCAGAGCTGATCGTCAGCTCTGCATTTGTGTACATGATATTTGGTTTACAGAAGCTCCGCCGCCATCTCCTGCATATGCTGTTCCATAGCCATTCGGGCTCTGCGGGCATCGTGAGCCTCTGCAGCTTCCAGGATGGCCTTGTGATATTTCAGACCGGAGGCTTCCCCTCTGCGGTGTACAATGTCCTGCATCGCCCGGGAGAGGTTGGTACAGATCATCCGGTAGGCGGATTCCAGGATCTCATTGCCGCAGCAGGAGGCGAGAATGGTGTGGAAATTCACATCTGCCCTGGCAAATGCTGTTTCATTCTGCTGCATCGCGCACATGTTATCGTAGTTCTGATGCAGCTTTTTCAGGTCTTTTTCCGTCATCCGGGAGACAGCCATCTCGCAGAGAGGACCTTCCATGACACAGCGGAATTCCAGCAGTTCCCGGAATTCCCGGTCAGTCAGGTCGCCGGGGACGTTGACCCGGGACATGGCTTCGCTGATAGATAATTTTTTCACATAGCTTCCATCGCCGATTTTTGTCTCGATGATGCCTTCTCCCGCCAGCTTCTGCAGTGCATTGCGTACGGTGACACGGCTGACTCCGAAGATCTCGCAGAGCTGCATCTCCCCCGGCAGCCGTTCTCCCGGCTGCCAGGTACCGTTTTCTATATTTTCTTTCATCTGTGCGATCACCTGATCGCTGACACTGCGGCGGGTTACCTGATGAAGTCCCATATGTTTTCTCCTGTTTCAAACCGGCGGTGTCCCGCAGTTATATGATGCGGGGAAGCGGCCTGACCTGTAAAATACTGTCGTTACATGATGATGGCGGTCTATTCGGAGAGGATTCCCTCTCTTACAAGGAAAGCATGCACTTTTGCCTGAGCCGCTTCATTCAGATCCGGCATCGGGAAGGTGCATTTTGCAGTCTCAATGATTCCGCACTGGCGCACTGCTTCCTTTACATAGGGAACGAAGGGAGCACCGATGGAATAGATGTCCATGCAGCGGTTGATCTTCTGCTGGAATTCTGCTGCCAGCTCCAGATTGCCTGCATTGATTGCTTTTACCCAGTCTGTGCAGAGCTTCGGAGCCACGTTGGACATGCCGCAGATGGAGCCGTTGCCGCCGGACAGCACATTGTGGGCGAAATTATCATCAAAACCGGAGTAGATCTCAAAGTCCGGGCGGATCGGCTTCACTGCCTTGATCAGTTCTCTGGTGTGGTCCATGCCGGAAATGGTGTCCTTGATGCCGACAATGTTGCTGTTTTCCTCAGCCAGACGGCGCACCACAGACGGGCTGATGGTGTAGCCTGTGCGGTCCGGGAAGTTGTAAATGTAGACCGGTCCGTGGATTTCCTTTGCCATGCGGCTGTAGAAATCATACATTTCGTTGTCGCCGAAGCAGAAATAGAAGGGCGGTACGATCATGACAGCGTCAGCGCCTGCATCCAGACAGGTGTTGGAAAGGGGAGCGATCTCCTCTGCAATCATATTTGCGGTGCCGATGATGACCTGCATGCGGCCTGCGATGCGCTCTACGGCGAAGCGGGCAAGTGCCTCGCGCTGCTCCAGTGTCTGTCCGAAAAATTCTCCCAGGCTGCCGCCGATCAGCACGCCGTCGATGTCGTTGGCGATCAGATTATCGTAGAGGCGTCCTGCGCTCTCAAAGTCGATGGTTCCGTCCTGGTGGAACGGGGTAACTGCGGGACAAATCCATTTTGCGTTCATTTTATGTTTCCTCCTGATAAAAGATAATTACGTTGGTTTTATATGAAATGATCAGTCCAGTCCGGCGCCCTGCATAGCGCTCAGTGCATGCTCGGTATAACGTTTGTAGAAGCCTTTTCTGGCCGGTCTCGGGATGATTCCCTTTTTGCTTCTCTCTTTAAGGACAGCAGCAGCTTCCTCCGGAGTGACTTCTTTTCCGGCGATGCCTACCAGATCCAGGGTACGTGCTTCAATGTCGTAGCGGATGAGGTCTCCTTCCTCGATAAATGCAATGGGACCTCCTGCGGCAGCCTCCGGGCTGATATGCCCGATAGCGGCGCCGCGGGTCGCTCCGGAGAAACGTCCGTCGGTGATCAGGGCTACGTGGCCGTTCAGCGCTTCGTCACAGACAATGGCTTCTGTCGTCATGAGCATCTCAGGCATACCGCAGCCTCTGGGGCCCTCATACCGGATCACGATCACGTCGCCGGGCTGGATCTTCTTGTCCACGACAGCCTGATAAGCATCTTCTTCCTCGTTAAACACGCGGGCAGGACCGGTGAATACGCGCTGAGAAAGAGCCACAGCGGAGTATTTGACAACGCTGCCTTCCGGCGCAATATTTCCCTTGAGGATGGCCACGCTTCCTTTTTCGGTGGCTTTCTCCAGCGGGAAGATGACCTCATCCCGGGTCAGACCGTAATTATTCAGATAGCCCAGATTGCGCTCAAAGAAGTTGTCCTTCCGCAGATCCTCCAGATTCTCGCCCAGAGTCTTTCCGGTGACGGTCATCACATCCAGATCCAGCATATCCTTCAGGAGGAGCTGTACGTAAGGAACACCGCCTGCGAACCAGAAACTCTCGGTCAGATGCTTTCCGCTGGGGGTGATATTGCCCAGATGAGGCACCTGATGGTTGATCTCATCAAAGAGCTCGATGGGCATTTCGTATCCAAGCTCCCGGGCGATGCTGGGCAGATGGAGCGTAGCATTGGTGCTGCCGCCGATGGCACTGTGGATGATCAGCGCATTCCGGAAGGCAGCGGGTGTCATGATATCAGATACCTTGATATCTTTTTCTACCAGATTCATGATGGCGCGTCCTGCCTGACGGGCATAGCGCAGGATATCGGTCATGGTGGCCGGAGCAAGGGCTGATCCGGGAAGAGCCATGCCCAGAGCTTCTGCCATGCACTGCATGGTGCTGGCCGTACCAAGGAAAGTGCAGGCGCCTACAGAAGGACATCCGGTCAGATAATAATCACGGATCTCCTGGGGAGAGATGGCGTCTTTGCGTTTCTGGCGCAGGGAAATGTCGCCTGCCACCAGGCTGGTTGTCTGATTGGGGCCCGGCCGCATGCTGCCGCCGGGGATAAAGATCGTAGGAATATTCAGCCGGGCCGCTGCCTTCAGGTGAGCCGGGATGGATTTATCACAGCTGCTGGAAAGGATCATGCCGTCCCAGGGCACGGCGCTGGCGTGTACCTCTACCATATCCGCGATCGCCTCCCGGGAAGCCAGGACTACATTCATGCCGTCATGTCCCTGAGCACATCCGTCGCAGACATCGGTGGTGTGATAATGAGCCGGAAATCCGCCTTTCTCGAATACACCGATCTCAGCCTGCTTTGCCAGCTGATGCAGATGAACACTGCCCGGATGGGAATCACCGTATACATCCTCGATCATGATCTGTGGCTTCTCGATGTCCGTGTCATCCCAGCCGCTGCCCATCTCCAGGGCATTGAACTGCGCCCACCAGAGACGCTCTTTTGCACTTTTCTGTTTCATGGGAACCCTCCTTTGGATAGATTAATATAGTTTTTACTGTAGGATTATATGAATTAAATTTGTATACCTGTATTACAGATTTAAGATAATAGAAATGGGGAAAAAAGTCAAGAGGAATATGAGAAAAATGGAAAAACAAGGAAATGAAAAATATCCCAGAATCTGTCGTGAAGCGATTCTGGGATGCAATATATATTGTTTCAGGATATCTTTGCCATATCAGGCGTTTTCCCGTATTTCAGAGTGCACATCTCTTTATCCTCGTAATCAAAGACATACCGCTCATAGGCATTGATGACGTGTGTGTCCTGATATTTATCGCAGCGTTTATGCTGCGCCCCGTAAGTCATATGTACATGACCGTGGATGAAAAATTTAGGCTTGTATTTTTCAATCAGATCCAGAAATGCCTTGAAGCCCTGATGGGGCAGGTCGCGGCCGTCATTGAGCTGGTAGGCGGGAGCGTGGGTGACCAGTATATCGAATCCGCGCCGCCAGAACAACTGAAATCTCAGCCTGGAGATCCGCTTCCGCATTTCTTTTTCCGTATACTGATGAGTTCCGTAGCTGTAGCGCATGGAACCTCCCAGACCAAGGATACGGATGCCTTCATAGACAAAGACCTGGTCATCGATGCAGGTACAGCCCTCCGGAGGTACCTGCTCGTATTTGTCATCGTGGTTGCCGTGTACATAGAGAACAGGCGCTGAGGTAAAGGTGGCAAGGAAGGAGAGATAGTGGGGATGGAGATCCCCACAGGAGATGATCAGATCAATTCCTTCCAGCTTTTTTTTGTCAAAATGATCCCACAGGGATTTGGATTCTTCATCCGCGATCACCATTATCCGCATAGTTCCTGTCAGCCTTTCTTTGTCTGCACACCCTGCTGTGACAGGACAGGACGGGCCTGGTCGGAGAGTTCGTCAATGTCCGGGATCCGGCCGATGACATTTTCAGCCAGCCAGTCCATCTCGATGATCTCTTCAGGTGTCAGTGCTTCGCTGCCTCTTGTCGGTACAAGACCATCCTGAGAATAAAGAGAACCTGCAAAGGGATTGAACTCTCCGGAAAGCATGGTACGTTTCAGCAGGCTGACCAGACGGGTGGTGCCGATCGGAAGGTGCTGTGAACAGATGACGTCCACGACGCCCGCTGACATGCCCCACCAGTAGTTGATTGCTTTAAGGCCGGAAGAGTCTTCGTCGATTTTCCAGTTGCCGTCCATAATGATACGGATCAGACGTTCATAAAACTTACCCCAGTGACACAGCGGCATGGCGAGATTACGGCCGTGGTCTCCGTCCATATGATAAATGCCATAATAGTGTGACGCCTCATCCGGAATGATGATATCTTTTCCGGAGATGCAGGAAGGCATAACATTTTTGATTCGTTCCTGCAGATCGAAGCCTTTTAATGTAGACCATTCCAGGTATACCTTTGCGCGTGGATTGACCATTTTTGCACCCAGAGCAAAAGCGTTGATATGTGCGATGGTGCCAAGCAGAGGATAATCTGCGATATAAGTGAGGCGGTCATTCTCTGCCATGGATCCGGCAATGGCGCCCATCAGGAATTTGGCTTCATGTAAGCGCGGATAATAGGTCCGGATATAGCGGTGTGTCGTATTCAGCGAACAGTTCATAATACGCACGGTGGGATGGGCGATCGCTGCCTTTACACTGGCCTGCGCGAATGACGGCGTAGTGGTAAAGATCAGGTTGCAGCCTTCCTGAATGGCCTGTTCCAGTTTCTCGTCAATGTTGTTCTCCGTCACACTGTCATAGCAGATCGTGGTGACTTCATCCGGGAAGGTCTGCTCCAGGTGCATTCTTCCCAACTCATGAGAATAGGTCCACGCGGAAGAGCGGGCTGTCTTTGCATAGATAAAGGCAATTTTCAGCTTCGATGGCTTGGAAGAACCGATCGGAAGGATGCGGCTCAGCAGAGGTTTCTTCTCCTCTGTGGGATCCATCTTCAGGCTGATTTTTTCCCCGTCTTCGTGCTGAAGCAGAGCAAACTCCTCCCATGTTTTGGAGATCTGATCTTTCAGCTCATTTGCAGACTGTTCATCGATCGTGTGGTATCCGTACAGGGTAATATAGGCCAGAAAAGCGTCACCGGGGGTGATGGTCAGCTTAGCACCGCCCTTTGCCGCATATGCAGCTGAAAAACGGGTGTAGGCGGAACTGAATATCAGCTTGTCATCATCCGTCCATGTCTCGTCCGGCTTCTTGCCTACGGCTTCCTGAAGCTTCGCAAAGCTTCCTTCCTCGGTAAACCAGATGTAGTTGATCTTTGACAGCTTGTAAAAATCAAGAAATTCATAGTAGATCTTGACTTTTTTGTCATTGGAGCGCTTGGGAATGATACGGGTCACGTTGCCCGGGATGGAGATGGCTTCGTTGTATTTCATGACGCTGACGCGCTTATTGCCTTCTTCTACGTAAAATTTATTCATGTATTCCCAGGCCTTGATCGGGTCGCGGATTCCCTCATTTTCATGTGCCCTATTCAGATTGGACCATTTGAGAGCAAACTCTGTGCTTTCATCCAGAATCGGCATAAAGTTGCTGGCAAAGGCATTACTTCTGCCGTTGTATCTTGTGCCGACGATCTGATCCACCGGGATCTGAACCAGCCCGAGGGATACCATAGTGAGAGTCTCGCTTTCCGGGAGTATATCGTCAAGTACTTCGAGCGTAGGCTTCTGACCGCGAAGCATTCTGCTCTGGTATTCCTTTTTGCCCATTTTATAGGCTTTTGTATAATCTTCTGATACCATGGCTGTGAGCCTCCTTTCTGTTGAGAAAGTGTCGGGTTGTCTGTATCATTATAATCTGAGAGGAGCGGGAAATCAAGAACTGTATCATTTACAGAGTAAAAATGTATGGTCAGGGGTTGACGGCAGACAGGAAGAAAGGATAACATAGATCCACAGGACAATATCAGAGAAGATTGATTCCGGAATCAGAATGTAAATAGAAGGGAGAGGATCGAAGATATGCAGAGCAGGGCGGTTTATCAGAAAACAGTGGAAAAATGGGGGCTTCAGGAAGTGGTCTGTGAGGGGACTGCCCAGGGCAATCCTTTTACAGAGCGCAGGATCACAGCAGTATTTACAGGGAAAAATGAGTGCGTGTCCGTAGACGGATTTTACGACGGGGACGGGATTTACCGGGTGCGTTTCATGCCCTCCTTTGAGGGAAGCTATACCTTCCGTGTGGAAGGAAATTATGGGGGAGAGGCCTGGGAAGGAAGATTTGAGGTGACGCCTCCATCCGCGGGAAACCATGGTCCGGTCCGGGTGGCGAACAGGTATCATTTTGCATATGAGGATGGTACACCTTATTATTCTGTGGGGACCACCTGTTATGTGTGGGAGCTTCAGTCCGATGAGAGGATCGCGGAGACACTGGAGACACTGAAGGACAGTGCGTTCAACAAGATCCGTTTCTGCATTTTCCCCAAGCATTATGATTACAATCTGGGTGAGCCCCGTTCTTACCCCTATGAAGGTACACCGATGGATTCCAGTGTGCTGACAAAGGAGAATTTTAACGAGTATACCGGGAAGACGGAGGGCAATCATTTTGATCTCAGCCGGTTCAATCCGGAGCATTTCCACCATATTGAGAGATGCATTCTGAAACTGCAGGAGCTGGGGATCGAAGCAGATCTGATCGTGATGCACCCCTATGACCGGTGGGGGTTTTCCTGCATGACGAGAGAGCAGGATGCACTGTACTGGAATTATGTGCTGGCCAGATTTGCCGCATACCGCAATGTGTGGTGGTCGCTGGCCAATGAGTATGATATCTTCCCTCAAAAGAAGATCGAGGACTGGGAAGGATATGCCAGGATCATCTGCGAAAAAGATCCCTACAACCATCTCCGGTCCATTCACAACTGCATGCCATTTTACGATCACAGAAGGCCCTGGATCACTCACTGCAGTATCCAGCGGCAGGATCTGTACAAATCCGCGGAGCTGGTGAATGAGTGGAGAGAAACGTACCGCAAGCCGGTGGTTCTGGATGAGATCGCCTACGAAGGAAATATCCAGCATGGCTGGGGAAATATCAGCGGGGAAGAGATGCTGCGCCGGTTCTGGGAGGCAGTCTGCAGGGGCGGTTATCCGGGACACGGTGAGACTTACATGAATGAGGAGGATGTCCTCTGGTGGTCCCATGGCGGAAGGCTTCACGGTGAGAGTCACAAACGCTTCCATCTTCTGCGTCAGATCATGGAGGAGACACCGGGATCTGGCCTGGCTCCCTATGAGAGATGCAGCTGGGATGAGGTGTGCGCGGTGCCGGAGACAGAGTGTATGCAGCCGGTGAAAAGCTACTATCTGTACTATTACAGCTTCATGAGGCCCTCCTTCCGCGAATATTACTTTGATGATACGACGGAGTATGAAGTAAAAGTGATCGATACCTGGGAGATGAAGGTGGAAAACAGAGGGATATACCATGGAAAATTCCGCATTGAACTTCCCGGGAAATCGTATATGGCAGTTCAGATCAGAAAAGCAGGGGGCAGTGTATGAGCGAAAAATTTACCCGGGAACGGGTCAGATTTCATATAAAGGACAGAAATGTGCTGGTCATCCAGGGATGGCTGGAGAATGACTCTGAGGGAAAGGAGCAGTTCGCGGCAGAGCTGGACGGCAGTCAGCTTCCGGTGGAAGTAAAGATTCAGCGGGGCGTGGAAGTGACAAAGAAATATCTGCGTTACCGGACGAATGTGACGGTGGAGTATTTCGTGCAGGTCACCCTTCCGGAGGGGTATGAGAACAGCCGCAGACTGAGCGTATATCATCTGTCCGGTATGGAAGATATACAGGAAGAAGAAAAAATCCTGGTTCAGCAGTCATCAGAAATGGCAGCAGACGATACAGCATTTTCCCGCAGGGTGATTTACAGCGCATCCGGGGCTGCCCTGAAAAAGCTCTCCCGCCACCTGGATTCCTGGATGGAAAGTCTGAGAAAGCTGCCGGACGGCAGATATCTGCTGCGGGGCTGGTATATCGGCTGTGAACATGCAGAGCTGGCGATTCTGGACCGGAAAGGGAATGTGCTGGAGACCCGGTGTGAACTGTCCCACCGGATGGATATTCAGGGAGAATATCCGGAGGCTTCTTTTGAAGAGACTCACGGATTTGAGCTGACCTTTCAGCCAAATGGAGAGAATCACCTGCGCCTTGCCCTGAAGGGAAATGGAAAAAAAGCCCTCTATGTCATCAACTGTGAAAAGATGCTGGCCGGCCAGGAGGGTCTGCTGAACCTCTGCAAAAAGAGCTGGCTCTATTTCCGCCGGAAGGGGCCGAAGCAGTTCGTGAAAAGAGTTTCCGATGTGGTGCTGGGAACGGACAGCATCAGCTACGAACGCTGGCGAAGAAAATACGGGACTACCCGGCAGGAACTGGAAGAGCAGCGGAATCATCATTTTATCTGGGAACCCAGAGTGAGTATTCTGGTGCCTCTTTACCGGACTCCGGAAAAATTTCTCAGAGAGATGATCCGTTCCGTGGAGAAACAGACTTATGTCAACTGGGAGCTGATCCTTTCTGACGGCAGCGGAGAAGATTCTCCACTGACACCGCTGCTGCAGGAGTATGAGAAAAAAGACGCCAGGATCCATGTGCTGTATCATGGCAGACAGCTTCGCATCTCAGAAAATACAAATGCAGCCATCGAAGCGGCCGCCGGAGAGTTTCTGGCTTTTGGAGATCATGACGATCTGCTTGCTCCGGACGCCCTGTATGAATGCATCCGTGTATTAAATGAGAAACCGGAGACAGAACTGATCTATACGGATGAGGATAAAGTGGACGGCACCGGGAAAAATTACTTCCAGCCGCATTTTAAGTCTGACTATAATCCGGAGCTTCTCTGCAGTATGAATTATTTCTGCCACCTGGTGGTGGTAAAAAAAGAACTGCAGAAGCGTGCAGGTCTGCTGGATCCGGCCTTTGACGGGGCCCAGGATTATGATTTTGTGCTGCGCTGCACCGAACAGACTTCCGAAGAACGGATCGCCCACATCCCGAAGATCCTGTATCACTGGAGAGCCCACCGGGAATCCACGGCGGAAAATCCCGAGAGCAAGCGGTATGCCTTTGAGGCAGGCTGCCGGGCAGTACAGGCTCACTACGACCGGACAGGAATCGCAGCGACAGCAAAAGAAGGCGAATATCCGGGCCTTTACCGCACGGAGTTTGAGATTCAGGGGGAGCCGCTGATCTCCATCCTGATTCCGAACAAAGATCACGGCGGAGACCTGCAGAAATGTATCCGTTCCATCGAGGAGAAGAGTGACTACTGCAATTATGAGTACATTATAATAGAAAACAACAGCACCGAGCCGGAGACCTTTGAACTGTATCACAGTCTGGAAGCAGAAAATCCGAAAGTCCATGTGGTATATTATCAGGGCACAGGCGGATTTAATTACTCAGACATCAATAATTTTGGCGCTGCTCACGCCCGGGGAGAATATTTTCTTCTTTTAAATAATGATACAGAGATCATTCATCCTGACTGCCTGCGTCAGATGCTGGGCTACTGTCAGCAGCCGGGCATCGGGATCGTCGGAGCCCGCCTGTACTATGAGGACGATATCATTCAGCATGCCGGAGTCGTGCTGGGCTTCGGCGGGATCGCCGGGCATGCATTCATAGGATCCAAAAGAAGTGACAACGGCTACTTCTCCCGGATCATCTGTGCCCAGAATTACAGTGCGGTCACAGCGGCCTGCATGATGGTAAAAGCCTCCGTCTACCACGCAGTCGGCGGCATGTCCACGGAACTGAAAGTAGCCTTCAACGATATCGACTTCTGCATGAAAGTACGGGAAGCCGGCCATCGGATCGTATACAATCCCTACGCCGAACTCTACCATTACGAATCCAAATCCCGCGGTCTCGAAAACACCCAGGAGAAAATCGAACGCTTCAATCGTGAGATGGCCTGCTTCCTCGACCGCTGGGGCGACAAAGTAAAAGGCGGAGACCCATATTATAACCGGAATCTGACGCTTGATAAGGCTGATTTTTCGCTGAAGGTGTAGACACTGTCCACATCTTACTATTCGAAGAACAGCTGTCAGACTCGGGCATATCCAATGCGTCTGACCTCGGAACGGACAGTTATGGCATATGTCTGACAGGAAAGGACACTTATGTCCTGCACCGGCAGACATATGCCATGACTGTCCGGGACGGAGGCAGCACGCATGGATATGCCCGAGCCTGACAGCGTCACGTATACGATGCAGCATAAACCAAGAATTATATTGAAGTTTCCCGCTTCTTGCTGTATCATATATCGAAGGGAGAGGAGACGATTCGTATGATCAGATTTAATAAGGCCCCTTTTGTGGGAAATGAAATGCAATATATGCAGCAGGCAATTGAGGGCGGAAAGCTCTGCGGAGACGGCCCTTTTACAAAAAAATGTTCACAGAAAATGTGTGAAGCCTTTGGCGCAGAGCATGTTCTTCTGACCACCTCCTGTACCCATGCTCTGGAGATGGCAGCTTTTCTTTGCGGACTGCAGCCGGGGGATGAGGTCATTATGCCATCCTACACCTTCGTATCCACGGCGGATGCATTCGTCCTTCAGGGAGCGAAGATCGTGTTTGTGGATGTGCATCCGGAGACCATGAATATTGATGAGACGAAGATAGAAGCAGCCATCACGGAGAGGACAAAGGTGATCGTGCCCGTACATTATGCGGGAGTCGCCTGTGAGATGGATACGATCATGGAGATCGCCCGCCGCCATGGACTCAAAGTAGTGGAGGATGCGGCTCAGGGCGTGAATGCCTGGTATAAGGGCAGAGCCCTTGGCACCATCGGAGATTTTGGCTGCTACAGTTTTCATGAGACGAAAAATTATACGATGGGAGAGGGCGGTGCTCTGGTCTTTCGGGATGATAAATATGTGGAGCCGGCAGAGATCCTGCGGGAAAAAGGTACGAACCGCAGCAAATTTTTCCGGGGACAGATCGACAAATATACCTGGGTGGATTATGGCTCTTCCTATCTTCCAAGTGATCTGAATGCGGCGTATCTGTATGCCCAGCTGGAAAAGCTGGATGAGATCAACGAGAAACGCCATCAGATCTTCCAGTACTATCATGAACACCTGAAACCCCTGGAGGAAGCAGGATATCTGGAGCTGCCCCATGTGCCGGAGGGTTGTGTTCACAATGCACATATGTACTATGTGAAGACAAAGGATCTTGAGACCAGGACCAGACTGATCTCTTATATGAAAGAAAAAGGCGTGCTTTGTGTCTTTCATTATATTCCGCTTCACACTGCACCGGCCGGCCGCCGGTTCGGAAGATTCTGCGGAGAGGATGTCTATACTACGAAAGAAAGCGAGCGGCTGATGCGTCTGCCCATGTTTTACAATCTCCCGATGGAAGATGTGGAGTACGTGGTGAAGTGCCTGTTGGAGTATCATGAATATTAAAAAATGTCTGAATTTTGTCAGGAAGCTGAGCCCTTATAATATACAGAAGGGCCTGAAATATCTGAAACATTTTGGCCCGAAGGAGTTTCTGATCCGGCTCAGCGACCGGATCGAGCCCGAGGATGTGCCTTACGGCCCCTGGTATGAGTCCCACAGAGCTTCGGAGGAGGAGCTTGCCGCCCAGAGAAAGACAGTGTTCCGGCGGCAGCCGCTGATCAGTATTGCGGTGCCTCTTTATCGTACACCGGAAATATATCTGAGGGAGATGATCGAGTCAGTCCGCAGTCAGACGTATGGCAGATGGGAGCTCTGCCTGGCAGACGGGAGTGAAGACCGGACGATGGCTTCTGATCGGAAAGCGGATGACTGTAAGACTGATGCGGACAGACGCCGGGCGCTTCTGGAGGAATATGCTGCGATGGACTCCAGGATCCACGTGAAATATCTGGAGAAAAATGAAGGGATCGCCGGAAATACGAATGCAGCTATCGCCATGGCATCCGGTGACTATATCGGTCTGCTGGATCATGATGATCTGCTGGCGCCTGACGCATTGTATGAGATCGTAAGAAAACTTCAGGACGATCCCCGGCCGGAGCTTTTGTACACCGATGAAGATAAGGTGGACGGAGCCGGGAAAGAGCATTTTCAGCCCAATCTGAAGCCCGATTTTAACCCGGATCTGCTGCGTTCCAACAATTATATCTGTCATTTTCTGGTATTTTCCAGGGAACTGTTTTCGCAGGTCGGAGGATTTGACCGTCAGTACGACGGGGCTCAGGATTACGATTTTATTCTGCGCTGCACGGAACAGGCCCGGGGCATCTGCCATATTCCGCGCATTCTGTATCACTGGAGGACCCACGCCGCTTCCACTGCGGATAATCCCCTGTCCAAGGAGTATGCGTATGAATCAGGGCGGCGGGCCATTGCTGCCCATCTGGAGCGGTGTCAGCTGAAAGGAGAGGTCATCCGGAAGCCGGATTTCGGGTTTTACCGGGTGCGCTATCAGGTATCCGGGACACCGCTGGTATCGATTATTATTCCAAATAAAGACGAGACGGATACTCTGAGAAAATGTATTGATTCGATTCAAAATAAGACCTCATACCGGAATTATGAGATCATTATCGTGGAAAATAACAGTAAAACTGACGAAATTTTCAACTATTATAAAGAAATAGATGGACGAAACGGGATTCGTGTTGTATATTGGGACAAAGAGTTTAACTACTCGGCGATCAACAATTTCGGGGTGAGTCACGCATCCGGGTCTTACTTTGTCTTTTTAAACAATGATATGGAGATCATCCGTGAGGACTGGCTGGATGAGCTTCTGGGACACTGCATGCGCCCGGGAACGGGCATCGTGGGGGCGCGGCTGTACTATCCGGATGATACGATCCAGCATGCCGGTATCGTGGTGGGGATCGGCGGGATCGCCGGCAGTCTGTTTGTCGGTATGAAGCGGTCTCACAGCGGCTACCTCCATAAAGAATCTCTGCAGCAGGATCTCAGCGCTGTGACGGCGGCCTGTATGATGGTGAGCCGGGAGGCTTTTCTGGCCTCCGGCGGATTTGAGGAAAAGCTGGCGGTGGCATTTAATGATGTGGATTTCTGTCTGTGTGTGCGGGAGCTGGGTTATCTGGTGGTTTATGATCCTTATGTGGAGCTGTATCATTACGAATCCAGGACCCGTGGAGCTGAGGATACACCGGAGAAGGTGCGGCGCTTCCAGTCCGAGATCGAGTATATGAGAAGCCGCTGGATCGATATTCTGAAAAACGGAGACCCTTATTACAACAGGAATTTTTCGCTTGCGAAATGGAATTATTCCCTGCGCCCCGCAGATGGACGGCCGGGGAAGGGGAGGAACTGACATGCAGATAGCAACAGTGGTCATTCCGAATCTGAACGGGATGAAATATCTGAAAGACTGTCTGGATTCCCTGAGAGTGCAGAGCAGACAGGATTTTTCTGTGATTCTGATCGATAATGGCTCTGAGGATGGAAGCGCGGATTATGTAGAGTCACATTATCCGGAGGTGACAGTCCGGCGATTTCCGTCGAACACAGGATTCTGCCATGCAGTGAATGAAGGGATCCTCATGGCGGAGACGCCCTATGTCGTACTTTTGAATAATGACACGATATGCGAGGAATCCTTTATTGAAAAGCTGACAGAGGCCATGGAGTCAGATGCCCGGTATTTTTCCTGTGCATCCCGGATGGTGCGTATGGATGATCCGGAGCGGATGGATAACGGAGGAGATTATTACTGTGCGCTGGGCTGGGCATATGCTCGCGGGAAAGGCCGGCCGGCCAGAGAGTATGACCGGAAAAAGGAGATCTTTTCCGCCTGTGCGGGAGCAGCGATCTACCGCAGAAGCGTATTTGATGAGATCGGTCTGTTTGACGAAGTGCATTTTGCATATCTGGAGGATGTGGATATCGCATACCGGGCCAGGATCGCGGGCTATCGGAACATGTATATCCCGGAAGCGGTGGTGCGCCATGTGGGAAGCGCTACCAGCGGCTCTGTGTACAATGAATTCAAGATACGATACTCTTCCAGAAACAGTATCTATCTGATATACAAAAATATGCCGGTGCTGCAGATACTTCTGAACCTGCCGCTGCTTGCAGCAGGTTTTTTGATTAAGATGCTTTTCTTTGCGAAGAAAGGCTATTTTCGGGTATACGCGGCCGGTCTGATCAAAGGGATCCGGCTTTGCCGCCGGGACAAAAAAGTAAAAGTGCGAAAGGAAAACATTCCTCATTATTTCAGGATTCAGTGGGAACTCTGGGTGAATCTGATCCGGCGTGCGGTGAGTTTCTGACCGGCGGCCGCATCCTGTCAGAGGCAGGAAATGAGGAAGAGTACAGAGGTGAAGCGCTTTGATAAAAGATAATGAGAAATATTTCAACCGTCTTCAGCTGGTGCTGGATACGGCTGCGATCATCATTTCCTATATTGTTGCATGGTATCTGATCCCGGGCGGAAAGAGAAGTGAGGAGATCGGAGTTCTGCCGACGCAGATCTATATGATGGCACTGATCTTTATCGTACCGTTTTTTCTGCTGCTGTACTCCGCCTGCAACCTTTATACGTCGAAACGGATTCAGGGAAGGCGGCTGGAAGGCGGAAAGATCATTCAGGCAAACCTGATCGGCGGTCTGACCTTCATGGCTGTGCTGTACGTCATCCGGCAGGAGCACATCTCCCGTCCGATGATCGTGCTGTTTCTCTGTCTGAATGTGGTTCTGACCATTCTGGAGAGAAATGCAGTGCGAATCGTGCTGATGAACCTGCGAAGGACAGGTTTTAATCTCAGACATATCATTCTGGTAGGCTACAGCCGTGCATCAGAAGAATTTATCAACCGTGTGCTCCAGAATCCCCAGTGGGGGTATAAGATCCTGGGCATTCTGGATGATAATCTGGAGCAGGGATATGAATACAGAGGGGTGTCCGTGCTTGGCGTGCTGGACGCGCTGGAGATCATCCTTGGAGAAAACAGCCTGGATGAGATCGCGATCACCCTTGGCCTGAATGAATATGATAAGCTGCAGCGGATCGTATCCGTCTGTGAAAAGTCAGGTGTCCACACAAAATTTATTCCCGATTACAGCAAGATCATTCCGACGAAGCCTTATACAGAGGATCTGCTGGGCCTTCCGGTGATCAATATCCGTCATGTGCCGCTGAACAATACCTTCAATATGATGGTAAAGCGGGTGATGGATATCTGTGGCTCTCTTGCCTGTCTTGTTTTGTTTTCACCGGTTATGCTGATTACGGCTGTTCTGATCAAGACGACTTCCAAAGGTCCGCTGATCTTTAAACAGGAGCGTGTAGGGCTTCATAACAAGCCGTTTCAGATGTACAAATTCCGTTCTATGGAAGTACAGACCAGATCTGAAGAGAAGAAGGGCTGGACAGTGAAAGATGATCCGAGAGTCACGCGGGTGGGCAGGATCATCCGGAAGACCAGTATTGATGAGCTGCCGCAGCTGATCAATGTGCTGAAAGGAGATATGAGTCTGGTGGGGCCCAGACCGGAGCGCCCCCAGTATGTGGAGAAGTTCCGGGAAGAGATTCCAAGATATATGGTAAAGCATCAGGTGCGTCCGGGCATGACCGGATGGGCGCAGGTAAATGGATACCGGGGAAATACTTCGATTCGAAAGAGGATCGAGCATGACCTGTATTACATTGAAAACTGGAGTGTTGGTCTGGATATCAAGATACTGATCCTGACCGTGTTTAAAGGCTTTGTGAACAAGAACGCATATTAGAGGAGAAGCAGATGGACAGAAGAGACAAAAACAGCCGCGACGGATACTATGAAGAAAGACGCCGGGAAAGCAGGGATGGATATTATGAGCAGGATCGTCGGAGCAGCCGGGACGGATATTATGAGGAAGGGCGTCAGTCAGCGCGGGATACTTATTACAGAGATGACCGCCGGACGAACCGGTATGAGGAGGAGCAGGATCTGATAGCGGAGAGGAAGAAAAAGAAGAAAAAACGCAGGAAGTGGCTGCTGGCTCTGGAAGTGCTGGTGCTGGTCATTATTGCCGGGGGATTGTTTGCAGCAGTTCAGCTGCGCCGTGTGGATCATGTGGGTCTGAAAGACATTATCGTCAACTCCGGAATCGGTCAGAGCGGATACCGCAATATTGCGCTGTTCGGCGTGGATTCCCGTGAGGGAGAGCTGGATTCCGGCACCAACAGTGATACGATCATGGTCTGCAGTATCAATAATAAATCAGGAGAGATCCGGCTGGTATCTGTGTACCGTGATACATATCTGGATACAGGAGACGGCAGATACAGCAAGGCAAATTCCGCCTACGCCGTGGGAGGCGCGGAGCAGGCCATCAATATGCTGAACAAGAATCTGGACCTTGATATTGAAGATTTTGTGACGGTTAATTTTGACTCCATCATAGAGATGGTGGATCTGCTGGGCGGTATTGAGCTGGAGATCACGGAAGAAGAAAGAGGATGGCTGAACGGCTATCTGGTGGAGACTTCCCAGGTGACGGGAGTGCCTTACACAGAGGTGGCTTCTGCCGGCACCCAGACACTGACGGGTATTCAGGCCATGGCCTACTGCCGGATCCGTTATACGGTAGGATGGGATTATAAGCGTACTGAGCGTCAGAGAATCGTCCTTGGCAAGATCTTCGAGAAGGCCCAGTCACAGGGTGTGACCACTCTGATCGCTATCGCAAATCAGATGATTCCCTATATCTCCACCAGTCTGAGTACAACGGAGATCGTCAGTCTTGTGGCAGGAATGGGACGCTACAGCATCGGAGAGACACAGGGCTTCCCCTTCGAGAAGCAGGCTGCAGATATTTCTGCGGGTGATGTGGTGGTGCCTGTGAATCTGGCACAGAATGTGAGTGAGCTTCATGAGTATCTGTTTGGAGAGACGGATTACACGCCATCCGATACGGTACAGGAGATCAGCTATAACATTATCGCAGGTACAGGAATACAGTAATGAAAAAGACAGGAATAGATGTAGTGATTCCGGTATACAGACCGGATCAGAAGCTGCGTCGGCTGCTTTTGCAGCTGACGCGGCAGAGTGTCAGACCGGATAAGATACTTCTGGTAAATACAGAAAGAGAGCTTTTTGATGAGTCATGCGTGGAAGGAATCGAGCATGTCACAGTGATTCACATCCGAAAAAATGAATTTGATCACGGGGGAACGCGGCATATGGCAGCTACGAAGCTGCAGGGCGCGTTTTTGCTGTTTCTGACCCAGGACGCGGTGCCGGAGGATGAGTTTCTGATCGAGCATCTGCGGAAGGCATTTGATCAGGAACAGGTATGTGCCGCATATGCAAGACAGCTTCCAGCGCCCGACTGTTCTGTGCTGGAGCGGTATACGCGGAGCTTCAATTACGGAGACATCAGCCGCGTCAAGACGGCAGAGGATCTTCCGGAACTGGGGATCAAGACCTTTTTCTGTTCCAACGTATGCGCCATGTACCGCAGGAGCGCCTACGAAGAGCTGGGAGGCTTTGAGCGGAAGACGATCTTTAATGAGGATATGATCTTTGCCGGCAAACTGATCCGGCATGGCAGGGCGGTGGCCTACTGTGCGGACGCCAGGGTGGTGCACTCCCACAATTACAGCGGCATGCAGCAGTTCCGGAGAAATTTTGACCTGGGCGTCTCTCAGGCAGAGCATCCGGAAATTTTTGCTCAGGTGCCGTCAGAAGGCGAAGGCATCCGTATGGTAAAGCAGACAGCCGCATATCTATGTAAGACCGGACGGTTCTATCTGCTTCCGGTGCTGGTGTACCAGAGCGGCTGCAAGTTCCTTGGATATCGTCTTGGGAAAGCCTTCCGGAAACTCCCGGCAGGTGTGATCCGATGGTGCACCATGAATCAGGGATACTGGAATTGACCGATGAAAGGAGAAATCATCATATGTGTGGAATTGTAGGATATATTGGAAAACAGCAGGCAGCGCCGGTGCTTCTGGACGGACTGGCAAAGCTGGAGTACCGCGGCTATGACTCAGCCGGTATGGCGGTGTCAGACGGAGCAACGATCCGTGTGACAAAAGCCAGAGGGCGGCTGAAGGTATTGAATGAACTGACTCATGGAGGAGAGCTTCTTCCGGGCCACTGCGGCATCGGGCACACACGGTGGGCGACTCACGGGATTCCCTCCGATAAGAACGCCCATCCTCATCTGAATGAATCTGAGACCATCGCAGTCGTTCATAATGGCATTATAGAGAATTATCTGAAACTGAAAAAGAACCTGGAAGAGAAAGGATATCATTTTTCTTCCGATACGGATACGGAAGTTGTGGCCCATCTTCTGGACTATTATTATAAGGGGGATCCGTTGGATGCCATCAGGCGCGTGATGCACCGGGTGGAGGGCTCCTACGCACTGGGCATTATGTTTTCGGACCGTCCGGGAGAAATGTATGCGGCCCGCAAGGACAGTCCGCTGATCGCAGGCCAGGCGTCAGACGGCAATCTGATCGCTTCTGATGTGCCGGCAGTCCTGAAATACACGAGAGACGTGTACTTTATTCAGAATGAAGAGATCCTCTGTCTGAAAGAAGACAGCCTGAAATTCTTCAATATCGACGGGGAAGAGCTGGCAAAAGAGCCGGTGACGATCCAGTGGGATGTTTCTGCAGCAGAAAAAGCCGGTTATGAGCACTTCATGATGAAGGAGATCTATGAGCAGCCAAAGGCAGTGACGGACACCTTAAGTCCCCGTATCAAAGACGGAAAGATCGAGATCGAAGAGCTGAATATGACGGATGAGGAGATTCGCCAGATCAGCAAAATTTACATTGTAGCCTGCGGTTCCGCCTATCATACAGGCGTATCAGCCAAGTATGTATTTGAAGGGCTGGCAAGGATCCCGGTGGAGGTAGATCTGGCCAGTGAATTCCGTTACCGGGATCCGATCTTTGATGAACACACGCTCCTGATCGTGGTCAGCCAGTCCGGCGAGACGGCAGACACTCTGGCAGCGCTGCGGGAGGCGAAAAAGCAGGGCGTGCGCGTCCTGGGAATCGTCAATGTGGTGGGAAGCTCCATCGCCCGTGAGGCGGATGACGTCATTTACACCTGGGCGGGGCCGGAGATCGCGGTAGCCACCACTAAGGCTTACAGCACCCAGCTGATCGTGGAATACCTGCTGGCCATGAAATTTGCCCAGGCCAGAGGTACCGTGACAGAAGACACGATCCATGAGATGATCGAAGACCTCAAAAAGCTTCCGGAGCAGATAGAGATGCTGCTGGACCACAAAGAAAAAATCCAGAGATTTGCAAACAGATACATTGCAGCAAAGGATATTTTCTTCATTGGAAGAGGCCTGGACTATGCGATCTCCCTGGAAGGCTCTCTGAAGCTCAAGGAAATCTCCTATATTCATTCAGAGGCATATGCCGCAGGAGAATTAAAGCACGGCACGATCTCTCTGATCGAGGAAGGCACTCTGGTGGCAGCAGTCCTGACCCAGGAAGACCTTTACAAGAAGATGATCAGCAATATGGTAGAAGTCAGGACCAGGGGAGCCTTTATCCTGGCGGTTACCGTTGTGGGAAATACGGAAGTGGAAAAGGCGGCAGATTACGTGATCTATATTCCGAAGACCAACAAATATTTCACCAATTCCCTGGCAGTCATTCCGCTGCAGCTCTTTGGCTACTATGTGGCAGTGGGCAAGGGATGTGATGTGGATAAGCCGAGAAATCTGGCGAAATCCGTGACAGTGGAATAAAAGTGACTGTTTTTGTATGGATTTTTGCCTGTTACCGGTCGGAGTGAACAGTCACGAATAAGGTAAAAAGAGAAGATACAGAATCACAGATTAGACACATTTGACTGCTAAACTGTATGGTAATATCGGGTGTACAATACTCAGATGCAGTGCAGGAGGAACCGCCATGGATGACGAAAGATATGATATTTATGATCCCGGACAGGGACATCAGGATGATGATACAGATCAGCAGACAGAGACAGGAGAAGTGACAGAACCGGATGATCTGACGGATATAGAAGATGTTTCCGGTCAGGAAAAGGAGACCGGCGCGGGCTGTGAAGCGGAAGACATAAAT
>JAQXWO010000014.1 GCA_029225485.1 Lachnospiraceae bacterium
ACTGTGCTATCGGGAAAGCAAACCAGCAAAACAAAAGCAGATATTCCCAAAAAATTTAACGAATATCTGCTTTTTATTTTCTCAGTAGGCTGTCAGGTTATTTTATTGTAACATATTCCACCGGACTCCAATCGCTGTATAATGTTGTATTTCCGGATTTAGCATATGCCCGCATACGGAAATAATAACGTTTATTGCTTCTCAGCTTTGTCACAGTCAAAGAAGTTTTTGATTTCTCAACCTTCGTTGTGACTCCAGAACTGAATTTCTTACTGAGAGAATACTGAATCTGATAACCCGAAGCCTTTACGTCTTTTTTCCAGCTAATTTTTGCTCTTCTGGATCCAAGGGCATTTACTTTAATACTCTGTACTTTGGGCTTAACAGTGATCTTTACCTTTCTGGATGCAGCTTTATAATTAGATGTGGCTGCCGCTTTGATTGTGATCGTCGTAGTCCCGCATCCTCTAACGGTAACTTTTCCATTGGAAGAAACAACCGCTACACCATTTTTAGAAGAACTATAGGTCAGCTTCCCTTTTGCGGAAGCTCCCAGTGAAAAACTGGACGAACCATAAACTCTGGTCCACGCAGAAGCCTTTGCAGAAATCTTCTGGTCAGCCTTGGTAATCTTAAATTTCTTATTTACTGTACCATTGTAAGTCCCAAGACCTTTGACAGAAACTGTAGCAGTTCCCGCATTTTTATTATTTCTGTAAGTAACAGAATAGTCTTTGCCTTTTGTCAGCGTCACATTGTTATAAACCACGCTTACTCCGGGTTTTATGGATTTTCCATTGTATACATAAGAAGTCTGCTCAATCGAGACGTTTTCTGACGTTAAAGTTGGTGTTCCGATTGAAAACAGATAAGTATCATTTTCTTCATATGGATTCTCTTCCCAGTAATTACATGCCTGAATATAATAAATCGTATTTGGCGACAACGTAACCGTTGTCTCTCCTTCTGACCCATAAGTCAGGCGATGATCCGCTATCACCTCACCCACTTCATTAAATAAAGTCAGTCGAAAATAACGGTCAGAAGCCCAACTATGCGTATGAACATCCACATTTTTCCCATAAAATATATATGTGTTCCCACTTCCTGTTTTAAAGGAAAACCAATCCTGATCTCCATTACCTGACAGATTTCTGTCATACTTTTTATTCAGCGAAACAACGGTCGCATCTGACATACGGTTTCCATCCGGATCCGCTTTTTTTGTAATCTTAAAGCGAAAATTACCCGGAGATGAAGCATCCCAATCTTCGTGAACACATAAATAATAGGTTGTGTCAGGATCAAGTTTCATATTGCTCACCGCGACACCCGTATTAGAAGTGTGACTATTTTTAAAGAGAACCTCTCCATATTCCGTACATACTTCAGCGTACAGCGAACTGCTCCATGAGTGGCTGGGGACATTAATATTCGCAGTTTCCAGATAATAATAAGCATCTTCCGAACTCGTAGTAAATTTATACCAATGCCTTACATATCTTCCCTGAATCGATGTTACATAACTCTGTCCCGTTGAAAAGGCAGCTGCAGTTCCTACCGAACTTCCTCCGTTAATCTTCGTATAAGTCTCAGCATTTACAGTGACAGAAAATAATGCCACCATCATACAAAGAAAAACAAACAGTGGCATAAATAATTGTACTTTTCTCTTCATAAATGACCCTCCTTTTTGTTGATATTATACTAAAATAATGTTTTGTTTGCAAGTGCTTTTCTACAAAGTGTCATCCTCAAGCCACAGGGACCTTGCTGTACACAGGTATTTGAAATACAGCTGTCTGCATAGACTTTTGGTAGACTAAAACCTGTCATTCAGGAGGAAGCTGTACGGATCTACAGTATTGTAAAAAATGCGCAGCTTACATCCTTTGATCAGGAAACGTTCCGGCATCTGATGCACCGGACAGCTTCTGAGTCAGAAATCCGGAACAGCCTGAAATTTCTATCAAACATGTTGTTCCAGTGTTTCGGCCAAAAAGCAATTCTCCTGATTGATGAATATGATGTACCAATGAACAAAGCATTTCGGATTTACGGATTCCGAAGTCCGGCACCTTCCGGAAGAATACCATTTTTCTGACCATTATGCAGAAACGAAAGCATGGTATGACGGTTATCATTTTGGCGATATCGATGTCTATTGTCCATGGAATGTGATCAACCATGTAGATCATCTGTGTGGGGATTCGAAAGCCACGCCGCAGACTTACCGGATCAATACCAGTGGAAATGATCTGGTCAGAGGTTTTATTGATAAAGCAGATAAAACGACTCAGAATGAGATTGAACGTCTGATTGCAGGTGAAGCGATCACCAAAAAGATCCGTCCGGAATTAACCTGCGATGAAATCGACAACAGCATAGATAATCTCTGGAGCGTTCTGTTAACAACCGGTTATCTGACGCAGGCCGGCAGAACAGAATATGCAGACTATAAACTGGTCATCCCCAACCGTAAAGTGCGGGAAGTATTCGTTCTGCAGATTCAGGAATGTTTTAAGGCACAGGTGAAGCAAAATGAATCATCGGTACTGAAATTCTGACGGGCACTTATTACTGAGGATTCCAAGGAGATTCAAACATGCCTGGATCGGATTCTTGGCAGAACGATCAGTATTCTGGATACAAAAGCAAGAACAGAACAAAAAGAAAAATTCTATCACGGAAATGAATCCGATTGGCTGATTCTGTCAAATGCAGAATCCGGTGACGGCTTCTGTGATATCCTGATCGAGCCGGAGGATCCTGATACAGGAATTGTCATTGAAGTAAAGTATGCCCCCACGTTGTCCGGTCTGGAATCTACCTGCCAAAAAGCCATAGATCAGATAAGGGAACGTCATTGTCAGGAACGTCTTGCCAATGACGGGAGAACCAGTATCAAGGCCTATGGCATCACATTTTGCAAAAAAATATTATGTAATATTCGAGGCACTGTCCTGATGACAGTGCCTCGAATAGTCAGAGGGACCGGTTCGGTCATATATCTCCCAGATCTGCTTTGTGAGTCACGGAACCTGTCCCCTGACTCACTGACTCCCTATACCCGCCGGATCATCACCATACAGGAATCGTAATTCTCCTGCGGTTTCGGAAGCACCATGCCTCCGTGTATCAGGGCAGCTCCGGTATACCGGGTATGCTCTGCCAGGCCCTGACAACGCGCAGCGGCGCTCAGTGTTTCCGGGAGCGGCTCGATCTCATAAAGAGCATCTGCCTGCAGGCCCTGCCAGCGGATCCGGTTTGGCTTCGGATTGCCGTGCAGGTCTGTGTAAACTACACCCAGCATTGCCCGGCTACGGTCTTCTGACACGTAGCTCCATGCCGTAAAATCATGATTTTCAAAAGGAGAGGCAATACGGTAATAGTCTCCCTGCTGGAACAGATCATAATTCTCCCGGTATACGGCGATCTGCTGTTTCGCCTCTGCTTTTTCTTCCTCTGTCATTTTACTGAGATCCAGCTCATATCCAAAGGTACCCTGCATCGCACAGATCCCTCTTGTCCTGAAGGGCACTACACGGCCATTCTGATGGTTGGGGCAGACGGATACATGGGCGGAAACAGAGGACATGGGATATCCGAAGGAAGTACCATAATGGATGCGGAGCCGCTCGATGGCATCCGTATTGTCGCTGCACCAGATCTGCGGCGCATAGTACAGCATGCCGGCATCAAACCGTCCGCCTCCTCCATTGCAGCCTTCCAGAAGGATATGAGGATATCTGGTCACCAGATATTCTTTCAGCTCGTACGTACCCAGAACGCAGAGATGACGCACAGCGCCCTGGCTCAGTTCCGGGTGAGCCGCGCTGTAAACGTTCTCCAGATTACTGTTAATATCCCACTTCACATATTCAATATCAGCAGAAGAGAGAACCTCGTCCAGGGATCTCTTCAGATAGTCTACTACTTCCGGATTGGACATATCCAGCGCCAGCTGATTTCTGCTGTGGTTGGGCAGCCTGCCGGGGATCGTCAGTGCCCAGTCAGGATGTGCCCGGTACAGGTCACTGTCCTCGGAAACCATCTCCGGTTCCACCCAGATACCGAATTTCAGCCCCAGACCATGGATCTGCTCCGCCAGATTACGCAGGCTGCACCCCAGTTTCTTCTCATTGACTTTCCAGTCACCCAGACCGGAATTGTCATCGTCCCGCTTGCCGAACCAGCCGTCATCCAGCACCAGCATATCCAGTCCCAGCTCCGCGGCCTCCCGGGCAATCTTCAGCAGCTTTTCCGCATTAAAATCAAAATAGGTAGCCTCCCAATTGTTCACCAGAATCGGTCGTCTCTTATTTTTCCAGGGACTGCGGATCAAGTGATTCTGATATGCCCTGTTCAGTCCTCTCGTCAGATCTGAGATACCATCCGGGGTATAAGTCAGCACCACCTCCGGCGCTGTGAAGCTCTCACCCGGCTGCAGTGTCCATACAAACTCCTCATCCGAAAGGCCGCATACAAATCGAAGACTGTCGAACTGATCCCTCTCTGCCTGCATGCGAAAACTGCCGCTGTAAACAAAAGATATTCCATAGCAGCCACCTGCCTGTTCAGATGTCTCTTTCTCGCAGAGGATCACAAAAGGATTGTGCTGATGGCTGGAATTGCCTCTCCTGCTGCTGATCTCAGTGATACCGTGGAGCAGGTTTCTTCTCTCAAACTGCCGCTCTCCCGTATGTTTTCCATAAAAATGGATCATATCCAGATCTGCATCCGGCAATTCCAGAGACATACTCATCACACGTTTCAATTCTACCGGAACTGCACAATGGTTCTCCACTGTCACTGCTCTGGTGATCACATTCGCCTTCTCATAGACTCCATACAGAAGGTTCACATAAATCTCTTCATATGCATCCTTCAGCGTGATCTCCAGCGTCTGTACATCCGTATCCTCTTCCCCTGCAAAAAGGGCCGGCAGCCCCGGAAGGCTGTATTTGCCGCTGCGGATCTCATGGCTGTGATAGCGCAGATCCAGAGCCGGTACTCCGCCCTTTTTCCCCGCCATCAGTGCGGGAATACGAAAATCCGCCACACCGTGAACCGGATACTCCACAGGATAAAAATCAAGAGAGTAAGTGCGCTCTAGAGCCAGTTCTCCCGGCTGTCCCGAGAATCCGTGATCGTCCGGCACGATCAGATAAGAAAAATCACTGTCATCCACCGGAGCGCCATAATATGTATGAAGCAGAAATCCATGTTCATCTGCCTTCATCTGATACGTACTTTTAGAAGTATGAAGCGTAAAAACTCTTTTTTCTTTATTATAATGAACAGACATCATGTCCTCCCTGTCCCGGCACACGGCCGCTTACTTTCTGTCGCTCTGTTTTCTATCTCTCCTGCATCAGCAGAGATTACGTTTTCAGATCCGCTTCAGCCAGAAGAATCCATTGCCCGGTACCATCACTCCGGAAGCCTTCATCTTCTTTCCTGTGATCAGGTCCACATAGTCTCCATCCTGCTGATCGATCCATGCCATCTTCTCAAATTCGCTGAAATTGAACAGACCGATCAGCTTGTCACCATCATATTCCCGGACTACACAGATGACGGACTGCTCGTATGTATCCAGAGTGTAGAAGGCGGCATTGGAGACAAATACTTTTTCCGATGCACGGATCTCCTCCAGCTTCTGAAGACCATGGAATACGCGCTCTGACACCGTGCCCTTTTCTTTGATCTCGTCCACCAGCTCCCAATTGAATTTTCCTCTGTGGATGTAGCGGGAATCCGGAGCTTTTTCCGGAACTTCCTTGTATGTATAATCGTTTGTCTGTCCCACTTCATCTCCACTGTACAGCACCGGGATACCGGATTCAGTGAACATAAACGCGTGAAGCATCAGGTCACGCTGGATCGCGCATTTCATCTGCTCCTCGTCCTTCTCAAATCCAGCCTTCTCGATTCCGCACATGGAAGCAGTAGTACCGCAGAACCGGGCATCTCCGGTGACAGGATCCGCATTGTAAAGCTCTCCGCGGCTGTAGCTGCCCTCGATACTTCCGGTAAAGAAATCATTGATATACTGTTTGTGAGGTCTCTCTTCCATGCCCCACCATCTCAGGGTAGGATAATCCAGTCCCCAGCCGATATCATCATGGCAGCGGAGATAATTCAGGAATACATAATCCTTGGGCAGTCCGGAGACCACATCCATCTGCCGTTTCAGCAGCCGGGTATCCCTGGTAGCCAGTGAGTTCCACATGGTAGCCATGGTGGTCACATTGTACAGCATATGGCATTCCGGTTTTTCCACCGTACCGAAGTAAGGCACTACCTTGGATGGCTCCATGACCACTTCGCCCAGAAGCAGAATACCGGGACATACGATCTCACCGATCATACGCATCATGCGCACGATGGTGTGGACTCTTGGAAGATTCCGGCAGTCCGTCCCCAGTTCCTTCCAGATATATGGTACGGCATCAATACGGATAATATCAATTCCCGCATTGGCGAAGAACAGGAAATTGTACATCATCTCATTGAAGACTCTGGGATTGCGGTAATTCAGATCCCACTGGTATGGATAAAAGGTAGTCATCACATAATGACCGATCTCCGGATAGTATGTAAAATTGCCGGGAGCCGTCGTCGGGAATACCTGCGGCACCGTCCTCTCATACATCTCGGGAATCCTGTAATTGTCAAAGAAGAAGTAACGGCTCATATATTCGCCGTCTCCCTGCTTCGCCCGGACTGCCCACTCATGATCCTCCGAGGTATGGTTCATGACAAAATCCATACACACGCTCATGTCTCTCTCGTGGCAG
>JAQXWO010000015.1 GCA_029225485.1 Lachnospiraceae bacterium
TGCCACGCTCCGGGCCAGGCCACCGGATTGCAGCCGCTGTCTCTTCGTACCTGAAGTGATTTTCTGGCTGCCTGCATATGCACCGGATTGTTCTGCCAGTTAATCTCATCTCCCGGATATACCGCCCACAGATGTGAGACATGGGACATATCCGGCGTCAGTTCTTTCTCTTCCCTGGCCCATTCCAGAAGTCTTCCCTGTGAGTCTACACCATTTGGCCGGAGTCCTGCAAGGATTTTACGATACTCTGCTTCATAAGGATTCTGGATCCTCAGGATTTCCGCTCCCTCCAGAACCGCCCGCATCAGAGCACGGATGATCTGGTTGTCAATGGCCGGTCCCGCACAGATTGGCGTATCATACCCCTCCTCCGTGATAAAACGGTTTTCAGGGGATACGGAGGGACAGGTGACCAGATATCCTTCCCTGTCCTCAATCAGAAAATCCACAAAAAACAGGGACAGCTGATCCAGGATCGGATAGTATTTCCTCAAAAAATCCTGATCCAGGGTATACTGATAGTGATCCCAGATATGAAGTCCCAGCCAGGCGCCTCCGCACTGCCAGAAGGTGGCTGCCGAATACATATCCTGCGTCCCGCAGTCTCCGTAATAATCCGTATTGTGATGGGCCATCATGCCCCTGCATCCATACATCCGCCGTGCCGCATCACTGCCCGGCTTCTGCATCCGTTCCAGCTGTTCAAACACCGGCTGATGCAGTTCCGAAAGGTTGCATACCTCCACCGGCCAGTAGTTCATCTGTTCATTGATATTAATGGTGTATTTGCTGTCCCAGCTTGGTTCAAACTGATAATTCCAGATTCCCTGCAGATTCATAGGGGAGGAATGCTCTCTTCCCGCAGATACCAGCAGATATCTGCCGTAGGTAAAATAGGAGGAGGCAGTCTCATCTTCCTGCACCGACAGACTGCAGCGTTTCATATAGGAAGAAAAATCTTTGCAGTGTCTTTCCCGAATCTTGGAATAACTCTGCGCTTCTGTGGCTGCAAGAACTTTCCGCACCGCCCCCGGGCAATCCTCCACACGGTTATCTGTTGCAGCCGTCAGATAGATCACCGCTTCCTGTGCATCCCGGACGATCAGCCTTGATCCGGCATCCTCCAGAATACCGTCGGTCTGTACGACTGCTCCCATGGCAAAGGCCGTCACTTCCTCATGTCCTTCCAGCAGGATCTGATTGCCGTTCTCTATGAGGATCCGGTCATATCTGGTGGAACCCCAGATTCCCGCGCTGACAAATTTCCCGGGTCTTCGGTCATCCGGAACCTTCTGGTCCGTATAAGGATAGCGGTTCAATGTAATATCCAGCTTCATCACCTTTGGTTCGCTGCTTTTCAGACGGATACACAGTACCCGGTCCGGATAGCTGACAAACATCTCTCGCTCATAAGAAATCCCCTGATCCGTATGAGAGATGGTGAGAATTCCGTTTTCCATATCCAGATCCGACCGGTAGTTTTCTCCGTCTGACTCCGGGAACCAGCCCATGGCAAAAGGATTTTTCTGGTTCATGGCCAGCTCTAGCTCTCCCAGCGTGGAATAATTTCTCATATTGAACGGTGTGGAAACCATATAAGAAAACATCAGTTCCTCCGCTTCTGCGAATTTTCGGTCCAGAACCAGCTGTTGAATCTCCTTCAGATGATCTGCTGCTCTGGGATTGATCCTGTCCTGGCCCTTTCCATACCACAGAGAATCTTCATTCAGCTGAATCTTCTCCTTTGAAGTATGTCCGTACACCATTGCCCCCAGAAAACCGTTGCCCAGAGGAATGGCATCCTCCCACCGCATGGCCGGCTCTGTATGAATAAAATGCGTATGTCTCTGCATCCCGTCTCTCCTTCTAAAAATGCCCCGGCGAAATCACCTGATCCGACCGGGGCATTTTTATACTATACTACCTAATAATTACTGCAGATTGCTCATATAAGCATCATATGCTTTCTGATAGGTTGCGATATAATTCTCAACACCCATTGCCTCAAGCTTGCTGATATAAGTATCCCAGTCTTTCTCAACGTCCAGATCACCGGTGATAAACTGTACACATGCCTGGTTTACATAACCGCCGATGGTAAGTGTTCCCTCAGAAACAACCTGCGCGTCCTGCCCCTCGAATACCAGGTTCGGAACGATCGTGGATTCATCCGGAGCAAACTCGGCATACTGCTCTGCCCATTTCTGCAGGTGATACTCTACATCCGTATCCGGATTCTGTACGCGAAGTCTTGCACGGTAATGAGCCGTTCCCTGGCCAATGGTTGCATCGGATGCCCAGTAGTAATTCTTGCCGTAGTTCTGCTTATATCCGTTTCCAACCCAGTCATAATCTTCCGGGATATAATATTTCTCATACAGAGGCGGCTCGCCGTCAAGGCCGACACCTTCATCTGTATAGTTCCATCCAAGACCTTCCGGGCCGTTGGACTGAACGATCGTCGGCTCTGTGTTGCAGAGGAAATCAAAGAGTGCCACTGCGATTTCCGGATACTCACAATTAGCAGAAACCACACCCTGACAGGATGCAAAATAGTTGTTCAGTCCCATTACAGAAAGTCTGATGCCCTCAGGACCCGCAACCGGGCTTAATACTGTCCAATCCTGCCACGGACCTTCCTGGTTCGCCCAGAAATGCTCTCCGTCAACCTGCATTCCCCCTCCTGCATGTACGGCTACCAGATTTGCATCCGGATTGTCAAGAAGTGCTACGCACTGTGTATTATCCTGTGTGAAGGTCTGGTTGTCCAGAAGTCCTTCTGCATACAGCTTGTGGATATATGCCATAGCCTCTTTGTACTCGTCTTTCATCGGAGAATACTCGATCTTGCCATCGTTGACCACGAGACCTGCAGCAACGGTCGGATTGGTATTGCTCAGCGGGTTGTTGTTCTGTACAAAAGCATTTACCAGCCAGTTGGTCGGATCCGTTGCCCATCCCCCGATATAACCGGTCATCGGTACTTCGTCTGCGATTCCGTTTCCATTGGGGTCATTCTCTTTAACTTTCTTCAGGAACTCATACAGTTCTTCTGTTGTCTCCGGCACATGACCGTCATTGAGAGACTCTACCCACGGCATGTAGATGTACATACGGTTCTGGAACTGACAGTGGAAGCACTCATTGGTCTGTCCATAATTGTAAACATGTCCGTCTGACATGGTAAGATCACCAAGTCTGCTGGGGCACTCCTTATTCATCTGATTCCACATGGGCGCATCAGCAAGATAATCATCCAGCGGAATAACCAGTCCCTGCTGACCATAGGACTGGAGCTCAGATTTTGTCCAGTTGGTCGCCAGGAAAATGTCAGGCATACTGGAAGGATCTGTCATGATCAGGTTCAGCTTTGTCTTTGCATCGTCTCCATCCAGATCGTACACGAAATTCAGATGGATGTTAGTCTTTTCTTCAATGTAATCTGTTACATAGTTGGTCTGGAACGTACCCCCGCCCGTATTGGTAGCGTACACAAATACATCCAGTTCCAGTTTTTCCTCAAGCGGGAATGTTACTTCGCTGACAGATTTAAAATCGAAGGGGCCTCCTTCTTCCGCAGCAGCGGTGATTCCTCCGCTTACGACCATAGAAGCAGCAGTCATCACAGGAATCAGCTTTGTGATAAGGTTTTTCTTCATTCTGTTTTCCTCCTTTTTCTGGAATAAATAATATAATAAACAAGACACACTGTCTCTGCTTATTCCCCGATCCGGTCAGCCCTTGACAGAACCGATCATAACTCCCTTTACAAAGTATTTCTGTACGAACGGATAGATAATCATTAGTGGAAGACTGCTGATGATAATCGTTGCATATTTCAGCATCTCACTGAGATACTGATTCTCCGCAATACGCTGCGGATCAATATTGGATGAGCTCAGATTAATCTGAGACATAAGCAGGATTCTTCTAAGCACCAGCTGCAGAGTAAATTTATCTTCGGAATTCAGATAGATCATCGGATTAAAATAAGAATTCCATAAAGCAACCGCCACCCACAGACTGAGCACCGCAATAATCGGCATCGACAAAGGGATGACAACACTGGTAAAGAAGTGAAAATCCGTACATCCGTCTACTTTGGCCGCCTCCAGCAGTTCAACCGGAATATTCTGTTTAAAGAATGTTCGTGCAACGATGACATTATAAGCACTCACAGATCCCGGAAGGATCACTGCCCACATAGTATTTACCAGTCCCAGGTTCTTGATCAAAAGATAAGTCGGAATCAGACCTCCGGAGAACATCATGGTAAACAGAAACAGTGACATAAACACTTTTCTTCCGCGGAAATCATCTCTGGACAGCGGATATGCCGCCAGAAGTGTCAGGCCCACGCTGATCAATGTTCCGAGAATCGTATAAATAATGGAATTCTTATATCCCACCCAGATTGCCTTATATTCAAACACGGCCTTGTAGCTGTTCAGTGTCGCTTCCACCGGCAGCAGCTTGACCTTTCCTGACATCAGTGCACCTCCCGAACTGAAGGAACAGCTGATAATGTAGATGATCGGATACAGCACTACGACCAGCATAAATGCCAGAAATATGTAATTGATAAAATATACTACTTTGTCCTGTGTGATCTTTCCTTTCTTCATACTTCTGCTCCCCTTACTTAAATGAATCCGTTTCCGGAAATCCTGTCTGCGATTTTGTTGGTTATCAGTATCAGCACCAGACCGATCAGCGACTGAAACAGACCGATGGCCGTCGAATAAGAATAGTCCGGGAATGTAGACACCAGCGATACTTTATAGGCATAGGTATTGATGACCTCTGCCACCGCCATATTATTCTGGTTCTGCATAGCCAGTACTTTTTCATATCCTACATTCAATACACTTCCCATATTGAGGATCATCATGATTACCGCAGTGGGCATAATGGCCGGAATATCCACATACCGGATCCGCTGAAGAAGGGTCGCTCCGTCAATGATCGCAGCCTCATGCTGCTGCGGGTCAACGCCCGCAAGGGCCGCTATGTAAATGATGGCTCCGAATCCAACTCCCTGCCACACTCCGGTCCACACATACAGAGACGGAAAAATCTCCGGACTTCCCAGTACATTAATACCAAACTGATTGTAAAGAACGCTGCCCAGCACTCCCATACGGTTATCGAAAATCATATTGATGATTCCCACAAAGACGATGGTGGAAATAAAATATGGACAATAGGTGACCATCTGCACCAGCTTTTTAAACCGGATGTTTCTGGCGTAATTCAGCGACAGTGCCAGCAGGATCGAACAGGGCATGGTCACCACCATGGAATATATGGAAAGAACCAGCGTGTTTCGCAGACACTCTTTGAAGTTGTAATTATTGAAGAACCGGATAAAATTGTTCATTCCATAATTGTCCGCCCACGGACTGTTCCAGATTCCCTGACTTACCTGATAATTCTTAAATGCAAGAATGATTCCATACATAGGTGCATAAGAGAATACCGCAAGCACGATCAGCGGAACGGAGATCATGGCATACAGCTGCCAGTGACCTCTCAGATACAGTTTCCATTTTTTGTTTTTATTCATCTTTCTCCCTCCAACTGCGGATCACCTTTTTCTCAACTATAAAAGCCGACCCGGAAAAAGTAAATATACACTTCCCGAAATCGGCTATTCATTAATTCTCACAGGATTTTTAACACTTTTCACAAAAGAATATTCAATTTTTCTCCTGCTTTATTCCATTTTTTACACTATTTTTTGCGGAATTCTGAGGTATTGATCCCTGTCACTCTGCGGAATGCCCGGCAGAAAGAGTTGGATGAGGTATATCCCACCCGTTCGGAAATTTCGCTGACCGTAAGGCTGGTGGTCTCCAGAAGCTCTTTTGCCCTGCTGATCCTGACTCCCTCCACATAAGAAGAGAACTTGATCCCTCTGGTATTTTTGAACATGGTAGACAGCGAAGACTCGCTGACGGAATACATGGACGCCACCTGTGCAAGGGAGAGACAGCAGTCCCCATAATTCATATCAATATAGGCTGTTACATCTGCCATCAGCGAATCCGAATCCTGTACCTGTTTCCTGTCCTGCACAAAGGAGCAGATATCCCGGTACAGATTTAACGTGATCGGGATCTGGTTGATCAGAGGCAGACCCATATTTTTTTCCAGACGTTCATAAAACGGACGCAGCTCTGTCTGAGCCGCATCCAGCTTATCCAGAATACGGATCAGGATCAGCTGCAGTTCTCCAAACAGCATCTGCTGCAGATAGGCAGACATACTGGATCCCAGCACCCAGTTTTTCATGAGCAGTTCCAGTTCATCATGAAGCCCCTGCTGATCCCCTGTAAACACACAGGATACCAGCTTGGATTCCAGCGCACCGGAAGGATACACGATCATCCGGTCCGGCCTCTGAGAATACCAGTAGATCATATTTTCTCCGGAATCCATTCCGTATCTCGGCATACATACACTTTCTCTGTAAACTTCATTCAGATCCATGAGACTTTCCGCAAGATTGCTTCCATATACAAAGAGATGCTCGGATATACTGGACGGTATCAGTTCCTTTATATGCTCCACATGGGCTTCCATCTGCCGCCGGAACGCATCGACCTCATCCGGTTTCAGGCTCATCAGCAGAACGACCTGATTCGTTCCCAATCCGGCATGAAAATTCCCCGGCAGCTCCTGATCCATGGCTTCTGTCAGAGACAGGATACAGGTAGTCACCAGCTCCGGCTCCATCTCTTCCCAGTCCATCTCAAAACTGAACAGAAGCAGCAGAAAGCTCCTGTCTCTGTATTCCAGCCCCACATCATCTGCCCGCTTCATTGCTTCTTCCAGCGTATAGATATCGCCAAGAAGCAGACGGTTTACAAACGCATTTCTGAGGTACGGTCTCTGATCCTCGATCATGGCAGAAAGATCCGTATTCCGTTTGACAAGCAGAGAAAAATTCATCTTCAGGCTGTCGAACACAGACTGATGCGTCTCATTTTTTTCCATCACTCTGGAGATCTCGCTCAGAATATCATTGATAGGCACGACCGTCTTTTTGGACATCAGATAACTGAGCCAGAATCCGGCAGCAATACTGAACAGAATAATCACCACCGCAACAAAAAGAATGGAAGTCATTCTCTGCCTGACCGTACTGTCCGGATGGAGCACATAGCAGGTAAATCCCGAATTCGAAGAAACAGCCTGCATCAGATAATATTTTTCTCCTCCGATACTGAGGCCTGTGGTCTGACCTGCCTCATCAGACGATGTCTGAGCTGCCAGCTGAAGAATTTCCTGTTGATCCTGCTCCATTCCTTCCCCTGCCATATAATAGATCAGCTCCCCGGATTTGTTCCTGATAAACTGAACACACCCCGGTTCCATGATGGGCATACGATCCAGGACAGTTTCTTTATCAAACAGGATCCAGATCCCCGCGTTGTTGGCTCCATCTTCTGTCATCAGAGGTCTGGAATAACAGAGCAGCTCTTTTTTCTGCTTATTCCTGTAAATATATGTGGTTTCCGGAGTCACTCCATAGGTCATGGGCGTCTCCGTCATCGTTTCCCGCCATTGTTCATACGTAATATCCTGGTCAACCCTCAAATATAAATCAAAAAAATCTTCCCATGTATATATATCCCGGTCATTGATCACAAGATTGCTTTTATCAAAAAAGATAAAATAGTGAAATACGTTCTGATTCATTAAAAGGATCTGAGGCAGTGAATCCCGAAGCTCATTCAGCCGATAGGAGTTCGGGCTGCTCCATACATCCTCCGTTCTGTGCTTAAACGCATTGACATAAGCATTTGCCGTGAGAATGTCTCCCATATTCTCAAATTCTTCCAGCATATTGTCTATCTGATCCGCAGCATGCTCCAGTTCGGCCTGACGAAAATTCAGGTCATCCTTGCCAAGCATGCGGATTACCTGGAAAAAATAAATGCTGCATATCAGCAGCGGTACAATAAATACAATCACATATGTGATCAGAAACTGTCTCAGGACACGATTCTTTCCGTTCAATGACCGGAACTTACGATTCATTCTTTCCATAACTGTTACCTTTACTGTCTCAAAAAACAACGGGCGCTTTCTGCTATTATACCACATTTTAGCAGATGGCGCCCTGTTTTTTTCAGTAATCCGCACCTTATTCTACAACAACGCCTTTCTGAAGCATAATGTTCGCGTATAATGCACTCTCTCCTGTCGCGATCACCGCATATGCCTTTCTGGCCTCTTCATAAAATGCGAACCGCTCGATCTGGCCGATCACAGCTTCCCCCCGGGACTCATGACGGTTTACGATCTCTTTATAGGTGTCCCAGATGGGCGTCTCCACATCGTCTCCCGGCATGACTTCCATCAGATTGACGGGATGTTCCACATAGCTGTCCAGAGGGAACAGCTGCAGGATCGCATCCAGTATCTCCGGCACGCCATGGCCGTCCATCCGGATCACAATGGCGTTTTTACCGATGCTCTCTGAGGGAAAATTGCCGTCCGCGATCACCAGACGGTCACTGTGTCCCATCTCACACAACACCTTCAGCAGTTCAGGTGATAATAGTTTCGGAATTCCTTTCAGCATGTCTCTTTCCTCCCTCTTACTGTGTGATCACGCCATCTACATCCCAGAGATCTTCCCAGCCTTTTGCGCCTTCCCATAAAAATACCTGACCTTTGATCAGGCGGCAGTTCTTGTCCACACTCTGAATGATCTTCATCTCCTCCTCGGTCAGAGGATCTTCCGTCACACACTGAAGATTGGACGTATACTGGGGTTCTTTCACAGAAAACGGAATGGGGATCTGTCCTCTCTGAACCGCCCACTTCAGGCAGATAATGGCCGGATGTACGTTGTGTGCCCGGGCGATCTCCAGGATCTCCGGCATCTGTGTATCTGCCACATCCTCCACTGTACGGTCCCGCTCAGGTCTCGAAGGAGAACCGATGGGGCAGTATCCTACCGGCTGGATCTGATGGGCAACTGCGTAGTCATACAGCTCCTGCTGCTGGAAAGACGGATGACACTCCATCTCCAGAGCCGCCGGCTGGATCCGGCAGAGGGGCAGTACTTCTTTCAGCTTCGGCACGGTCATATTGGACATGCCGATATAACGCACCAGTCCCATATCCACCAGCTGCTCACACTGTCTCCAGGTCTTCATAAACTCCTCAACGGAGAACGGCCTGGAATCCTTGTTTCTGGAATTGCCGTCGCAACCCGGCGCGTGATAATTCGGAAACGGCCAGTGCACGAAATACAGGTCGATCACATCCAGCTGCAGGTCCTGAAGGCTCTTTTTGCAGGACTCAATCACATGATCGTGCTGATCGTTCCACACCTTGGAGGTGATGAACAGATCCTTTCTTTCCACAATACCTTCCTCTACGGCCTTCCTGATGACAGCTCCGATCTGCTCTTCATTCTGGTACACAGCCGCACAGTCGATCAGACGGTATCCTGCTTTGATTCCGCCGTACACAGCCTCAGATACCTGCTGTGCATTATATTTATCGGAACCGAAGGTCCCCAGACCGATGGCCGGTATCTCTTCCCCGGAATACAGTCTGCGCTTCGGCACTTTCTCAATACAGATTCCCATACCCTACTCCTCCTCGTCTTCCGGAAATACTACCGCTACTTTTCCGCACTGGCCGCCGGCCATCAGGGTATATGCTTCCCCTGCATCCTCCAGGCTGAATTCATGAGTGATCAGATCCTCCGGGTGAATACCCCAGCGCACCAGACGCTCCACCAGTTCTTCCATTTTCCACAGTGACGTCACCCAGGAACCATAAATAGTCTTCTGTCCGTGAATAATATCCGGACTCGGGTTAAAGCTGCAGGTGCCGCCTTCTCCGACAAATGCGATCTTGCCCCACTCTCTGGTGGCACGGATCGCCAGCTGTCTTCCTGCATCATTGGCACTGGCATCAATGGCACGCTCCACGCCCTTGCCGCCGGTCACTTCCAGGATCTTCTCAAGAGTATCCTCGCCCGGTTTGAAAATGTAGTCAGCCAGCCCCAGCTTTTTGGCCAGACCGATCCGGTAATCATTCATCTCCACACCGATCAGCTTATTCGCTCCCATGGCTTTGGAAAGCATCAGGGCAGCCAGTCCTACCGGTCCAAGTCCGGTCACCAGCACTGCGTCATTTCCGCAGACACCGATTTTTTCGATTGCCTCATAGACCGTTCCAAATCCACATGCCACCTGGGCGCCGTCCTTGTAGGTCAGTTCATCCGGCAGTTCGATCAGATCCTTTTCATCTGCCAGTATGTAGGGAGCCATTCCTCCGTTTCTCTGCCATCCATAGGCCTGACGGTGCTCGCTCTTGCAGGAAATATAATATCCGCGGCGGCAGTCATTGCAGACACCGCAGCCTGAGATATGGTACACGATGACTCTGTCGCCTTTTTTGAAGCGCTTTAATCCTTCTCCTTCTTCCACAATGATTCCGCTGGGCTCATGTCCTGCCACCAGTCCCGGGATGTAGCCTTCCGGTCCTTTTCCCACATGCTCCCGGTAAATGCAGCGGATATCGCTGCCGCAGATCGTGCTTGCCATCGTCTTTACCAGCACCTGCCCGTGACCCGGCTTCGGAATCTGAAAACCTTTCAGCTCCACGGTACTGTTTCCCGGTAAAATAGCACCCTTCATATACCTTTTTGCGTTCATTTTTTTGACCTCCCGTCATGAATTTTCAGAATATATTATTGTTTTAATTCAATTAATCTATCATTTAGTATAATCCATACAGCCGGAGGATATAAGAGAGATTCTTGACATTTTTATCTGTTTTATGTCGTGTTATCGCATATTTATTGACATGAGAAGAGAAAACTGCTACACTTTTTGGGGGCAGTGAAACGTAAATAACCGACTGTATCACGCAGAATAATTCTGTTTTGCTTCACTGTACCAATATATCCCATCATATATATCAGGAGACCATGCATCATGAGAACGCTCTACACCAGTCTGGACATTCATTTTACCGTGGAAAATACCCGTTTTCACGCTTCCAATATTGTTTTTGAACGGTTTCTGCGCACCATTCCCAACCACAGCCACGGCGCCCGCAGCTATGAGATCCACTATATTCCGGACGGGTTCGGCAAAGCCAGGATCAATCAGAAGTATTATGAGATCAAACCAAATACTCTGTATGTCACCGGCCCCCACATTGAGCATTTCCAGATCCCGGACCCTCAGAATCCCATGAGTGAGTACTGTGTCTACATCAAAATCGACTCTCCCAGAAAAAACGGAGCAGCTGACCAGTCTGACTCTATCGCAGAATGCTTTCAGCAGTATCCTTTCTGGTTCGGCCAGGATACTCAGAATATTCACGCCCTGATGCAGAAGCTTTTCTTTGAACTGGAACATCAGTATCTGGGATACAAAGAAGAGGTGCAGTCCCTGCTCTGCCAGCTGATCATTTCCATGGTGCGCAATTACAGACAGATCCACAAATCCAGTTCTCCTTTTACAGGCTCCAGCATCAATGACAGCAAAGCCATCATCACAGAAGAGTACTTTCTGTACGAATATCAGAAGCTTTCCCTGGAAGAACTGGCCAACCGTCTGGGACTCTCTCCCAGACAGACAGAACGCTATCTGAAGGAGCATTACGGCAGGACTTTTCTGCAGAAAAAAACAGAGAGCAGAATGTCTACGGCAGCCATTCTGCTCTCTGATTTATCCCGGAGTATCACCTCCGTCTCGGAGGAGCTGGGGTACTCCTCCATCGAACATTTTTCCAGCGCATTCAGACGGTATTATGGATGCAGCGCCAGAGAATACCGGGCAAGGCTGAATCCCCCTCCGGAAGAAACCTGATCCTGCTCTGCTGCCGGGTCGATTCACAGCCAGCCCCGCAGTTCTCAGGGTCAGCCTCTGCCAGGCCCGCAATTCTCAATGTCAGTTCTCTGCCAGGCCCGCAATTCCAAAGGCGGCCGGACCTCCGTGGGTCGTGATGACTCCGTTGGCCTGGATCCAGTTTACCTTCTGAAAACCACATTCTTTCGCCGTCTGCTCCGCCTGCCGGTGTACCTCCTCCTGAAGGCCCACCGTATATACCATCCAGAGACAGTTCTTTTTCATCCTGTAATCTTCCGCATAATCCCGGATCAGTTTATCGACTACTTTTGCCATCTTTCCCCGATACTTTTTGGTCGCTACCAGCTTCCCGTCCAGAATCTCGATGCAGGGATGGATATTCAGGATACGGCTTCCCAGGCATACCACGTTGCTGACTCTTCCGCCTGCCCGGAGAAATTCCAGATTGTCCGGGAGAAAACACATCTTCGCCCGCGAGATCAGATCCTGTACTTTTTCCACTGCCTGCTCAATCCTCATCTGAGGATGCTCCTGCAGCAGCCTGGCTGTCTCGATCACAACTGCAGCCTGTCCTGCAGACACCTGCCTGGTATCGATGGCAGTGACATAATCCCGATCCTGGGCAGCGATCACCGCACTCTGATAAGAGCAAGTGGTCACTGCAGAATAGGCCAGATACAGGATCTCCGCCTCCGGATCTTCTGCGTGGATCTCATCAAAGATCTGGTTAAAATCCTCCGGCGTACTGCCGCTGGTCTTCGGCAGTCTGCCTGTCTCATGGTAAAAATCACAGATCTTCTGAACCGGGAACGAGCCGTCATCCAGTGTCTCATGGTCAAATGTGACATGCATGGGAACGATCCGGATCCCATACGCGGCTGCCAGCTCCGGAGTAATATCTGAGCCGCTTTCTGCAACAAGAATAATTGATTTCATAATTGGTTCCTTTCCGCTTTTATCCTAACATGATAATATTAAAAGAATCTTACCTCGTTTTTAATACCACGTCAAGAGTTTGTGTTTACTCTATCAGAAGAATCTCTGTTCCCTGTTACAAGGTGTTGCGGTCAGATATATCGGAACTGTGATCCACTAATATTATTATTATCTGTTCAGAGCCAACCTCCAAAATACTCCTCATTTCGTCTGTGCGGCGTATCCGCCAAATAAAATCTCAAAACTTTTCATATGATTCTTCCGCAGGCAATTTTCGCTCCGGAATTCCCCGCGGGCTGCGTCGTAAAATCATCCGGCTGCGCATGGAGAATTACCGTCCTGCCGCGCACCTCATCCGGCGTGAAAGCTGCCGTAAGTACGGCTCCAAAAGCTTTTCCGTCAGAGATCAGCACCGGCGGAAGGTCACCTGCATGCAGCGGATGAAGACAATTCCCGGAATTATAATGCATCCCGGAATCCGCAAAAGGATCTGCCATAGTCCCTGCACATCTGCTCCCATCGTGAATATGGAATCCCAGAAACCCGCCTCCGCACTCCTTCTCCTCTTTCTTCAGCCCTTCCAGCGAAGATACCACCAGCGTCTTATTTCCAATCCCATAAAAAAGCACATAACCTTCCAGTTCCGGATAGCTTTCCGAACCCTGGATCCAGGCTGCGGCATCCGCCGGGCCTTCCGTTACCCGCTTCCATATCTGTTCCAGTTCAGTCATGCTGTTATCCACATCCTTTCCACCTGTTCCATATACAATATTCTGAACAGCTTCGTGCAGTTCATACTTTTTGAAGCACAGCTGTCCGCCCCAGGTATATCCAACGTGTCTGCCCTCGAAACGGACAGTCATGAGATATGCCTGCCTGAGAAGGACATCCCGTGTCCTGCACAGGCAGACATATCTCATGACTGTCCGAGGCGGAGGCAGCACACGTGGATATACCTGGAGCGGACAGCGTCATGTAAATATAAACTCCCAAAACAGAAAACTGCTGCCATACCAGACTCTGATATGACAGCAGACTTCCTTATATAGATTCTCTTCTTTTTCCCGGATACATCGTTAATTGGATTTCTTCTTGCTCACTACATCAAAGATAACAGCAGCCAGAAGTACAAGACCTTTTAC
>JAQXWO010000016.1 GCA_029225485.1 Lachnospiraceae bacterium
GAAAACGGTCCTTTCCCGCATCGAAAAGGACTATGACCAGAAACTGACGGTTCAGGACATGGCTGATGAATGCGGCTACAGTGCCAGCCATTTTATGCGCTGGTTTAAGGAGATCACCGGTTCCGGGTTTTATGCATACCTGATCGAATACCGGCTGGAAAAAGCTGCTCAGTCGCTGCGAAGCGGCTGCGGTACGATACTGGAGACTGCAGAACATACCGGATTTGAAAATCTGTCTAATTTTAACCGGCTGTTTAAAAAAAGGTTTGGCATGACACCCGGTCAGTTCCGGAGACAGCTGTTCTGATCTGAATACACTCTTGCAGACTGATTCTTTTTATTATATGATGAATCCAGAAGATAAAAACAGAACCCCAATGATACGGAGGTTGTACACATGAAAAAAACAAAAATGATAGAAAGTGCTCTTGCCCTGTTCGTTATTCTGGCTGTCATACTTGTTCTCTCCAGACAGATTCACATCGGCCTGAACAATATCCCTGACTCCGTCACTGAGATCACAGAGGGCTGGTATTACATCGAGGACGGAGGGCAAAAGTACGTAACACTCCCAGCAGATATTACGCTGTCCTCCGGGGACTCTCTGACCTTATACTGTGATGACATCACTGCTACATATGCACGCCAGACACTGACCACACGCGGAGCAATATACCGTCTGATCATTTCCATCGGGGACCAGATCCTGTACGAGTATGACGATGCATCCTTCCCCAGAAATACCCAGATGGCTTCCAGAGTCAACTGTACAGCTGTCCTGCCGGACAGCAGCCTCGAAGACACGATTGCGTTTACCTATACGAATCCTTCCGGCAATGTATATCACATTCCTTCCGTATATGCCGGCTCTTCCGACGCCGTGGCCCTGTATCACTGCTCACAGGCAGCTTTTACGATGATCACAGTCTTTGCACTGACGGTACTCGGTGTATTATCCATCTGTATTTATCTGTATCTGAAGCATATGCAGGTAGAAGAAAAGCGCTTTGCCAATATTGCCTTCTTTCTGCTTTTCTGTGACTGCTGGTTCCTGACCGATTCTTCTCTGGCACAGATCATCGGCGGGTCTTCGCCTGTGATACGGTATATTTCCTTCTATGCTTTTATGCTGCTGGCCATACCTATGCTGCATTTCCTAAGAAATACAGAAGACCTGGATCACCATCCGGTCATCGATGCAGTGACCTGGGCTTTCTACTTCAATGCGATCCTGCAGAGTCTTCTCAACTATCTTCTGGGAATTCCTCTGATCGATATGCTGTTCGTCACACATATCCTGCTTTTCGGAGGAAGCCTCCTGATGATGATTCTTCTGATCCGTGCATACCACAGCAGCCGCAATGAAGAGCTTCGCACCATTCTCTTCTCTTTTGCCGTAGTGGCAGGAGGCGGCGCCGTCTCTCTCATCCTGTACTGGCTTCTGAAGATTTCCTGGTACGAAGTATGCTTCGAGCTTGGCATCGTGATCTTCATCATTCTGCTGATCCGTACGCTGATCATCACCATGGTGAGAAATCTGAAATTCCGAACCGAAGCTCAGGTATATCAGCGTCTGGCAAAGGAAGATCGCCTGACAGGGATGAAAAATCGAAGAGCCTTTGAAGAACTGATGACCGAGGTGGAAAAAAATGCAGATTCTTATCAGAATCTGTTTCTGGTCTTCATGGATCTGAACCGCCTGAAAAATGTCAATGATACGATGGGCCATCAGACAGGTGACGAAATGATCATTGCAGCCGCCCGGTGCATTGAAAAAGCCTTTAGCGGTATGGGATTCTGCTTCCGCATCGGGGGCGATGAATTCTGCGCGGTACTGCCCGATACTTCTCTGAATGCAGAACAGCTCTCTGACCGTCTGGATGAAGAGCTTCGGATCTGCAACTGCCTTCGCTCCAGATATCATATTTCCATCGCCAGGGGCATCAGCAATCTCCGTGATGAGTCAGGCAATCTGAAGACCATCAGCAACTGGAAAGAAGAAGCAGATCTGGCCATGTATACCAACAAAGGCTGGATCAGGCGCATGGAATAATAAAGGAGGGACTTTCTATGACTTACAATATCAGCTTTCTCGTATCCTCCATTCTGTTCCTGCTGCTGATCCTTTATCATTTTATGAACCAGAAACGTCTGGAGGATTCCAACAGCCGTATATTTCGCCTGGTCATCACACTGGGAATTCTGGACATCCTGTTTGATCTTCTGACCACTTTACTGATATCGGGAAGCTATTCCCGGTTATCCGGTCTGACTCTGGTCCTGATGACGATATTTTATCTGCTGCAGGCGATGGTTCCCTACACCATGTTTCTCTATTCCTGGTCCTTAGGCACCACGGATACTGCCGCAGAAACGACAGTATTCTGCATTCTTTCTCTGCCGGCTGCCGCCATGGCTGTCATGATACTTTACAATATGCAGTCGGAAATATTCTTCTCCATCGACAGTCACGGGAACTATATTCGCGGCACCTGTTATCTGGGCATGTATCTTTACGCACTTGTCTACGTGGTTCTGACTCTGCTCTGCGGAATTCTGCGCTACCGCAAGCTCGGATTTCAGAAATTCTGCATTATCTGTGAATTTCTGACCATTATGAGCGGCTGTGTCGCGGTACAGGCGGTCCGACACAATCTGCTGACTACCGGTCTGGGACTGGGACTCGGTATCACTGCCCTTTACCTGACCATCAACAATCCATCCTATTATACAGATCGTCTGACCGGTGATTTTAATCTCCAGAGTCTGCTGGGATGGATGCAGGAACTGTACCGTAAGAAAAAAAGTTTTCATGTCATCATGATCAACCTCAACCACCTGGATCAGATCAACAAGCTGTTCGGCATACGATCCGGAGACAGGATCCTTCAGAATATCTCCGAAACACTGAACAGCATTCTGGATGCCCCTTATGTATTCCGGGCATCCGGCAAACGGTTCGTGGTACTGACTTATTCTCTGAACGAATATGAGAGGGTGCGGGATCGGATCCACACATATTTTACCGGCAGCATAGCTCTGGAAAAAGAACAGTTCCAGCTCTCTGCCACCATCTGTGGCGTACTCCATGCCGAACAGCTGAAAGACAGTGATATGCTTGTGTCCTACCTGGATTACCTGATCTCTCTGTCTCCTTCTGATACCGATACTTTGTTGATCCAGAGTGATGATAATACGCTGAAAGGTTTCAAGTACAATACAGAAATCGAACATTATCTGCGCACAGCCATCGAAAAAGATCTGTTCGAACTTTATTATCAGCCGGTTTTTTCTATGGAAAAAGGCCGGTTTGTCACAGCAGAAGCACTGAGCCGCCTCCGACACCCTGTACTTGGTTTTATTTCCCCGGAGCTTTTCATCTCCATTGCCGAGAGAAACGGTCAGATCACACAAATCGGACTGCTTCAGTTTCGCCGCCTGTGCCGCTTTATGCAGGAACACCCGGATGTTATGGCGCAGCTGGAATATATCAATTTCAATCTTTCTCCGGCAGAGCTGCTGCGGGACGGATACAGCCAGAAGCTCATCAACATCATTCAGGAGACCGGACTCCCATTCTCCCGTTTCCAGTTTGAAATCACCGAAACGGTAGCCACAGAATACAGTGATAAGCTCTATCAGATCGTTGCAGACTTTAAAAAGCACGGAATCCATCTCAGTCTGGACGACTTTGGTTCCGGATACGCCAACCTGAACACTGTGCTGATGCTTCCTTTCACCACCATCAAGCTGGACCGTTCTCTGCTGAGCGGTATCACGACGGACGAAAAAAATGCCTGTTTCTACAAAAATATAGTCTCGATCCTGCACAACATGGGATATCGACTGATCGCCGAAGGCGTTGAACTGCAAAATGAAGCAGAACTGCTCCGTTCCTGGGGTGTGGATCTGATCCAGGGATTTTATTTTTCAAAGCCCTTGTCTCCGGAAGCACTGGAAGAACTTCTGTATCATACGAAAAAGAACTAAAAAAGGATGGCTCCTGAAACAGCAACTTCAGAGAGCCATCCTCTTTTTATTTTATCATTCTTGTATCTAAGTTCAAATGTACAGAACCTTACTTCTTATTTTGCATTTTCTTCCATACAAAGAACAGGATCAGGAGAAGAATCACAATCACCGCAAACACCGTCCACATCACTCCCCAATAACCGCCATCCTGATTTTCTGCCCCGGTCATCTGTGCAGTTTCCGTTTCGGTCTCCGGCACTGTCTCCAGTTCGGTCTCAGTCATTGATACCGTCTCTGTTTCGGTCTCCGTTTCGGTTTCCGGTTCTGCCATCACATTGGTAAATACCATGTCTCCGGTATCCGTTGTGATCTGCAGCGTTCCATCGCTCGATTCACTGTCTTCCACACTTACCGTCACGGTGTACACAACAGAATCATATGTGATATCTTCCGCTGCGTCATTTACTTCTGAAACAGTATATTCCATTTTCTGTCCAATATGGGCTTCTGTGAACTGCAGCGGTTCAAAGGATACTGCTCCATTTGCATCATTTTCTGCTGTCTGCAGCACGTTGCCATCAGAATCTTTCAGTTCAAAACGGAACATGCCTTCTGTCAGCTCACCATTTTCGAGAATCACCTGCACTCCATCAATGACCGCTTCTCCGCCGGCTGTATACGTATAGACAAATTCCGGCTGTCCTTCCGGATATGTGACCACTGCCTCAAGCTGATCCTGATACTCGCCGCCGACTGTGACTTCTGCCTTTGCGATCACAGCTTCTTCCGCCGCTGCTGATTCATCTTCCGGATCAGGTGTTTTTGTGATCCGATAGTAATAGGTGCCCGGCTCCATGATCGGAATATCATCAAACAGGATCCTGCCGTCCGGGTCATTGACGGCTGTCCGCTGAACACCATCTTCCAGTTCTGTGTCGCCTGTCTCATCGGTCACCTGCGTCAGGTCAAAGGAGAATTCTCCCTCTTTCAGATCACGGCCGTCCACGTCCACAGTCACTTCAATCTGCGGTACCACAGATGCAGGATGCGTCAGAGTGACCGTACCGTCCTCTGATGCTTCTGCTGTATATCCATCCGGCACCTGAATGCCTGTCCCATATATATTTTCTTTTGCCGCGTCTTCACTGTATTTATCGATTTCCTCAAAACTGTACTTCCAGCCTTCCTCTTCACTGATCTGCAGGCTGTCAATGGTCTCGCCGTCTCTGTTCAGATCGACCGTGATGCTGTCCGGGCGAAGTCCATCTGCATCCTCATTATCATGCCAGATCACCGTGCCGCTCAGGGCTGTTTTCTCTCTGGTATTGGTAAGCTCTGCACATTCCCCGTCTCCGATACAGTAGACTGTCTCATCCGGCAGATAGCCTACAGGAGCTGATGTTTCTCTGATGTAGAGCTTTCCGTCCTGATCCAGAAGCTTCTGGTTCATCAGGAAGTACAGATTTCCTGCTCCGGTGTCGTCCGTCACAAAGGTAACAGCTTCTCCCTCCTGACCTGCCGGCTGGCTGCAGGCCTCATCATAGAATACTTCAAAAACAGCTCCGGATACTGCCCGGCCTGTTTCATCTGTCAGGCTGACCGAAATCCGACCCTGCTGCAGATCAATATCAAAATCAAGTTCTGTCCTGCCTGCGTCGATCCTGGAGACAGCTGCAATATCCTGCTGTCGCTTGGAAACAGTCTCTCTGGTACCCTTGCTGGTCTCCAGAAGAACAAGATTCCATACCTCATCCTCCGCTCCGGAAAGTCTCGCTGCCACCGGTATCAGATCCACCAGTGCATCACCGGATTCCGCAGAAAAAGCTTCTCCGGTAAATGCAAAAGAAAAGCTGTCCGCCGGCTTCAGAACTACGGAAGATCCGCTCTCCGCAGTCTCTGATGCACCATCGGCTCTGAGAACCGTACATTCAAATCCGTCCGGCACTTCAAGGGCAAGGGTCAAACTTTCATTTTTCTCATTACCGTTAAAACAGTAAGTACCATTTTCCTCAGTAATACTCAGATCCGGAGCTTTCTTTTCCGTCAGCAGCTGATACCAGCCCTTCGACAGAGCGATTCCTCTTTCGTTCATTCCATAGGTAGCCGCCAGAAGATTCATATCACCGTCTTCTATTCCTGCCAGCTCCAGTTCCTGCTCCTCAAAATACCCCAGCTGCTCTTCCCAGTCATCTCCGTATTTGACTTCAAACTGCAGTTCCAGGTATCTCTCAAATGATGTGCCATCCGTAAAATATGCATAGCTTGCCGCCCCATGTGTGATAATATAGGCAAGCTCCGCCTGCTCACTCTCACTGAGCTTCAGATACACATCTTCATAATACTGCTCATCAGACTGCGCCAGAAACTCCACAAACTCATCCGCATCGTATCCGGCGCCGCCGTATCCGTAATAAAATACCTTCTGGACATCACTGCTTCCGCCAATAGCCGCGACCTGATCCGTCATATCCCCGCTGTGATCCCCCGGCAGCGGTGTCAGAAAATAGGACTGAAGACAATACGCCAGCTGACCGTCATCGATCAGATTCTCATCTCCATCCTTCGTGGTGATGGAAAACAGATAGTCCGTCCCCGGGATATCTGTCCTTTCGATCCCATAATCACCATAATCCAGCCAGTCCCCGATAGTCAGTCGGGCAGATACTGCCGAACCTTCCTCCGTCTCCAGCTCCTGAGCTGTCAGCTCCAGAAAATCCTGTGCCTCTGTCTGTTCTGCTGCCGTCTGTTCTTCTGCCAGAGCCAGATTCCCCGGTACCTGCAGACAACCCTGCATCATTAGTAATGCGGCGGCTGCAGCCATTACACTTCTGCACCATAGTTTCTTTTTCCCCATTTTGCTTCCTCCTGTGTTTATTACCCTCAACAATTTGTTCACCAATTACTGTCTATTTTACTCAATATCAATAGAAAAAACAATAGATTTCTTGAATATAAAAAAGACTCTGCCATCTGTGACAATGACAAAGTCTTTTTCGTTCCATTATTCATATTCCAATCAGCCTGCTTCGAATGACATCTGCCATCTGTGCAGCATGCTCCCGGATAAAAAAGTGATCTTCCCCTACAGGAATATACTCAATCCCCGCGCCGGCAAATCTATCCCAGGAATGAATGCTTTCATCCGAAATATCTTCCGGTGAATAAAAAACAGTCACATCAGCAGAAAGCAGGCAGCACTCTTCCATTCGATATTCCGCCAGAAGACGATAATCTTCGCGAATCGGCTGAAAATA
>JAQXWO010000017.1 GCA_029225485.1 Lachnospiraceae bacterium
CTGTGGAGATGGAGGAGGAGACTCCGCATTTCCCGCCGGTCACAGATATCCGTGACATTAATCCGGCTGAAAATGAAACAGTCCGGAATATCGCAGTCACTTACCGGTTTTACGATGGCTGGGAAGAATAACAGGCAAATCTTATTTTGAACTGATGAGGAAAAATGATATGATACGTTTTAACAATGACTACAACTGCGGAGCCCATCCGAAGATTCTGGAGGCTCTGGCTGTCACCAATACAGAAAGCTATGGCGGATACGGTCTGGATCCCTGGTGTGAGAAGGCTTCCGCAGAGATCAGAAAATACCTGAACTGTCCTGAGGCTCAGGTGCATTTTATGGTGGGCGGCACTCAGACAAATTATACAGTGATCTCTGCTGCCCTGCGCCCGTACCAGAGCGTGATCAGCGCTGATTCCGGTCACATCCATGTCCATGAGACCGGCGCAGTAGAACACTGCGGCCATAAGATTCAGGCACTGCCCCACCAGAACGGCAAGATCTCCGCATCACAGATTGCTGCTGAAGCAGAGCTGTACCGCACCAGCGGTGTCCAGGAGCATATCACTCAGCCGAAGCTGGTCTACCTCTCCTTCCCCACCGAGTACGGCACGATCTATACAAAGCAGGAGCTGGAAGCCATCAGCGCCGTCTGCCGGGAATACGGCATGTACCTCTTTATCGACGGAGCCCGCCTTGGCTACGGACTGGGGGCACAGGATGCAGATGTGACCATCGCAGATATCGCCCGCCTGGCGGACGTCTTCTACTGCGGCGGCACCAAATGCGGTGCGCTTTTCGGTGAGGCGGTGGTGTTCACCGATCCGTCTCTTGCGGTGGATTTCCGCAGCTATATCAAGCAGAACGGCGCCATGCTGGCCAAAGGATGGCTGCTGGGACTGCAGTTCTATACACTGTTCAAGGATGGACTTTATTTTGACATCACCCGGAAAGCAGATGAATATGCCATGATGATCCGAAAAGCATTTGCAGAAAAGTCCGTTCCTTTCTACATTGACAGCACGACAAATCAGCAGTTTGTCATTCTGGAAAACAAAATACTGGAAAAACTCAGCAAAAAGTATGTATATGAATACGAGATGAAAATCGACGACACTCACAGCTGTGTCCGGTTCTGTACCAGCTGGAGTACCACAGAAGAGGATGTACAGGAACTGATCCGGGATATCAGGCAATTATGATAGAACTGCCAAACGGCTGCTCAGCAGAGCAGCCGTTCCTTACATTCAGTGTTCTTTTACATCCAGTACCCGAAGAAGCTCCACTGCCCCGTTCAGGTAAGCATTCTCTGCTTTTGCGAAGTCTCCTGCATCGGTCAGTTCGGTCAGTTTCGGATCGATGGGCATCTTGCCGGCTACAGCCACGCCCAGATCTGCTGCGATCTCATCAATATGACTTTCACCAAATACGCTGATCTCTTTTCCACAGTCCGGACACTTCAGATAACTGTAGTTCTCCACGATTCCAAGTACCGGAATATCCATGGTCTTTGCCATGTTGTAGGCCTTTTTCACGATCATCTTCACCAGATCCTGAGGAGAAGTGACGATCATGACACCATCCACCGGCAGCGACTGGAATACAGTCAGCGGCACGTCGCCGGTTCCCGGAGGCATATCGATCAGAAGATAATCCAACTCTCCCCAGATCACATCAGACCAGAACTGTTTGACCATATTAGCGATGACCGGACCTCTCCAGATCACCGGAGTCTCCGGATCCGGCATCAGAAGATTGATGGACATGACCTTGATCTCATTTTCTGTCAGCATCGGATAAATACCCTCATCATCCGCTTCCGCAGGACCTGTCAGACCATACATACGCGGAATGGACGGACCTGTGATATCCGCATCCATAATACCTACACGGTATCCTTTCGCAGCGAGAAGATTGGCCAGAGAAGCCGTCACCATAGACTTGCCGACCCCTCCCTTACCGCTGACAATACCGATCACATGCTTCACATCCGAATATACATTCAGCTCCACTGCGAAGCTGTCTTTGCTCTGCGCTCCCTGGGCGCTGGAACATCCCTCGCAGCTCTCTTTACTGCAGCTGGAATTGCTGCATGACTTTTCTGCCATAAGGCACCTCCTTAGAATACTGTCTGGCTGCAGACAGTATATATTGCGTATCTTTCATTGTAAATCAACTGTCGTGGTTACGCAAGCTGTTTTTCCTTATTTTCATGCGACGCCACATATCCGGCGTCATGTTTCCCGTCTTTCAGAAATCCTCCGCATCCCACTCCAGCAGCCGTCTCAGATACTGCCCCGCGATCCGGGAGAAATTGCGGATGTCCCGGATATAGGCAAAATCCCGTCCGAAGATCTTCTTTTCTGCCTGGAGATCCTTCTCTTTTCCCGCAAAGACGCCAAGAACGTGTACGCCGCTGCCACGCAGCTTACGCACCTCCCAGGCCGTATCACGGATCGCATATTCTCCGCAGTAGGTATGAGGATTCCGGCTGCCCGGACGATTGACTATGATATCATTGGGACGTCCGTCGCTGAGTACGATCAGGATCTTATTTTCTTCAGGACGCTGCAGCAGAGAATCTCCTGCTGCCCGGATGGCCAGACCATCCCGGTTGTTGGCAGAGGTCGTGTAATCCAGGATCCGCAGATTTTCTGATCTGGGGGAATCGTATTCCCGAAACCGCTGCATGACCGTATAATCCCAGAAGGTGCAAAAACTCATGATACGATGCGGGATCCCATGATTGGAAAGTGCTTCGCTCAGGATCAATGCCTGCAGCGCCACCTGTCCCTGCCGGTCCCTCTGGGAACCGCTGGCATCCATCAGGATGTCCACCACAAACTCTGTGTTATTCTGTCGGCTGGTGCGGACAAACAGCTTGCCCGGTTCCTCTGTACGGCCCACACGCCAGAGCAGATTCGGCACAATCGTCCCGTACTCGGAGCGCATGTATTCTATTTCATTGCGCCTGTATAAAGAGCGGCGCAGCTCATCCGTCAGTATCTCCACGCTGCGCTTGACAAAATTCAGACTGTTCCGGTAAAGTCTCCGGTTGTTCTCCGCCTGACGCTTTGCATTGACATACTGAGCATTGGACAAGACAGGATTCTGCAGGATCCCGTCCGTGAAAAACAGACTGCAGTCTGCATGAGCCCCTCTGCAGAGGCGATGATCCATCCGTTTCTGCTCCCGCTCATTCAAATAGGATTTTCCATAGTTCAGTTCCATATAGGAATACATCTTCGCCACAGCAGCTTCGTCCAGCAGGATGACTTTCTTTCCCGATGGATGTTTCTGTTCTTCCGGTGGTTCATCTGCTTCCTCTGCCATGGAAGTCATACGACTGTTGATCTCATTCAGATACCGTTCCAGCACGTCCTCACAAGCATCCTCATCCAGCAAATCCTTCCAGTCAAATTCCTTCAGATCCTCAATCGTGGCCGACAGCACATGCTCCAGATCTCCATGTTTATTTTCGAAGCTGCGGTCGATCCACTGATTGTACAGATGATCGACCGTGCGGATGATCTCCATGGTTTCCGATGCATCCTCCAGATGCCGCATCTCTTCCACTGGCCCGGCAATATTCTGTTCTCCTGCCCAGTCTCCGGACAGACTGCCCCGGAGAAGCTGGAGCTTGATGCGCCCCGTCAGGGAACCGCTCATCTGATGAAAGGAATGATCCAACAGTGCCTCAAAAGCCCTGCTGCGAAGCTCCGGGACCCCGGGGCGCTCAGCAGCGACCTTCTTCCAGGAAGCCATATCCACACACATCTGGGCCAGATCGGTAAGGGATCGTTCCTCTGCCCCGTAATATATCTTTTTGATCAAATACATGGCAAACTGACTCTGATCAAAATACCGGGCAAAGGCTCCCTGCTTCACCGCATCGTACAGTGAGATATCCTTCGACTTCTCCCAGGATGCCGCATCCAGCTTTGTATTCAGTTTGTAATCGCCGCTGACCGTCCACATCAGATTGCGGAGACGATTCTCCGCCTCCAGGTCCGCATCATATTCTGTATACACGAAGGTACCTCCTGTATTTTCTGAATTTCCCCCTGTCTCTGCTTTCCGACAGACCGTCGTTTTTCCATGCCATTCTCAGGGAATCTGTCACAATCCATTTCTGTTTCAGTCAAAAATCTCCCTGCTGGTCCATCCTGCCGGGATCCTGGTCATGACAATATCCTCCACCAGTTCCCGCTCAAAGACATCAAAGCTCTTATTCACAACACCCATGCGGATCGCCGGCAGAGGCGCCAGTCCCGCCCGGATGGTGCGCAGAGCCCCTACCAGACCTCTGAGATCCAGCGGTTTGGTGGATATCTCATTGTTGCCCGCCTTCGTCTGAAGATCCAGAAACAGGCCGCAGATCTGCGTCATCCCTTCCTGCTTCATATCCGGGAACAGATCTTTCAGAATATGCTCCAGCGTTTCCTCTGTCACAGCCGGCATCTCGATCACCAGAAACCGGGACACCAGCGCCTCATTCAGTTCTCTGGTACCGGCATAGCCGTAGTTCATGGTTCCTATGAATCTGGCAGCATCATGAAGATGGATCCGGCTGTATCCCGGCACATCGATCTCCCTGCGGTAATCCAGTGTCGCATGCAGGACAGACACTGCATCATTTTTCGCCATATTGATCTCATCAAAAATACCAAAGCCTCCATTCACAGCACACTCATATACCGGGCCGGTCCGGAGCTGTACCTCATTGTTCCGGAACGTATCGGTACCGATCAGCGAACTGCTGTCCGTATTCACATGAAAAGAGATATTATAAGAAGGTCTTCCAAATACCCATGCCAGGTTTTCTGCAAGAATATTTTTTCCGGTTGCCTTCGCTCCGGTCAGAAGAATATTCTGCCCTTCCAGCAGTGCATACGCCGCCATCTCAAATATTTCTTTTCCATAGTAAGGAAGCATCGGCCTCGAAACGCGGTTCTGAAGCTCTTCATCCACGGGATAACGTTCCCGGAATGATTGTATTTCTCTCAGAAGATGCTGATCGGCTCCCTGCCCTTTCAGGGATTCCATAATCTGATCCATGTCACTGGTTCCTTTCTTTCCTGTTTTTATATCCATTTGTCTGCGGGCATCCGGTCAGCAGCTGTCCGACATGTGATCCTGACGCCGGCTTTTCCTGCTTTTCAATTCCAGATTCTCCATTTTTCCTGTCACGGAATCTCCGTAAAAGAATATCTCTCATGTATCCCGGATGCCACAATGTCATAAATGACCGTTCCGTCCTCGCGGACTGTCTTATCTATGGAGACTTCACGCCCCTGAAACTTGTTTTTCACATAGGCATCCGTGTCTTCCAGTTCCAGTTCTTCAATAAACACATCACGCATCTGATTGTTTGCGCATTTATTGAAAATCTCCCAGACTGTTTCATAGTATTTCATCTGATCCACTTCCTTTCTTGATACGTATCTCTTCACACAACTGGCTGAAGAACAGATCCGCCGTTCCGTCTGCCGGAATTTTCATCCATCAGCGCTGCCTGTTTGCCCGGATCTTCAGCAGTTCATCCACCAGTTTTCCTGCCACTTCTTCTTTACTCATGAGTTCCAGTTCCTGCATTCCGTCCTCAGAAATAAGTGTCACCACATTGGTATCTGTACCAAAACCGGCTCCCGCCACCTTGACATTGTTGGCTGCGATGAGGTCCAGATGCTTCTTTACCAACTTCTCTTTGGCATGCTCCACCATGTGCTCTGTCTCCATGGCAAAGCCGCACAGCACCTGATGCTCCTTCTTATGTTCTCCCAGCCACTTCAGAATATCCTGAGTCCGCTCAAGAGCGATAGACATCTCTCCGTCACTTTTTTTCACCTTCTGATCCGATACGACAGCAGGACGATAATCGGCTACTGCAGCTGCCTTGATGATGATATCCTGGGTATCGGATCGGGATGTCACGGCCTCAAACATATCCCGGGCTGAACAGACCGGAACCATGTCGACACCCATTGGAGGCGCCAGACTGGTGCGGCCGCTGACCAGAGTGACATTCGCTCCTCTCCGGCAGCAGATTCTGGCAATGGCATATCCCATCTTGCCAGTGGAATGATTGGAAATAAATCGCACCGGATCGATGGCTTCCATGGTAGGACCGGCCGTTACCAGTACATTCAGCCCCGTCATATCCTTCGGAAAAGCAATTTCCTGAAGAACATGTTCCAGGATCAGGCTCTCCTCCGGAAATTTTCCTTTCCCCGTATCACCGCAGGCCAGATGCCCTACCGCCGGCTCAATGACCTTCCATCCATACTTTTCCAGAAGATGCAGATTGTCCTGGGTCACAGGATTCTCATACATCCTTGTATTCATGGCCGGAGCGATCAGTTTCGGGCACTGGCAGGCCAGGAGTGTCGTGGTCAGCATGTCGTCCGCCAGCCCGTGTGCCAGCTTTGCCATGATATTGGCCGTAGCAGGCGCCACCAGCGCCAGGTCTGCACGTTTCGCCAGTTCCACATGTTCCACCTCAAACTGAAAATTGCGGTCAAAAGTATCGGTCAGACACTTGTTTCCCGTCAGTGTCTCAAAGGTGACAGGACTGATAAATTCCATTCCATTTCTGGTCATGATCACATGAACATCGGCATGCTGCTTTTTCAGAAGGCTGGCAAGATTTGCCGCCTTGTACGCCGCAATGCTTCCTGTCACCCCCAGAATCACTGTTTTTCCACTGATCATTTTATTCCTCCTTCTGTCTCATTTTCACTGTCTGCCTCCTTATCCTTGCGCAGAAGTGAAAACAGTATGCAAAAACAGAAGCAGGGATACCCCTCCGGATTTCCCTGCCTCTGCTGTGTAATGTATTGTATGTCTACTGTTTATTTTTATTATAAATAATCATCAGCCCTTTTAAAAGAAGCTGATCATCTATGATAATGTCCCTCTTGCAGTAAGGGATGATCTTTCGGGCAAGTCCTCCGGTGGAGATCACCGTACATTTCTCACCCATCTCCTCCTCGATCCGCTCCACTGCTCCATCGATGCTTCCGGCCGTGCTGTAAATGATACCGCTCTTCATACAGTCAACGGTATTGGAGCCAATCACCTTTTTCGGCGGGTCAAGGCTGATCTTCGGCAGCTGAGACGTACGCATGGTCAGTGATTCCAGCGATACCCGAAGTCCCGGGATAATCATACCCCCGAGGAAGTTTTTCTCCCGGTCGATTGCTGAGATCGTGGTGGCTGTCCCCATGTCGATGATGATCAGCGGACACGGATACTCATTGACCGCGGCCACCGCATCTGCCACCCGGTCACTGCCAAGCTGTGCCGGATTGTCCAGCATGATCCTGAGGCCCGTCCGGATCCCGGGTCCTACCACCATCACCTGTTTCCCGGTCAGACGAACCATCGCCTCCTGAACGGTATGTGTCACAGAAGGTACTACAGAAGAAATGATGCCTCCCTGAATAACCTCCCGGTCCAGATGATTGAGTTCAATGATATTTTTAATCAGTATCGTATATTCCAGTGCCGTAGAATGCTGATTGGTACAGAGCCGTTCGATAAATAAAATACGGTCTTTCTCAAAACATCCCAGCACAATATTGGAATTTCCGATATCTACTGCAAGTACCATGACCAATTACCTCCCTGTCCGCCGTCGCCTGAAATGTATTTCTGACCGAAGCGCATTCACAGCGCTGCAGCCTATCTGCAGGACCATATGATTCAAAGATTATGCTGCTGAACCGGCCTGCTTCGGTGCCGGCACGAAATGTGCCCGGTAAAGTGCCGCTCCCACCGCTCCGGTGACCACTGTGGCAAATCCGATCTCACACACTGCATTTATCCCGACAAATCCGCAGATAAACACAATAACATTTTTTCCGCCCATCAGTTCCTGCATATACTGGGTATTGCCAAACAGCAGTACCAGCAGTGACATAAAAAACAGTGTATTTAAAAAGGCTGAAAAAAATCCGGTAACAGTACATGCAACATAAGTGTTGGACATCCTGCGTACACCACGGAAGATGTAGCCCAGAAGCAGACCGTCGACAAGTCTCGGAACAAAACGCTGAATAAATGCAAGCACCGGATTAATGTCAAAGAGAATCGCTCCCATGGCACTCGTTCCGCCTACTCCGATACACTGAAGAAAGCTGGTCATTCCAAAGACGGCACCTGTCACTGCGCCTCCCACCGGGCCAAGCGTAATGGCTGCGATGGCTACCGGAATCATATTCATGGTGATCGCAAGAGGTCCGATATTCAGATACCCCAGAGGTGTGTAGGCCATCAGAAGAAGAATGGCGGTCATAAGACCAAGCAATACAAGCTGTGACGTGTTAAACTTTGATTTCATAATTCAATTTTCCTCCTTGTTATTATTCCCTTTCTCACATATGACAGGACATCCGTCTGATTCTGTCCATGGCTGCCGTCCGTCTCCGGTACCGCTCCATATAAAACCAGGATTCTGCGCTGTCCCTGATACAGGGATACAATACAATTACGTTGGCAGTATAACATGTCGGGGGCTGTTTCACAACAGGAAAATCTGTTGTTTCGAAAGAAAAACAGAAAAGACAGAAAAAAGGCTGTCCTTCTCAGGGCGCTGTCTGCCCGGGGCAGACAGCTGTTTTTCACAATAAGGACGCCCCGCACGGCTTCCGGATACCTTACGCAAACGCGGGCAACGCTCCGACAAGCTAACTGCTAACTTCGACTAACGACGCTCAGCAACGGCTTCGCGCCGAGTCTTAGTAAGCAGTGGATCTTGTCTCCGGCTAAATACGCCCGCCAATTGTTTGCTTTAAGGTATCCGGAAGCCGCACGTGGCTGTGTTTCGAATAGTTGTAACAGTAAAATAATAACAAATAACACAGACCACCTGCAGAAGCAGATGATCTGCTGTCATTTAGATTGCTCTGGTCGCTTCTTTCAGCCACTCACGCTCTTCTGCATCGAGATATGGAGAGATGTTCTCGTATACCTGGGCATGGTATTCGTTCAGGAGAGTGCGTTCTTTTTCTGTCATCTGTTCCGGGATGACTGCTTCGAGGTCGAAGGGTGCCATGGTCAGGTGTTCAAAGCACATGAACTGGCCGAAGGCGGTCTTTTCGGCTTTTTTGCAGACGATCAGGTTCTCGTGTCGGATACCGTACTCGCCTTCTACGTAGTAGCCCGGCTCATCGGAGGTGATCATGCCTTCCTCGAATACGGCGCTGTCGTTGCGCTCCGGCACGATCTTCCATCGGAATCCGTTGGGGCCTTCATGAACGTTCAGGTAGTAGCCCACACCGTGACCTGTCCCGTGGTTGAAGTCTTCTCCCATCTCCCAGAGGGGACCTCTTGCCAGATAATCCAGATTCAGTCCTCTGCAGCCGTAGCGGAATTTCGCCGCTGCCAGATTCAAAGTTCCCCGAAGGACTGCCGTAAAGAATTTCTTCTGCTCATCTGTGGTCGGTCCCATGACGATGGTTCTTGTGATATCCGTGGTACCTTCCAGATACTGTCCGCCGGTATCTGCCAGAAGGAATCCATGGGGCTCGATGGGAATATCTGTCTCCGGCGTGGCAGAATAATGATTCATGGCCGCATGGGCGCCGTAGGAAATAATCGGGTCAAAGCTGTTGCCCATAAAATGCTCCTGCTGTGCCCGGAGATCATTCAGATGATCGGTCACACTGAGCTCTGTCATGGGAATCTTTCCTACGTTCTTCTTCAGCCAGTAAATGAACTTCGTCACTGCCACACCGTCTCGGATATGAGCAATTCTCTCATTTTCCACTTCTGTCGGTGTCTTGATGGATTTCGGAAGCAGTGTCGGGTTCTCTTCATCCAGGATTTTCACAGAAGCCGGGATGCAGTTCACCAGACGGCTGTTGACTTTTGCCTTGCAAAGGAGTACTGTCGTTCCTTCGGAAAGACCGGCAGCATAGCTGTAAATATCATCATAAGGACACAATTTCACGCCGTCCCTGTTCAAAACTTCTTTCACTTCTGCCGGGAATGCCTTTTCATTTGCAAACAGAAGGATCTCCTGCTGTGTCATGGCCAGATAAGAAAGCACCACCGGATTGCAGTGCACATCTCCGCCGCGAATATTCAGCAGCCATGCGATATCGTCCAGACTGGTCAGAATAAATACATCTGCTCCTTTTTCTGTCATTGCTTTCCGGATATCCGCACATTTTTCACTTCTGGATTTTCCTGTCCATTTCACATCCAGCTCTTTCACCGGCTCACAGGAAAGGGCCGGACGGTCGGTCCAGACAGCTCCCACCAGGTCGTCGTCACAGGAGATCGTCACCTGATTCTTTCCCAGCTTCTGTGCCAGTTCCTCCGCTTCCCGGGAACCAACAGTTCTTCCGTCAAATCCGAGGCACTGTCCTTCTTTCATGTTCTGTTCCAGAAATTCATGTACCGTGGGAACGTCCGGCTCACCCATCTTAAAGAGTGTGACCGTGCTGCCTTCCAGCTGCTGCTCTGCCTGGATAAAATACCGTCCGTCTGTCCAGAGTCCTGCCATATCCTGCATCACCACAGCAGTTCCGGCGGAACCGGTAAAGCCTGTCATATATTTTCTGCACTTAAAATAATCTCCCACATACTCCGATGCATGAAAATCATCTGTGGGAATCAGATATGCATCGATTCCTTTTTCTGCCATCAGTTCGCGCAGTGCACTGAGGCGTTCCTGAATTACATTTGCCATTTTTATCTCTCTTTCTCTATTATTAAATTATTCCCATCACTCTGCAGGTCAGTCAAGAATCCGCTCGATATATTATAGCTCTTTCGAATGGAAAAGTGAATCAATTATTTCAAAAAAAGGAGCTGCCATAACATGACAACTCCTCCTTTTATTTCAAATAATACTATGCCCAATGCGCTTACTCAGCGATATCAGCATACATGAAATGCCAGTATCCATATGCGGAATGCCAGGATCCTGTGATCTTGCTGCTCTGCAGCCAGAAGTCATTGTAGTATGCCAGCGGCAGACAAGCGTAATCATTCATCATGATATCCTCAGCCTGATGAAGAGCTGCGGAACGCTCAGCTGTATCTGTAGTAGATCTGGAAGCATCGATTGCAGCATCAAAATCTGCATTAGAGTACTTACCATCGTTGTTTCCATTGGTGCTGTACAGAAGCTCAAGCTGGTTGGACGGATCACTGTAGTCTCCTACCCAGCCGTTACGCGCGATCTCAAACTCGCCGTTACGACGCATCGGTGTGAAGCTGGACCACTCTACGATCTCAACTTCCAGAGTAACGCCGATCTCTTTCCATGCATCCTGCAGATACTCGGCTACAGCCTTGTGGTATCCTGCATCGTTGGTGGTGTAGTGAAGAACCGGAAGTCCCTCGCCATTCGGATAACCGGCCTCTTCCAGAGCTGCAAGTGCACCCTCGATATCAGCTGTTGCAGAAATGTACGGCTCGCCGCCATTTGCGTTGTCCATGAAATCGGATCCGTCTGTATCCTTCCAGCCAGGTCCCATGAAGTTGGTAGCCGGGCTGTAAGTACCCTGCATCAGAGTGTTTGCAACATACTCTCTGTCAACAGCCAGGTTCAGAGCCTTGCGGACAAGTACGTTGTCAAAGGGTTCCTTCTGAAGGTTGAAGGAAATGTAGTAAGTACCGATGATCGGATCTACATGGAACTCTTCGTTGCCCTGCAGGCTCGGGATCTCCTCAGTCGGAACATCCTTGATCATCATAACTTCGCCATTCTGGTATGCACTGTAAGCAGCGTTGGAATCCTCGATCAGGTTCCATTTGATGCTGCCAAGCTTAACAGCGTCTGCATTCCAGTAGTTCGGGTTTTTGCTCATGGTGATATGAGAACCCGGTACCCATTCAGATACATAGAACGGACCGTTGCTGATATAGGTAGCAGCGTCAATCGCCCATGCATCGCCATTTGCTTCTACAGTAGCCTGCTGAACCGGGCTCAGAGTAGCGAATGCTGCAAGACTGTCAAAGTACGGGCAGGGAGTAGCAAGCTTCACTTCCAGAGTCTTGTCGTCCACTGCAGTTACAGCAAGTGCATCCAGATCTCCCTCGATCGCTGCATCAAATCCCTCAACCATACCAAGTACGGTCTCAGCGTACGGTGCTGCTACTTCAGGGTCGCATACACGCTTCCAGCTGTATACGAAATCATTGGCTGTCAGGTCAGAACCGTCAGACCATTTCAGTCCGTCACGCAGATGGAAGGTCCAGGTAAGTCCATCCTCTGAGGTCTCCCATGTCTCTGCCTGGCCCGGTGCGATCTTGCCTTCCTGATCAATGGTCAGAAGACACTCAAACGCATGAAGGATCATGTTGCCGCCGTCTACCGCACTGTTCAGTGCCGGGTCAATTGTTTCCGGATCCGGACCTACCTGAACAGACAGTTCCTTACCGGTGGATTCTTCTGCTGCTGCAGTCATCACGGTTCCACTGACCATGGAAACAGTCATCACTGCTGCAAGAAGCATACTGATTACTTTCTTTTTCATCTTGTCCTCCTTATAGACTTTATTTTATGCATCAGCATCACTGCTGTCACATACATAACTTAAAAATGGAGCATTCAAAGTATACCACTTCCATTTTCGTTTGTCCATAGCATGAACCACAATCATTAATTAACTTTATCAAGATTATGGCACGCCGCAAAGTGCCCTTTGCTTACTTCCCGCCACTTCGGCACTTCCTGTGCGCACTGCTCTGTCGCATAGGGACAGCGGGTACGGAACCGGCATCCGGAAGGCGGATTCAGCGGGCTGGGAACATCTCCCTCCAGTACGATACGTTTTGACTGCCTTGCCACCTTCGGATCAGCGATCGGGATAGCCGAGATCAGGCTTCTGGTGTAAGGATGCATGCTATGGAAGATGAGTTCATAGCTGTCTGCCAGCTCCACCATTTTTCCAAGATACATGACTCCGATGCGGTTGGAAATATGCTTCACTACTGAGAGATCGTGAGCGATGAACAGATAGGTCAGCCCCATCTCTGCCTGCAGGTCTTCAAACATATTCACCACCTGAGCCTGAATGGACACATCCAGTGCGGAGATCGGCTCATCACAGACGATAAATTTCGGATCCACCGCAAGGGCCCGGGCAATACCTACTCTCTGCCGCTGTCCGCCGGAAAACTCGTGAGGATAACGGTTGGCATGCTCGGAGTTCAGTCCCACACACTCCAGAAGACGCTGGATCTTATCGTATCTCTCCTTCTTGTTCGCTGCCAGATGGTGGATATCAATGGCCTCTCCCACGATATCACCGACCGTCATACGCGGATCCAGACTGGCATAGGGATCCTGAAATACGATCTGCATCTCACGGCGGTACGGCTTCATATCCACAGCCGTCTTTGTACCGAATTTAGGTTTGCCGTTTTCCAGGATGTCCTGTCCGTTGTCATCCATCACAGGCACATTGCCGCTGTCAAACAGTACCTGATCATTATATACAATACGTCCTTTGGTGGGCTCATAGAGACGAAGCAGAGAACGGCCGGTGGTCGTCTTTCCACATCCGGACTCTCCTACCAGTCCCAGCGTCTCTCCTTTATTAATGAAAAAAGAGACGTCATCAACAGCCTGCACGTATTTTTTCTTTTTTCCGTATCCTCCCGCCGGAAAATACTGATAAAGGTGCTCTACCTTGAGTAAACGTTCGCTCATTTCTGGTTTCCTCCTTCCATCTCTGCTTTCTGGTTCATCCAGCAGGATGAATAATGAATATCACCGAAATAAGATACCGGTGCTTTTTCTTTCAGACAGATTTTCATACAATTATCACATCTGGAAGCAAAAGCGCAGCCCTTCGGCGGGTTCAGAAGATCGACCGGAGTACCTTCGATCGGTACCAGCCGTTCATGCTCTTTGCTGTCCATACGGGGAATACTGCGAAGCAGACCTTTTGTATATTCATGCTTCGGACTGTAAAAAATATCATCTGTCGTGCCATATTCCACGATATTGCCGGCATACATTACGGCGATCCGGTCGCACATGCTTGCAACCACACCCAGGTCATGAGTAATCATCATGATCGCCATGCCAAGCTTGTCCTTCAGCTCCATCATCAGCTCCAGGATCTGTGCCTGAATCGTCACATCCAATGCCGTCGTCGGCTCATCAGCGATCAGAAGCTTCGGCTCGCAGGCAAGGGCGATGGCGATCATCACACGCTGACGCATACCGCCTGAAAGCTCATGAGGATACTGCTTCAGACGCTTCTCCGGCTCGTTGATGCCTACCAGCTTCAGAAGCTCTACTGCTCTCGCCTGGATCTCTTCCTTCGATTTGCTGGTATGCAGCTTCAATACTTCACGGATCTGATTTCCAATGGTATATACCGGATTTAGGCTGGTCATAGGATCCTGGAAAATGATCGCTACCTCATTTCCGCGCATTTTCTGCATTTCCTTCTCTGTCATATCATTGATCCGATGACCGTTAAAATCCAGGGTACCGCCGATCAGTCTGCCCGGATAAGCAGTCAGTCCCATAAGACTGTATGCCGTAACAGACTTGCCTGATCCGCTCTCACCTACGATTCCCAGCACTTCACCTTCTTTGA
>JAQXWO010000018.1 GCA_029225485.1 Lachnospiraceae bacterium
CGGCTGATCCCGCGAAGAACTTTCTCCGAACTTTTCTCTGCCGGAAGTACCTTCCCACTAACCCATTTGCTGATATAAGACACATCATACTGAAGCTCCATTGCAAGTGTATAATTTTTAAGATCAGCTGCAATCATCAGCCGTTCAAGCAGATAGCTGAATCTATTTTTTCTTCCATGGTTTATCCCTCGTAAACTAAACCCGCATTGGCAGTAATTGACAGTATTTTATATATAGTTTACCATAGCCGGTTTCAATCCACAATGCTCTTCTTCAAGGGACAGGGGACGGTTCTTCTCGTTGACAAAACTGTTCTGGTTATACTATAATCTCTTCATATTTACAATATACATCAGGAGAACACGATTGACACATTCAAACTATTTTAAAGAATTTATCCGATATACCTTTCTGAATATACTTGGTATGCTGGCATTGTCCTTCTATATACTGGCAGATACATTTTTTATTGCCCGGGGCATTGGTATTAACGGGCTGACGGCCCTGAATCTGGCCATCCCCGTCTACAGTCTGATCAATGGCTGCGGTCTGATGCTTGGAATGGGCGGTGCCATTAAATATGCTATTTATAAAAGCAGAAATGATACATTCCGGCAGAATGCCGTCTTCACCAATTCGATCTATATGGCCATTATCCCCGTTCTGATCTTTGTTCTGTGCGGGATATTCCTTCCCGGTGCCATTGCCCGCCTTCTTGGCGCAGATGAAGCAACCTGGGCCATGACACGCACTTATCTGAGAGTGATTCTGCTGTTTTCACCGGCATTTATTCTGAGCAATATTCTGAATGCCTTTGTGCGTAATGACGGAGACCCGAAGCTGGCCATGCTGGCAACCACCACCGGCTGTCTGTCCAATGTATTTTTCGACTTTATTTTTATATTTCCCCTGCAAATGGGTATTCTTGGAGCAGTTCTGGCAACGGGCTTCGCCCCTGTCATTAATATGCTCATTCTGTCTGCCCATTTCAGAAAAGGGAAGAATCAGTTCCATCTGATATCCTTAAGACCGAATCTGAAACTGACTACTTCAACCGCCATGCTCGGATTTCCATCTCTGATTACAGAGCTTTCCTCCGGCATTGTTATTATCGTATTTAACTTTGTTATCCTGAAGCTGCAGGGCAACACAGGTGTGGCAGCCTATGGCGTCATTGCCAATCTGTCTCTGGTGGTCAGTTCCATTTTCACAGGTATAGCCCAGGGTATGCAGCCTCTGACCAGCCGTACCCATGGAAGCGGCGATTATACCGGTGTACAAAAAGTACGGCATTATGCTCTCACGCTCATGCTTCTTCTGTCTGCCATTGTCTATCTGTTTGTTTTCATATTTGCAGATCCGATTACAGCAGCATTTAACAGCGAACACAGCCGCCAGCTTCAGCAAATTGCCACTATCGGCCTGAAATTATATTTTGTCTCTACCCCGTTTATGGGTTATAATATTATTATGGCAGTTTTCCTGGCCTCTACGGAAAGACCCGTTCCCGCACAGATCATCTCACTTTTGAGGGGACTGATCATTATTATTCCAATGACGATTCTGCTGTCCTCCCTCTTTGGAATGACCGGTGTATGGCTGTCCTGTCCGGCATCAGAAGGTCTTGTAGCCCTGATCGCCATGATCATACTACTGACCCGGACACCCCACAGAAAGGATGAACAGACCCATGCCAGCTGATATGAAAGCTACGATTGCAGAAGCCTTCCTCTCACTGCTTCAGTATAAAGATGTCGATAAAATTACGGTAAAGGTACTGGTAGAAACCTGCCACATCTCCCGACAGACCTTCTACTATCATTTCAAAGATATTGTTGATGTTATTGAATGGTGTATCAGAGCTTCAGCCGCACAGCTTCTCACAAATATCTATGAAGCCGACAGCCCGCAGAACGCCTGCAGGATCATTGTAGAATCCACCATCAAAGATGACTCTCTGATCAGGAAACTCATGCGTTCACAGAAGCGTGAAGAAATAGAAAAAGTACTTTTTCCTGTTATGCGCCAGTATATGATGGCATTTGCCCGCCATGCACGGCCCGATATAGACCTGTCCTACTCTGATCTGGAAGCCCTCCTGGACTTCTGTACCTTCGGTATGATCGGTATGATCAAAATGGCCTGCCTGGACGTAAGGACAAACGTCGACCTGCTCTCCCGCCAGATTTATCTGATCCTGTCCGGCCAGATGTTGTCTTCCCGATAGTCTCATGAACACATGGAAGAAAAAATTTCATAATAAGGCCTTTGAACCAGGGGTGTTACACGATGTGTAATACCCCTTTTGACATTTTCAGATATTTGTCAATACATTTTCCAAATAATGAGAATGGTTTTTGCTTCCTGAAACTGGTATAAATAAATCATAGAGCGAAACACTTTTCAAAATCAACAGGAAGGAGCATCCAATGGAACAGGAAATTTTTGCAGCCAAGCTTGGCGAACTGAAAAAGCAGCAGGATGAATTCATGGGCTGTCTGGATCGTTTCCAATCAGCAGACACGGATTCCATCGACCAATATCTCCGGCATCTGAACGATGAGTATCAGCAGAATACAGATTTTCTGGAAAACAGTATACGTGAAGGCCGTTCTCCTGCCATCGTTGCTCTGTCGGAAGCACAGCTGACCTACTACAGGCATATGAGAGATATTCTGAAAGACAAATTGCCTGAATGTATGGACAGCGGCAACAGAGAGCAGGATCTGGCAGAGGCCGTCTCCCTCTATGCCGAATATGCCATCGATTTTGCGTCCCAGGCAATCCGCCATGCGCTGATGGTTTCCCTGAAAGCCATCGATCTTCAAAACAGCTATGACCCATCAAACAATATTATCTAATAGGAGGAAATACACATGAATGAAGTCAAAACTCCAAAGAAAAACTGGCTTTATTATTACACAATTGTTCTGCTGGTCATCTTTCTCTTCAATGTTCTGGCCATGCCCCTGCTGAATCGCCGGAGCGTCCAGGAGGTTGATTACGGTACATTTATCACAATGACCAACAATAAAGAAATCGGTCAGGTACAGATCCAGGACAATCAGATTCTCTTTACAAACAAAGATAACTCACAGATTTACAAAACCGGCATCATGGATGACCCTGCACGTACAGAGCGGCTCTATGCCTCCGGTGCAGAATTCTCCAGCGAGATCATCGAAGAAATGTCTCCTTTGCTGAGCATATTCCTTTCATGGGTACTCCCGCTGCTGATATTCATTGTTATTGGACAATATATATCTAAAAAAATGCTTTCCAAAATGAGCGGCGGCAAGGATTCCATGATGTTCGGCATGGGCAAGAGCAATGCCAAAGTCTATGTAAAATCTTCCGAAGGCATCAAGTTCTCTGATGTGGCCGGAGAAGATGAAGCCAAGGAAAATCTGACAGAAATCGTGGATTATCTCCACAATCCGGGCAAATATAAAGACATCGGTGCCTCCATGCCAAAGGGCATTCTGCTCGTAGGACCTCCCGGAACCGGTAAAACCATGCTGGCCAAGGCCGTCGCTGGGGAAGCCAATGTTCCATTCTTCTCCATGTCCGGTTCTGAATTCGTGGAAATGTTCGTCGGCATGGGTGCATCCAAGGTCCGTGACCTGTTTAAACAGGCTAAAGAGAAAGCTCCTTGTATCGTCTTCATCGACGAAATTGATGCCATCGGCAAAAAGCGTGATGGTCAGATCGGCGGCAACGACGAACGGGAGCAGACATTGAATCAGCTGCTGACAGAAATGGATGGTTTTGAAGGCAACACAGGCGTCATCATTTTGGCTGCCACTAACCGTCCGGAATCTCTGGACCCTGCTCTGACCCGCCCGGGACGATTTGACAGACGAGTTCCTGTTGAGCTGCCGGATCTGAAAGGTCGCGAAGAAATCCTTAAAGTTCACGCCAAAAAGATCCGTATCGGAGACAATGTGGACTTCAACAAAATTGCCCACATGGCTTCCGGTGCTTCCGGCGCTGAACTGGCCAATATCGTCAACGAAGCGGCTCTTCGTGCCGTCCGTGACGGACGTAAATTCGCCACCCAGTCCGACCTGGAAGAAAGTATTGAAGTTGTTATCGCCGGATACCAGAAGAAGAATGCCATTTTGACCAGCAAAGAAAAACTTATCGTTTCTTACCATGAAATCGGTCACGCCCTTGTAGCTGCTAAACAGAGCAACTCCGCACCGGTTCAGAAGATTACCATTATTCCGCGAACCTCCGGTGCTCTGGGTTATACCATGCAGGTGGACGAAGGCAACCATTACCTCATGACCAAAGAAGAAATTGAAAATAAAATTGCCACCTTCACCGGCGGTCGTGCTGCTGAGGAAGTCATCTTCGGTTCCGTCACCACCGGCGCCTCCAACGACATCGAGCAGGCTACCCGTCTGGCCCGTGCCATGATTACCCGCTACGGTATGAGTGAGGGCTTTGATATGGTGGCGCTGGAAACAGTCACCAATCAGTATCTGGGCGGTGACGCTTCTCTGGCCTGCTCCTCAGAGACCCAGACAGAGATTGACCGCCAGGTAGTGGCACTGGTCAAAAAACAGCACGAAAAAGCCATCCGGATTCTTCTGGAAAACAGATCCAAACTGGACGAGCTGGCACAGTTCCTTTATGAAAAAGAAACAATCACAGGAGAAGAATTCATGGAAATCCTCAATGCATAATATTGACGGAAAAAACTGTGCATTTCCTGTTACTGATAGTTCATAGACAGAATAGAACATCCGTAGAACATGCTCATCGCAAATCGTTCTACGGATGTTCTTTCCGTCTATTTCACTAAATACAGAACTCTTTATGCACAGTTTTTTCCTGTTTGCAGACTAACATAAAAAACTCCGGAAACATGCTCATCGCAACTTGCTCTATGACAGAATCTGCATTTGTATTTGTGTTATATAGTTCTGGCTGACATCTCCGTCCACCTTCTGGAATACACGATAGGCCTTATCCAGCCATTCCGGTACAGTCATATTCGGATAATCAATAGTTCTCAGATTTCTTACAAATGTTTGAAAAAAGTGATGATGCGTATTGATAAGTCCAGGATACACAAATTTATCCGTCGCATCGATGACTTCATCATATGTATCTGTCAGATTCTGTCCGATCTTCACGATCTTCGGAATCACATGTTACTATCGCTTTCGCATTACGAATTAAAATCTTTTTTCCACACTGCATCCCCCATCTTAAACCATATACTAACTATATAGTCGAGTCCCTTTTTGAATTTTTCTTTAAAATGCAGAGGGACCTGCCAATGGCAGGTCTCCCTACATACTAAGATTCCATTTTGACTTTTCTACATACCCAGTAAACTCTGATCAAATGCAAACAGTGCTTCGTTGATCTCATAAATATTATAATTGCCTTTTCTAATAAAGTATTCGATGATAACATCGAATTTGCTGCTGTGTGAAAGAGCAAACCCCGCTTTCATCAGCATATCCTTCGTTTCTTCCAGATCCAGTTCCAGTGCAATGGCAAAGGCCAGCACCGTGGTCTTCTTCGGCTTATAATGAATATCGCCTCGAATTTTGGAAAATAGTTTCCTATCTATATTGGCCTTTTTATAGCACTGGGCATCTGTCATGCCCTTCTCTTCGATTTTTCTCAGCAGCATCTGTGAAAAGCTTTCATCCAACTGCCGGATGATATCATCCAGATCCCTGCTCCTGACAGGCTTCGCAGTATCAAGCTTCCTTGGCGTCTTCTGCACACTTCTTTCTACTGCAAAGGACTGTGCCTGATATTCTGCCGCCTCTTCCCGGATCATGGCCCTCTGTATTCGCCTGCCAATATCGTCACTGTGCGTCTCCACATAATATTCATCAATATATTCTTCGATATCCTTCATCAGCTTTTTACTGATCTGGAAACCGGCTCTGTCAAAGACCACGATGAATACATTCATATCATGATACAAAATAAAGTCACTGATCACTTCCACAGCCACCTGCAGTGCCTCCTCCTTCGGATATCCATATATGCCCGAAGAAATCAACGGGAAGGCCACTGATTCACATTCATACTGCTCTGCCAGCTTCAGCGATTCCCGGTAACAGGATGTGAGCAGTTCCCTCTCTCCATGACGTCCGCCTCTCCAGATTGGACCCACCGTATGAATAACATAACGGCACGGCAGTCGGTAAGCGCCCGTAATCTTCGCCTGGCCTGTCCGACAGCCGCCAAGCCCCCTGCATTCATCCAGAAGCTCCGGCCCTGCCGCCCGGTGGATGGCACCATCCACACCACCGCCGCCAAGCAAAGACGAATTCGCCGCATTGACGATCGCATCACATGTCACCTTCGTAATATCATTCCTGATTATCTGTAATGGCATCCTATCACCCTTCCTATCTGCCTCTTACAGATAGTGTACATCGGGATCATAGATTTGTCCACGCTATATTATCCCACATGCTTTCTCTCATTATAATCCTGATCCGCTTTTGCACGCCAGGACCCACTCAGCGGTCTGGCGTTCCTTACCTGACTGACTGCCTCGGAAACAGCTTCATAAACATTCTTCGTTCCTATACTGTCCGCATGATAATTCACTGCATGCTGCTCATCGATGCCAAAGCATGCTGCAGTCTCTGCAGCATCAATATTGGCTGCCATGAAAATAAACTCCCAGCCGTACTTCTGCTTCTCCCGTTCAATCATTCTCTTCACCATCTCACTGCTGTAACGACGGCTGGCATTCTCCATGCCATCTGTCGTAATAACAAAGATTGTATGTGCCGGCACATCCTCCGGACGGGCGTATTTATGGATATTCCCTATATGGTGAATGGCACCGCCGATGGCATCCATCAATGCCGTACAGCCCCTGACTGTATAATCCTTTTCTGTCATGACCCCAATCTCTGACAGCTTCACTCTGTCATGGAGCACCTCACTGAAATTATCAAATAAAATGGTGGAAACATAAGCCTCCCCTTCCTGCTGCTTCTGTCTGTCAATCATGGCATTAAATCCGCCGATGGTATCCCCCTCCAGCCCCCTCATGGAACCGCTTCTGTCAAGAATAAATACAAGCTCAGTTAAATCGTTCTTCATATCTCAAACCTCCTCAAAAAAATGTGGCTATATTTTCATTTACAACCACATTTTACAGGATATTTCATTTTTTATGGTCGCATCGGAAGCGACATTATCTTTCCTCCACACATTTTTTCAGCAGCTTCACAGCTTCTTCCGGCGTATAATCACGAATGATACGGCTTACTTTATCATAGCCCAGCACCGGCGCATAGGATGCGGCAAATGCACTGGAAGCATTCAGATGTTTCCGGCATGCTTCTTCATTGATGCGCAATGGCACAATACATTTCTCTCTGAACAGACGGACCGCCTCTGTCATAAGCGCCAGACTTTCCAGCAGACTGTCGGCAATGAGCGGCAAAAAGGCATTCAGTTCAAATTCCCCGTGGGCGGCTGCCATGGTAATGGCCGTATCATTGGCCGCCACCCTCATGGCACACTGCATGACCATTTCCGCCATAACCGGATTCACCTTTCCCGGCATAATTGTACTCCCCTGCTGAACCTCGGGCAGCACCATTTCACCCAGACCGCCATGAGGGCCCGAATTCATCAGGCGCAAATCATTGGCAATCTTCATAAGATTAACCGCCAGCGCTTTGATCAGACCGGAGACCTCCACAAACACATCATTATTCTGAGTTATGTCCATTGGATACTCCGCCGCAGCCAGACCATATCCGGTCAGACGACGCAGCTCCTCTATCACACCGAATCGATATTTTCTATCAGCATTATTAGACAATCCCACCGCCGTGCCGCCAATATTGACCTGCCGCAGCCGTTCCTCCACCTTGTAAAGCCGCCACCGGTCTCTGGCAATGGCCTGGGCATAGGCCCCAAACTCCTCACCGGCTGTGATGGGAACCGCATCCATCAGTTCTGTCCGCCCCAGCTTATCCACATCCTGCCACTGACTTTCCTTCTCCTGTAAAGCAGTCTGCAGTTTTGCACATTCGTCAGACAGAAGGCGCAGCTGCCGGATGGCGGCTATACGAAGAGCCGTTGGATAGACATCATTGGTGGACTGCCCCCGGTTTACATCATCCAGCGGATGTATCACCTCATAATCTCCGGGATTCTGTCCCAGCGACTTCAGTGCCAGATTGGCCAGAACCTCATTGACATTCATATTGGTAGACGTTCCCGCACCGCCCTGCAGTGCCTGTACCGGAAAATACGATTCATATTTATCTTCACTGTTCAATACTTCATCACAGGCAGCAATGATGGCACTTTCCACTTCCGGCTTGCCCATTCCCAGATTCAGATAGGTTACTGCCGCTGCCTTTTTCACCAGAACCATGGCTCTGATCAGTCCCCGGTTCACCGACTTCTGTCCCAGATTAAAATTCTCCATAGCCCGGGCAGTATTAATACCGTAAAGAGCTTCCTCCGGCAGCGCCTTTTCTCCCAACATATCCTTTTCCAGTCTCATAACAACACCTCTTTCTGCTACTCTTCAAATTCCAGCAGAAGATGCGGGAATATGCCAATACTCCGCTTCAGAATTCCCTGCATATAGGCAATGGCAATGCCATAATTGGTAATCGGCACCTGCTGATCTGCCGCGCATTTCATTCTGTATCTTACTTCCCGCTCATTGAGCATGCAGCCGCCGCAATGGATAATCAGCGCATATTTTGACAGATCATCGGGAAATTCTCTGCCTGAACACAGTTCGATATTCAGTTTCTTTCCCGTATAATTTTTCAGCCATCGCGGAATCTTTACGCTGCCGATATCATCGCACTGCCTGTGATGGGTACAGCCTTCGGCAATAAGTACCGTATCTCCATCCTGCAGCTTTTCCACAGCAGCCACACCCCTGACAGCCATATCCAGAAGCCCCTTGTAACGGGCCATCAAAATGGAGAAGGAAGTCAGCGGTATTTCCGGCGGCACATCAGCAGATACCTTGGCAAAGACCTGGCTGTCCGTAATGACCAGCGCAGGCGGTTCCCTGAATTTGTCCAGTGTCTCCCGCAGTTCATATTCTTTGACACAGACAGCGGCAGCCTCCGCTTCCAGTATATCCCGGATCACCTGCTGCTGCGGCAGGATCAGACGTCCCTTCGGCGCAGCCTTGTCGATCGGAATAACCAGCACGACCAGATCGCCCGGATGGATCAGATCGCCCACCAGCATCAGCTTGTTCTCCTCTGTCTTTCCGAGGCGGGCAATCTTTTCCTTCAGTTCTTCTATATGTATCCTTTCCGTGGCACTGACATAAATCTCACTGGCAGATTCCTCCGGAATCTCCGTCAGCAGATCGCATTTATTCCATGCAATCAGATAAGGAATCTCCTTTTGCCGAAACAGTGCGATCTATTCCCTGTCGCATTCCTTCAGACCTTCTGTACTGTCTGCCACCAGTACCGCCACATCCGTACGGTTCAGCACCTGCCTTGTCTTCCTTACTCTCAGTTCACCAAGGGCACCCTCATCATCAAAACCGGGCGTATCAATAATCACGACCGGCCCAACAGGCAGCAGCTCCATGGCCTTGCTTACCGGATCCGTCGTCGTTCCCCTCGTCTGAGAAACCACCGCCAGCTCCTGTCCCGTCACAGCATTGACCAGGCTGGATTTACCCGCATTTCTCCGACCAAAAAAACCGATATGCACCCGCTCACCCGACGGTGTATCATTCAGTCCCATCTTACTCCTCCTTGTTTCATGCTATTATAAAAGTTCAGCAAAGCCCGGCATCTTTTTTATTTTTTTCAGGAAAATTCTTCCGGAGAATGCAATGTGAGGCAATTCATAAAAGCGGGAATCCTTTGGACATATTGGCTTATACAGCGGATCTGCCACAATTATTTTCGCATTCTTCAGCTTCTCCTCCATCTCCTCTTCTCCGCTGACCGCCTCATCCTCTGGTGACAGCAATCCTTCCCACTCTTCCAGGGGACAGAGTACGCGCACAGACCGGCCGTACTGATTTTCAATAGCCGCGGCCAACGAACCCATGGTCACCGGTTCCCCGATCAGCGTTATATCAGCCACATCAGGTTCTTCCATCGAACTGCTCGCAGATATCCATGTACCTGTGCCTTCACCCCCGGATCCGCTGACCGAAGTGTGTGCCGTCAGATAAGCCACTTCGCATTCCCGGCTTTCCACAGCCCGTTCCATGGTCATCGATAGTTTTTCGGTGAATTCTCCCACCGGAGCACCCACCACATAAGGTGTGCCAAATTTTTCCCGAAGTACCTTTGCAGCCCGAAGGCCCACGGATGAAACCACCAGATTTACCGCTGCCTCGCCAGCCCTCGAAATCGTCTCCAGTCCATCTCCCATGGCCCAGGTGGAAATTACATACCATCCCATAGTTTCCAGAGACTTCTTCATTGTCTCCCCATGGGAGAGCGGTCCAAAATCCAGAGGTGTCACACCCAGAATATTAACACTCCTTGGATTCCCGCAGGAACCAGCCGTGCTTCCACAACTGCCTGGCCCGTCAGGACCTTCTGTTCCCCCGGAACCGCCCGCACCCGAATTGGCCGCCGGGTCTGTGAACCGCTCCGCTATGGCCGCCAGGGCCATCCCCGCACCATACACATAATCATGCATACCATTGGTCGGCACGGCAAAAGCCGGTATCCCCGTTTCGTCCTCCAGGATCTCCGCCAGAGCAGGAAAATCCGTTCCATTTAAAAATGGTATCGGCGAACTGGCCAGGGCAATAAATCTCGGTTTCAGTTCATGTGCCGCTTTTGCCGTATCATGAACAAATTTATCATCATTCCCCATGATGGCATCAATTTCCGACAATCCGGAAATGAAGATCAGACTGTCCTGATCATACCACCGAATCTCATCATGAGTATTATAAGTAGAATTACAGCCGGAAGGATCATGCATGACCGTCATGCCTCCCAGCTCATACAAAGCAGAGCATACACCGGATACATCCGCCGTATAGATTGGTATAATACGATAGGCTTGTCTCATATGCAGCTTTCGCACCCCCATCCCTTCCGGATAACCAGGTCTTCCGTATCTTTTTCCTCATGAATTGCTTCCGTCATCAGACCGGCCAGTCGGCGGATGCCGTCAAATCCATATAGACCGCCGCCCTGTACCACATTCACAAAATGTCTGCTGCCCGTAAACCATGCCGCTTTCTGGCCGATGGCCAGCACCTCACGTTCACCATGCCTTGGCAGGACGCGCATCTTCACCTGGATCGTCGCTGACAGTACAAGCTCCGGTGCATGGACTCTCAGCCATTCAAAATCATCTTTTTCCTCCGGGCTGATACCGTCCAGATAAACCGTATTCACAGAGAATCCATGGGCTATCAGCAATCTTGCCAGCCCCAGAGGCCTCGGATGAAAGGTACAGTCAATAGCAACCGGCATATCTCCTATTTCCGACAAGGCACCGGCCAAAGCCGCCTCACAGGACGCAATTTCCGCATCATAGTTCAACAGAGATATCTCTTTCATATTCTCTGATCCACCCTTATCCCGCAGCTGCCTCAGGGATGCCGCCAGCTCTTCCAGATGCCTGATGATTTCTTCATAACTGAAACATGCCGGAAGATACAAGTGTTTCCGTCCAAGACGTCCTGCCTGTTCCTCCGCACCATATCTGCCGGAAGGATAACAGGAGATAAACATCCCTCTCTCCGCCAGATTCAGGTATTCCTCCCATGTGCTGCATTTCGGAAGCTCCCGGAGCGCAAAATCGTTTGCCTCCAGAATCCTCGCTATATCGGAAGTTTCATCCAGCGCAAAATCACTTCCCAGAAGGCTCACAGCTCTGTTATTAATCTCTTCTTCTGTCAGACGCGGCAGCGGATCATACATGGCCTTACGCAGCTTCTGATCCGGTGTCAGGCCATTTTTCTGCATAATAGGATCCATATAACAGCGGACAAAGAAAATATCCGGAAATCTCGACTCCAGCTCTCCGTACACTCTTTCCAGGTCACAGCCGAGAAAATGATGCAGACATACTGTAAAAAGCAGCACCGCCTTCGGTCTCTCATCCAGTTTCTCTATCACATCTGTTACACCGTCAATGGTCACGTCCTCCAGGTTGCCGTTCAGCAGATTCTCTTCTTCCACAATAACAAATGAAAAACGATCGGCTTCATTCATCTCCGCGGCCGTCAATACCACTCCCCGCATGCAGTTGCCGGCACAGACATAGATCTGCCTGGCTCCCGGTACCCTCATACCTGTATGAACAATATTCCAGGTGCCGTGAGCCGGAGAATTAAATTCCAGCTCCGACGCAAAAGGCGCCGGCCACGCTGCATCCTTTATGGCGATCACAGCTCCCGCCGGATCGATGCTCTCTCCTGCACGTTTTAACATTTTTCTCCTCCCCGGCATACCGCCATCATCCGGCGGGCCAGTTCTCTGTACTCCTCTGCCATTTCACTATCCGGAAATGCTTCCAGAAGTATCTGCTGCCTTTCCTCCGCCAGTGTCACCTGCTCGCTGTGGGACAAACTGCCAATGATCTCCGTTTGAAAATCCCGGGCCAGCTCCTCCACCTTCTCATCTTCCCGCTTCACATTCCGCCGGTTGAGAATCAGACCTCCCAGAGCCGCATATCCCCGGTTCTTAAAATTCTCCACGGCCATTGCGATATTGGCTGCCGCATGAATCGCCATATTTTCACCGGATGTAATAATAAACACCTGATCCGCATAGCCTTTTCTCATGGGCATGGAAAACCCGCCGCAGACCACATCGCCCAGAACCTCCTACATTACCACATCCGGCCGGTACACTTCATAAGCGCCCTTCTCCTTCAGCTTTTCCAGAGCCGTAATGATACCTCTGCCTGCGCAGCCAAGCCCCGGCGTTGGTCCTCCGGCCTCCACACAGATAACACCGCCATATCCGATACGCACCATATCCGTCAGCTCAAAGGCGTTTTTCTTTTTATTTACCAGTTCAAGCACTGTCGGGACGGGCTCTCCGTGACGCAGCTGCAAAGTGGAATCTGCTTTCGGATCGCAGCCAAT
>JAQXWO010000019.1 GCA_029225485.1 Lachnospiraceae bacterium
GTGATTCAATTTCGGTACGACCGCTTCCATATGCGCCCTGACCTGTTCAGCAGGCCATTTTTCATTTGCCATATGTTCTACACAAAATTCAATCAGCTGCTCCTTGCTGGTGTATTTAAACTCACCATCACTGTAACACCACTTGCAATATTCTTCATTAAAATCACCGTCTGGCTCTTTACTTGTTGTGGCATCCTCAAGCGGCATACCGCAGTATTGGCAAATCAGCTGTCTCGTTACCATTACTTTTTCAGCGAGTTCCTCCTGAGATTTCCTTCTGTGATTCAGAAAAATAGAAGTTACAGATCGCCAAAACGGCAGTCAAATCTGAAAACAGGGTTCTGCTATCTCCGTCAGTACCATAGAGAAAGGATGCTTCCTTTAATACAATTTCCATTTTGGCTCCTTATTCTTTTATGTCTCAATCTGAAAAATCTGTAAAGCTGTCTGCTTTTGAAACACTGTCCACATGGATATATACATCCATGCAGGAAACCCCGTCTTTTTCATACTCATGCTCAAAGCACGGTATGACGCCTTCGATCGGCTTTTCCCGAAAACCATTGGCCTGCAAATGCTCAAGTATCAGTCTGTACGCTCTCGGAATCCGTTCAAAAGGTGCCACGAATGGCTCGTACACGGTGATAACTGCATAATCTGCCGTCTCCTGGCAGGCGAATTCTACTCCCGGACAGTCTGGTTCAAACCCTTCAGGCAAAACATAAGCCGCCGCGTAACCACGCAGGCCGAACCTGTTCTGCAATTCAGCGGAAACAAAGGGAAAATCCCATCCGATCATTACTGCATCCGGACGAACCTGCAGAAGTCCGGATTTTCTTGCCCAGTTTCCCATGTAAGCCTGTACATCATCCTCCGGATTCGGTGTAATCATGACATACCTCGCCATCCGGAAAGCGTTTACTCGCCTGATGGAGACCGGAGAATAGATTTTGTCGCAGATGGTCATGTCCTCTCTGACCAGTGAATCCAATTTGCAGGCAAATACCTCACATAATGCGACCAGTTTGCTCAGCTCCGGAACAATTTCATCCGCTTCCCATCTGGATATCGTCTGGCGTGAAACAGACATGATCTCGGACAGCTGCTCCTGGGTGACTTTCTTTTGTTTTCTCAGATACTGAATGTTTTTTCCTAAACTCATACTATGTTCCTTTCACACCGAATCATTGTTTTCCCGCTGCTGTTTCATTATAGTACAGAGATTTCTGAACAACCACCACGCTGAAAACGCAGTTTTCGCATATTTTGTCATCTGGCAGTTTACAATGCCGCTTTCCGATCCTAGTATAATCCACGCTAAATAACCGCCTGTTTCGCTGGCCTGCTTTCCCGATAGCACAGTTGTAAAAGCCTCAGCGTAGCCCGGTACGCCTACGTTTTTACAACTGTACTCTCGAAAAAGCATTCTCAGCGAACCAGTGCGGTATTTAGCGTGGATTATACTAGCTTCGAATCTCATTTTACAGGATCCTGACTCTGAGTGATAGGAGCATTGTTTGGCTGAATTTGTCATTTCTTCAGGTGTCTGCCGATGCGAACAGAAGGAAAAGGAAGACCCACAAGAAAAGCTTACGCCTTTTTGTGAGTCTCCATACCATCCTTACATAGGTTGTTATTTATACTCTTACAACCGTAAAACTCTTCGGAGCCAGAGAAACGCTTCCTTTCAGTTCCGAAGTCATTTCTGTAATGCCGGACGGCTCCGGTTTGTCTGCCGGCTTCTCACCTGCTTTTTCCAGCACCCATACGTTTGCCTTTCCGGTCATCGGATGACCATTTTCATCTTCCAGCGGAAGCTCAAAGGCGGAATCATTGGTATTTACTGCTTTCAGAATCAGTTCTCCTTCCTTTGTTTCCGATACGCTTACGTAGATACCTGCCTTTCTGAGCTCCACATCCTGCCCCTCAAGCGCAAGGGTATGGTCACCCACATGATTTCCATAGAGCTTCTGTACATAGTAGTTCGGGGTCAGATATACCTGATGGTCATCAAACCAGATCATATCCGGTTTCCACTGACTGTGTCCGATACGGTTAAAGAGCGGTGCATAGGAAGCAAGTTTGATCACACCTGCATTTTTCTCCAGGCCGGTCATAAATGCAGCCTCTGCCAGAGCGCTTTCCATGGTATTTTCCCGGTCTTCCGTATGAGCAGCGTACTCACCGGCAAACACGCCCACTTCTCTTGGATAGCTGTCGTAGAATTCCATATGATCATACAGCCACTTGGGAGATACATAATAATGCTCATCCACTGCATAGACGAAGCCCTGATTCTCTTTCTGTCCCTTGCGATAAAAATCCCAGGCGAGATCATAAAGACCGTTTTCCACACTGGGACCGGCAGTCCCGAGAAGTCTGATTTCCGGATATACTTCATGAACTGCCTTTTCAAAACGAACATGGCGTGCAAAAATATCCACATACTTTGTTTCCCACTGCTCATTTCCAATCGCAAGCATCTCAAGGCCGAATGGCTCCGGATGTCCCATCGATGCACGAAGCCCGCCCCATCTGCTGTCTGCCGGACCATTTGCAAATTCGACCAGATCCAATGCATCCTGCACAAATTCCTGAAATTCTTCGCTGTCTGTCGAAACCATCTCCGTGGTACGGAACTGACACGCTGCCCCCATTCCGAGAACCGGAAGCGGCTTGGCGCCAAGAAGTTCACAGAGCAGAAAATATTCATAAAAACCGATTCCGTAGGACTGTCCATAATGAGCATCCGGACGTTTTACATCCAGATCTTTCCTGAAATTCCTGTCATCCTGGAAAGCCCAGAGATTTGGAATATATTTTCTATCCTTTAATTCTCCCACCGTCTTTTTCCACTGATAACGGTTTTCAAGGCTGATGCCTTCTACAATACATCCGCCGGGGAAACGAATAAATCCCGGTTTGATATCTTTCAGTGCTTCAAAAAGATCCTTTCGGAACACACCGGCAACCGCATCCTCCGGGATCATGGAAATCAGATCAAATTCCACCACACCGGCAGCATCCAGACTCAGCATGAAGTCTGCACCGGAAACTGTTTCATCAGCAGTCAGCACCAGCTCGTATTTCACCCATACATGTTCTCTGCAGCATTTGGTTTCGTCGGCATTCTTTACCTCATCCAGGATTTCTGCAAATGGGCCGCCCTCAAGCGGGAAATCCACGGTCAGATCCGTAAACGGTGCATAAGGCACAGGTTTTACAGCCTGAACCGATCCTGCCGCACAAACCTTTCCGTCTTTTTTGACTTCAACCGTAAAAGCTTCTCCCTCAAACGCTACACATCTTGCATAAAAAGAAACGTTGTATTTCTTCCCCTGTTCCAGATAAATCCCATCATACGCCTGATTCGCGAAGCCCTGTCCGGCTGCATTGGTCGTTAATCTCAGATAATGGGGATTTTCTGTGGAAAGCGGAGTGCCGGTGACATACTGCATCCGCGGTGCCTGTTCGCCTTCCTCGTAAACCGGTTTCCACGCATAACCATAATCATCCACCGCATAGAATTTGCCAGGGGTTCCAAAGGCTTCCTTTGCTTCAAAAGAACGGTTCTCTATCATTTCCGCATAAAGCCCGCCATCCGCAGCAAAGTTAATGTCTTCAAAGAAAAGACCGATCATTTCCGGAGAGATGTTTTCTCCATATTCACGTGTAATCTTCATAGTACGTTCTCCTCGTATCATAAAAAATTCAATAGGACATTATTATTATAACACTATCCCGATCCGCAGGAAATCTCTTTTCCAAAATAATTTGTTTTTATTATGTTATTTTTGGATAATCAGACAAAGAAAGACAGGGCAGCAATTTCTGATAGCATATGATATCATAATTATTCTTCACATTTCGCTTTACATATTGTATAATATTTTTGAGACTGACTCTGATCAACTGCGATGAAACTTAACGGAGGTGTTATTGTGAAATACAGAAAATTTGATAAAATTGAAAAACCTGCATCTACATTCGGCCTGGGATGTATGAGATTCAACGGTCCTGCATCCGGTGACTCGATCATTGATGAAGAAAAAGCGATCAGGCTGATCCGTCAGGCCATCGACGGCGGAGTTACCTATCTGGATACAGCCTACGTTTATCTTGACAAGACATCCGAGATCGTTCTTGGAAAAGCTCTTCTGGACGGGTATCGGGACAAAGTGACCATCGCCACCAAAATGCCCCTCGAGCACGTCCACAGCTATGAGGAAATGGAAGCTCTTCTGGATGCAGAGCTGGCCAAGCTTCAGACAGACCATATTGATTTCTATCTCATGCACGGTATTGACCGGAATAAATGGGAACAGTTTAAAGCCATCGGCGCCGACCGATTCTTTGAGGATAAGAAAAAAGAAGGAAAGATCCGCTATAAATGCTTTTCCTTCCATGGAAGTTATGACGATTTCGAATATATTATCAAAGATTACGACTGGGATATGGTCCAGATTCAGTATAATTTCATGGACATTGACCATCAGGCAGGTACCAGGGGCCTGAAGCTCGCAGGCGAACTCGGGATTCCCGTTGTTATCATGGAAGGCCTTCTGGGCGGAAAGCTTGCCAAAGCCCCGGAAAATGTGCAGGCACTTTATGATGCCTTCCCGGTAAAACGCACCCCGGTTGAGTGGGCATTCCGCTGGCTTGCAAACAATCCGGAAATCATGACCATTCTCTCCGGCTGCAACGAAGCTGAACAGATCGAAGAGAATCTCCGAATCTTTGATACGGTAGGTGCAGGCATCATGAGTGAAGAAGAACTGAACCTGATGTCCCAGGTAAGAAATGCATACAAGGCACGTACCAGGATCGGCTGTACCGGCTGCAAATACTGTATGCCGTGTCCTGGCGGTGTCGACATACCCCGTGTATTTGCAGCCTGGAATGAATGCTCCCTTTATGGCGGTGCCCCCAATGCCAACTGGAACTATCAGGAGCTGATCCGCCTTGGCATGACGCCGGAAAACTGCCTCCGGTGCGGAGAATGCATGAAAGCCTGTCCACAGCATCTGGAGATCATTGATTCCCTGCAGCTTGCATGGAAACAGATGGCGGAAGGAACCGTCTGATCAGCGGGTGGTGCAATCATACATGAACTGTTCTGTAAACTGGAACAGACCTGAAATCAAATAGTACAATCCGATACCAGATGGTATCATAAAAATATACGCTTGTATATGGAGATTTATACATCCTGCACCAGGTGCAGAGTCAATATATTTTATAAAAATATTGTCGTCATGGGTGTTGGTACATACTTGCTTATATTAGCTGTAAATAACTCTAAAGAGATGTTTTTCAATTTATTCAACATCGTTCCGGTAATAACCGTATTTTGACTCATATATGACACAGGGAATTTACATATTACCGTTTTTCATATATAATCGTAATGGCTTTTTTTGCATTGCCAATTTTCTGACATCATAAGGAGTACATCATGATCATGCGTGTGAAACAAACCAAACTATCTGTCCCTCCTGTGGGCCTGCGAACCATGAAATCCTCTGCCAGTATCCTGCTGTGCTATATGGTCTGGCTGCTTCGCGGTAAGAACGGTATTGTATTTTATTCTATGCTGGCTGCCCTCTGGTGCATCCGCCCTTATCGGGAGGATACCCTTACCATGGCGATCCAGCGCACCACCGGTACACTGACGGGAGCCGTTTATGGACTGATCATTATTCTGATAGATCAGCATCTTCTGACAGGCAGCGGTACCGTTACGGAAGTAATCTATATGGGTCTGGTCGCGTTCACGATCATTCCCGTCATCCATACTACCGTCATTATGAATCACAAAAATGCATCCTATTTTTCCTGTGTCGTATTCCTGAGTATTACGGTCGCCCACATACGGGATGCCAGTCCTCTTCTGTTTGTCGCCAACCGTGTTCTGGACACGATGATCGGGATCGCCATCGGTTTTGCTGTGACTTCCTTCCGTCTTCCGTATCAAAAACGACGGGATATCCTGTTCGTCTCCGGAGCAGACGAAGCGCTGATTGACAGGAATGAACAGCTTTCCCCCTACAGTCGGGTCAATCTGAACCGTATGCTGGACGATGGACTGAATTTCGTAGTGTCAACCCGCCGTACACCGGCCTCACTGATCGAACCCTTTCATGGAATCCGGCTGAAGCTTCCTGTCATCGCCATGGGCGGCGCCGTTCTGTACGATATGAAAGAGCATTCCTTCCTGCGCACATACGTGATTTCACCCTCCACTTCCAGAGAAGTGATGGAATACATAGACAAATTCCATCTGCATTACTTTACGAATGTCATCCTGGAAGACTGTCTGATCATTTATTACGGTGATTTTAAATGCCCTCAGGAAGAAGACCTCTATCACAAACTGAAGTCTTCTCCTTATAGAAATTATATGAAAGGTCCCGTACCTCCTGACACAAGCGTTGTCTACTTTATGCTTCTGGCTCCTACGGAGAAGCTGACGTTCCTTTATGACAGGCTGAAACAGGACGGCTTCTGTGAACGGCTGAAAATTGTATTGTATGACGCCTCTGATTACCCCGGCTGTTCCTATCTCAAAATTTACAATAAAAATGTTTCGAGAAAAAATATGACGGCCTACCTGCAGCAGATGACCGGCCTTACAACAACAGTCACATTCAGCACCATCGAAAAAAAGGCAGATTATCTGATCAGACCCGACGATCCTGATCAGGTGGTACGTCTCCTGCAAAAGCTGTACGAACCGCCTGCCTGGAAAAAGAATTGATCAGACCGGTTCGTTTACAAATCCCAGCTTCTCTGCCAGGCGCAGAGAAGCGTGATTGGAGCTTTCAATTCTGACCCGGATCCGTCCCGCATCCAGCGTCTCAAACCCATAAGCCAGTACCATGCGGCACATCTCAAGGGCAATTCCCTTTCTGCGGTGCTTTTCACTCACAAGATATCCCAGTTCCAGTTCCGGCTGCTCCTGTCTTACCACAGGATTATCCATTTTCATATACAGAAAAGCCGGATCTGTCTTTTCAGGAACCCACTCTGTAAAACCGCACCACCCAACGATCTCACCTGTCTCTCTCAGACTGACCGTCCAGTATCCATATCCATAAAAAGAATAGGCATATTTCAAATAAGACAAATACTTTTCTTCCGTTTCCGTCACGTCAAACCGCCAGCCGGCCTCCTGCTCCATAAGACGCAGCATCTCGAAATCACCAGGAAGACTTTCCCTGACACACAATCTGGCAGTCGCGGCAATCCACACCGGCAGCCCTTTCCTCCTGCGGAAAAACTGCTCCAGGGTCTGCCGTTCCATCCCCTCGAAACTTTCAAATACCATCCGTACATGCGGAAAATACAAATCCTGCGTCTCCGGCGGACAATAACCGATACAGACAATCCCCTCATGTTCACAGCAGAGAGCCACATAATCATCGTCTGTAAGTACCAGCGTATCGTCAGCCGTACACTTCGATTCTGCACGATCCAAAATACTCCGGTCAGCCAGACAATCCTCCCGCCTTCCCTCAAGGCAGCAGAGTCCCTCCGCCTCCAGCAGACAGGCATACCGTCTCCAGATCTCCTGGTTCTTTTTCCGTTTCATAACAGAAATGATATATTTTATTTGAGGTATTGCTTCCTTTTCTTTCATACATCCTCCATCTTATAGCTGTAGACTTGCATTCCCTGCTATACCATACTATAATAGAGAAATGTCAGCCGTATGTCCAGCTGAATATCCGATCATTGAACTCATACGCTGACCTTTTCCATGATTCGCACAGCCTTTTGATGCACGTATCCAACGTGTCTGACCTCGGAACGGACATATATGGAATATGTGTGCACGGAAAGGACGGTTAGCGTCCTGAACCGGCAGACATACTCCATATATGCCCGGGACGGAGGCAGCACACGTGGATATGTGACATCAGGCGGCGTCCCGTAAGGAGAAAACACACTACTTTTTTTCAGGAGGATTACCAATGGCACAGAACCCGATTATCACTATCACCATGGAAAACGGCGATGTTATGAAAGCAGAGCTTTATCCGGAAATCGCCCCGAATACGGTCAACAATTTTCTGAGTCTGATCAAAAAGGGATTTTATGACGGACTGATCTTCCACAGAGTCATCCGTGGATTCATGCTGCAGGGAGGATGTCCGAATGGCACAGGCACAGGCGGCCCAGGTTATTCCATCGCCGGTGAGTTTGCTTCCAATGGATTTAAAAATGATCTGAAGCATGAACCGGGTGTTCTTTCTATGGCCCGCACCATGATCCCGGATTCCGCAGGCAGCCAGTTCTTTATCATGCACAAGGCAGCTCCCCATCTGGATGGAGAATATGCCGCATTCGGAAAGGTGATCGAAGGCATGGACGTTGTAAATGCTATCGCAGATGTACCGACAGACTTCCGTGACCGCCCGATGCAGGATCAGAAGATCAAGTCCGTCACTGCAGAGACTTTCGGTGTCCAGTATCCGGAACCGGAGACTGTTTAATATTGTCCAGGAAAGCATTTTTTGACAGAAATACCGTAACTGTTCAGAGCCAGCCTCCAAAATGCTACGCATTTCGTCGGTGTGGCGTATCCGCCAAATAAAATTCAAAAACAGACTTAAAAATGCAAACATTTTACGTCTGTTTTATGAAATTTTGCTTGGCTCTGAACAATTACAAAATACCGCAGAAGCCTGTATCTTCACAGGGGATCTGCGGTATTTTCTATTTATTACTGCTCGTTCATCTTTTCCCAGCCTGCATCTATTTTCTCTTCCATTGCTTCCAGCGGGATCAGCCCGCCCAGCGCATCATAAGAGGTCACACAGCAGGCTCCCGCTGCCGCTGCCAGCTGAATGCAGCGCTGAAGGCCTTTCTGCTTCAGCATGGCTGTGAGAAATGCTGCAATACAGGTATCTCCGGCTCCGGTGGAAGACCGGACACAATCAGGAGTATAACATTCTTCCAGTCCTTCCTTTCCACACCAGTCAGGGATATTGATTCCGGCATTTTTCCCGATTCCCGTCAGCACCTCTACATCGGCTGTCTGGTAATACAGTCCGGCCACGCCGCACTTGATCAAAATCACCTTTGCTCCCATCTGCATCAGCTGATCCGCCAGAGGCTTCACATCCCGCATGATGTCCAGACGTTTCGTGATGTCATCCCCGCCGGCACGCTTTCTCCACTCGTCAAACCGTTCTCTGTCCAGCATATAGCAAAGTTCTTCCGCACTGGGCAGAAAGAAATCCACATAGGGAACCACACGCTCCAGGATCCGCTTCCAGTCCGCCTGTCCGGCAGGACCGTTTCCATCCACGGCAGCCAGATCCAGAGAAGTGGCGATCCCCAACAGTGACGCCCTCCGGAAGAGATTTACCAGTTCTTCCCCGTCTTTTTCACACATACGTGCCATCAAAGGCGGATATCCGAAATGAAACAGTGCCGTATCTTCTCTCCCTGTAAAATCCACATCATCACTGCAGAAAGTATTATTAGCCGCAGGATCATGCAGAAAAATCCTGTCATTTCCCGGCACATTCAGAACTACGGAATAAGAGGTGGAATCCTCTTCTGACATGATCATATCACCGACTCCGTCATATCCATACTTCTGTAAAATATGAAGCACCAGACTTCCAAATTCATCCCGGCCGATCTTTCCCAGCAGCGTCACATCCGCTCCCAGCAGCTTCATAGCCAGTCCCGTATTCGCCACACACCCGCCGGTATGAATATCGATCCCATCCATGGGCAATAACCGTCCGGGCACCAGAAGCTCCGAAATACTTCCATTTGCCACATCAAACACCGGCGCCACATCCAGACAGATGTGACCTGCCACGATCACCTTTTTGCTATGCCCTTCCATCTGCATAAATCCCCCCTCTGCCTGGCCCAGGCTGCGTCATATCACCGTATAAATAAACTCTTTCAATCCAGAAACGCAAACGTTTTCATGGCTTCCTTCACATTTTCCATCATTGCCTGTCTGGCGCGGACCGCCGCCTCCGCATAAAAGCAGGGCTGACCCTCCGCCAGTGATTTTACATATTCTGCAGCTGCGCTTCCACCTGCCTTATCCATGTAGGTATAATAATTGATCTTACGAACTCCCGCACGGATCGCCGCACGGAAGTCTTCTTTGCTGACTCCCGAACCTCCATGCATCACCACCGGAATACCCCCGGTATCTCTGCGCACATGCTCCACCACAGAAAAATCCAGTTTCGGCTGTTTCAGATAAATGCCATGGGTCGTGCCGAAAGAGCAGGCCAGAGCATCGATATGAGTCTCATCCACGAAAAATGCAGCCTGCATAGGATCTGTATAAATCTTCGTCTCGTCGTCCTCTCCGCTCCTGTCTCCGGCTCCTGACTCTCTGCGTCCCATACATCCCAGCTCCGCTTCTACCGAAGCGCCCGCTGCCGCAGCCATCGCCACCGCCTTTCTCGTATTTTCCATGTTCTGTTTGTAAGGCAATGTGGAACCGTCGTACATAATACCTGTAAATCCCAGAGCCAGAGCCTTCTGAAGGTACTCCAGCGTCTCACCGTGATCCAGATGGACACACACGGGAACGGATGCCCGTTTCGCCCATTCTACCATCACAGGCCCCATATCCTCCAGACGATTATAAATCTCATGACACTGGGCAAACTGTACAATGACCGGGACCTCCAGTTCCTCCGCCGCCCAGATAATTGCCTGAAGACACTCCAGATTGACTGCATTAAACGCCCCCACAGCAATTTTTCTTTTTTCAGCTATTTCCAATATTTCCTTTAATGTAACCAGCAATGATGCCACCTCCACTACATTCCCTGCGCTTCTGTCTTTCACGCAGGGGAACCCCGTTTTTTGGCACAGGAAAACTTACCTGATCTCGATCGTCCAGCTGGTGGACCAGGTCTTTCCTGCATCCGCATGAAGCAGATCTGCCTGCTGCGCAAGATTCTCCACAATTCCATCTCTGGAAGGAAGAGAACTCCAGGGCTCCACACAGACATAAGGAGCCTCTTTTTTCGGCATATGCCAGAACCCGATATACATGAAGTCCGGATAGGACACCGTGACACTGCGGCTGCCCTTCTCCGACCGGATGGTGACAGTCCGGTCTGCATGCTTTAATACAATAGCGTCATGGTCAAACAGATCATGATGCAGCGGAATCTTTCTGCCCTCCTCCAGCGGATACAGTGCATCCTGTCCATCCAGGAAACACCGGTCAGTAAATCCCACCCGGTACGGCTTTGCATCTGCTGAAAATTCCAGCACATAATCTTCAAAGCTCAGCCCCTCGTCCATAGGAACCCGGAACCCCGGATGTCCGCCCACAGCAAAATACATCCGCTTCGTGTCCCTGTTTTCCACGGAATTGGTGGTCACCAGTCGATTTCCCTCCAGCGCATACGTGATCCGATAGGTAAATTCATACGGGTACTGAGCTCTCGTCTCATCATTGGCATCCAGACGGAAAGTGATCCGGTCCTCATGCACATCCTCCGGCTGCAACGTCTGATATTTCACCAGACCATGGATCTTCATGTGATATTCCTGTCCCTCCAGTGTGTACGTCTCATTGGTCAGACGTGCCACATAAGGAAAAATATTGGGAGCCTGTCCCGTCCAGAAAGCCGGATCCGGCTGCCACAGATACTCCGTCCCGTCTGCACTTTTAATAGAAGCCAGTTCCGCTCCCCGGTCGCTGATCCCGACCTGAAGATATTCATTTTTAATCGTATAATTCATAATTATGTACCTCCTGTAACATACAGTTCAAGTCTGATAGGGCATGCAAAAGATGCCATCTTTTTACATATACAAAACTGTTCAGAGCCAACCTCCAAAATGCTGCTCATTTCGTCGGTGCGGCGTATCCGCCAGATAAAATTTCAAAAACAGTCTTATAATGCAAGCATTTCACGCCTGTTTTTTGAAATTTTGCCTGGCTCTGAACAGTTACCATTATACTATGTTTTGCACAAGAATCCAACCTTATTATTGTAAATATTATGCATATTGTTCACGGTATGAAAAAGGATTCCACGTATCTTTAACGCAGAATCCCCTCACCACACTTTATCTTCTGTGCAATCTGATCCTGAATCAGGCTGCACCAAACAAAACCACCCATTCTTTATCAACGTTCGCATAAAACGGATATCGGATTTTGTCTCATCAAATATTCATGTATATCAAATCCTGCGATCCTCTGACTGTTCATAGATCCACTCATTCTTATCATAGGGCAGATTCTGAACTTTTGCGATTAAATCATCATCTATCATTTGTTTTTCCATACTTTTTTCCCACTATTTACAGCACGATCTCCACAGCGCTGCTGACTCCTCCGTCTTTTCGTCTCTTGGTCACTACGATCTGCCGGTCGATCCGTTCTTTAAGTGCCGGTACATGAGAAATGATCCCTACCATTCTCCGTCCCTCCGTCAGACTTCCGAGAGCCGTGATTGCCTGATTCAGCGCTTCTTCATCCAGAGAGCCAAAGCCTTCATCCACAAACATGGAGTCCAGATGGATGCCTCCGGCGCAGGCCTGTATCTCATCTGAAAGACCAAGAGCCAGAGACAGGGAAGCCTGGAAGGATTCTCCTCCGGAAAGAGTACGGACACTTCGCTCTGTTCCGTTATAGTGATCGATCACATTCAGCTCCAGTCCCGTCTTCTCTTTCTTGTTGTCTCCTTCTTCCCGGCGTTTCAGTTCGTACTGATTCCGGCTCATGGTCATCAGGCGCAGGTTAGCCCGCTCCAGGATCCGGTCAAAATATGCCATCTGGATGTAGGTCTCCAGTTCGATTTTCCGTTTGCCGTTCAAAGTACCGTTAGCCGTATCCGACAGTGCTTTCAGCCAGACGTATTCCTGCTCTGCTGTCATCATTTCATTCTGACGCCCCTGTACAGCCTGATAAACAGACAGATTATTTTTCTGAGCTGCATACACCTCTGCCTGACGCTGGGACACCTTTTCTTTTTCCTGTTCCCACTGCTGCCTTCTGGTCTCAATTTCATCCATACACAGCCCGCTGCTCTCTTTCAGCTGTCCCTGCAGCGCCTCAAGAGCCGCCTGAAGTTCTGACATTTTTCTGAGCAGTTCCTGATACGTTTTTTCTGCCTGATTTTTTCTCTGCTCCAGCTCCAGCTTCTGCATGCGGAAGTAATCTGTCTTCTGTTCTGTCTCTTCCCTGGTCTCTCCGGACAACTGCTCCCGGATACTTTCTATCTTTTCCTTCTGTGTTTGCTGCTCTACTTTCAGACGTGCCTCCGTCAGTTCCAGCTGATGGATCTCATCACTGAGCTGACCAAGCTGCTGTTCCTGCTGCTTCAGTTTTTTCATCAGAGACTCTTTTGCTCTGATTTTCCGTTCATTTTCACGGATCTGCTGTCTGATACGATCCAGATCGTCTGACAGTGCCTGCATCGCATGTGCCAGATCGCTTTCTATGTCATATTCTTCGTGAACCAGGTCATTCTCTATCGTCTGTTTATCCTGCACCAAATGAGTCTGGCAGGCCTCTACCGCCTGTCTCTCCTGCGTTTCCCGAACATCACTGACTTTTGTATCCTGTCCGCTCTGTGATACACGATCCCTGGCAGCTTCCGCCTCCTGTACAGACACCCTCTCAGCAAGCCATGCCCGTTCCTGCCGGACCGTCTCTTCTTTCCTTGCCTTCAGACCTTCCAGCAGCTGCCGTTCCTGCTGCAGAGAGTCCCGGCAAGTCTGTAACATCGCATCTATCCGCTTCTTTTCTGACCGGTATTTCTCCCGCCCGGAAATCTCCTGAGCACACTGCTGCTCCTGATTCTGAAGAGCTGTGATTTCACTGCGCAGATACTCTTGTGTCTGTGATATCTGTTCCCGGCTGTATCCAGATTCTTTCTCTCCATTTACATATGGATCCTGACCGCATCCCTCTCTCTCTTCCTGCACACTCCGGCACTGATCTCCCGGGCGCTCTTTACTACCAGCTCTGATTATTGAATCCCTGCGATAGCCACAGTTTTCCCTGATCTGCTTTACCAATGTCCAAAGCTGCAGGAACCGCTCCTCCATCTGAGCCGTGACTGCGGCCAGCTTCTGCTCTGCCTGCTGCAAAAGTCTCTTTTCTTCTTCTATCCTCTTCTGTAGTATGCTCAGACTCTGTTCCAGTTTTTCCTTCTCTGTCTGTTCCCTGTGGGCCTGAGAAGATTTCTCATCCGTATCCTGAATCAGCAGCTCAGTCTGTTCCCGGAACCATTTTGACTGATTCTGCAGCCCGGCAGCAAAATTCTGCACCTGTGCGGGGGTATTTCCAATCGTCTGACCAGCTGTCAGATTTTCTGTTCCGGAATCCTCCAGTGGCCACAGTTTTCCGGCCTGTTCCCTGATCTCCTCCGGAAATTCTGTCAGCAGCTCATCAAACAACCGGCGGCTTTCCCCGAGAAGTGTTTCCACACTTTCTTCTATGTTTTTCTGCATCTGACCGGCCTGAGCGCTCAGCTTTCCGACCTGTGTCTCTGCCTCGGTCAGTTCCTGTTTACTGCGGTCTACTTCCTGTTTTTCCGGTATCTGCTCAGTCAATGGGGCCAGATGGGGATGATGTACAGAACCGCAGACCGGACACTGCTCCCCTTCCTTCAGACTGCGGGCCAGCATTCCGGCCTGCCCATCCAGAAACAGCTGTTCCAGACTCTGAAACGCACTTCGGCTCCTGTCTCTGTCTTCCACTGCCTTCCGGTAAGCAGACCGGACTTTCTCCCACTTTTTCGCGTCCTGTGTCAGCTTTTTCAGACGCCCGGTCAGATCTGTCACCCTCTGCACCGCCATCTGAAGCATCTGTTTTCTCTGATCCAGACGGGCAAGCCTTACCTTCACATCCTGCAGCTTTTCCTGCTGCTCCCGCGCTCTTGCAAAGGCTTCCTCCGCACCGGAAAGCTCCTGTCTCTGCTTTTCCAGTTCTCCGGTCAGTGAAGCTTTTTCGTTCTCTGCCTTCCGAAGCTGTCCACTGATCTCCCACAGTTCTTTTTCCCTTTGTTCCAGTTCTTTCCGTCTGCCCGTCAGTTCTGCCAGTCTGGCATCCCGGTCCTGCAGCTTTTCGATCCGCTGTCCCAGTTCCTCTGATATCAAAGCGGACTCTTTTTCCTTCTGCTGCAGCTCTTCTATCCTGTTTCGGCTTTCCTGCATCTGTGTTTCCAGTTTCCGGTCATTCTCGAGTAAATTCTCAATAACATTCCGGCTCTTTTCCAGCGCTTTCCATGCTCCGATCAGCCGTTCCTTTTCCTCTCCGACTCCCCCAAAAGCATCCAGTTCCTGACGATCACGTCCGCTCTGCTCTCTGATTTCCTGCAGCTGTCCTTTTTTCTCTGCTGCCGTCTTGCCCAGATCCTTCAGCTTTTGCTCCTTTTCTTCCAGAAATTTCTGCTCCTGCTGCAGCTGTTCGTGAGCCTTCAGCCGTTCCTCACCCCTGCGGATCTGCTCTGCCAGAGCATCACATACTTCCGCCTGACAGCAGGCAGTATCCAGTTCTTCTTTCGCCAGAACGATCTGAGGCGCAAGTTCCTCCAGGGCGGACTGACGCCTGTCTGCCTCCTCTTTCAGCAGCACTTCCTGCTTCGCCTTTCCCAGCAGACGGTTTTCCTTCTGAATCTCCTTTTCACACTCCTGGATTCTGCCATTCAGCTCTGCCAGCAACGCAGCATCGCTTTGCAGCAGCTCTTCCAGCAGTTCCATTCCTCTTCCCAGTTTTCCCTCAAATTTTTCTTTTTTCAGACTGGTGAGCTCAGGCTCCAGTGCCGGATTGCTCTCGCAGGAAATGGTGCCGATATACTGACCGATGCTCCTGCGGATCTCATCGTATGTCTTCCACCGCTCCTTCACAGCATCCCGAAGCTCCATCTGCACCGTCTGATACAGTCCCGTATGAAAAATCTGACGGAAGATCTCACTGCGCTCCGCAGTCCCCGCCAGCAGCAGCTTCTGGAAATCTCCCTGAGCGATCATGGCAATCTGGGTAAACTGACGGTAATCCACCCCCAGAAGTTCAATAATTGCACGGGTCACCTCCCGGCTCTTTGTCACAGGCTGACGGTCATCCGGATAGATCAGCTCCGCGTCTCCCTTCTGAAGCGTGTACCCTGTTCCCCGTCCCTTGGGGCGAAGATATTCCGGATTCCGTTTTACCACATATTGTTTGCCCTGATGAGCAAACTTCAGTTCCACGAAAGTCGGCACCTGATCCGACGCATATTTGCTGCGGAACATCCCTGCCTCCCGCACCTCTCCGCTGGCTTCGCCGTACAGCGCAAAGGTAATCGCGTCAAACAATGTAGTCTTTCCCGCTCCCGTATCCCCGGTGATCAGATAAAGCCCCTGAGTCCCCAGCAGTTCAAAATCGATCACCGTCCTGTCCGCATAAGGGCCAAAGGCGCTGATTGTCAGCTTTTGTGGTTTCATCCCGTCTCACATCCTCTCCTGCAGTCTGATGATCAGCTTCTGCACAAACTCTCTCTGCTGATCGCTCATAGCCTGATTATTCTGCAGCTCATAAAAATCCTCAAAAAGCTCCAGCTCCGACTTCTGTTCCAGCGGGTCTGTCCCGCTGATCTCCCGGTTCTCATGAGTTCGCCGGTTGTCGTATTCCAGATGCATCAGATTCGGATAGATCAGGCGCAGCTTCTGGAGCCCCGCCGGAATCTCCTCCTCATCTGTCAGTATCATATGGATATAATCCTCTGTATTCCTGTCCTGGTAAAAAGAGCGGGCCGTCACCTCCAGATACGTTCCCCGGATTTCACACATATCGCGAAGCGGCGTAAGCGGCACCTCCCGGATCTTTACCTCTCCCTTTTGCTCCAGCTCCACCACCGTCACAGACTTTTTCTGTCCGATCTCCGAGAAAGAATACTTCAAAGGAGTTCCACAATAGCGCACTTCCTCCCTCGTCACATGCTGAGGGCTGTGAATATGTCCCAGAGCCACATAATCAAAATCATCAAATAGATGAACATCGATCTGATCCAGGCCGCCCACCTGCACATCCTCCGACTCACACCTGGAGGCCCCCGCCACAAACTGATGAGCAATCAGAACATTGCGTCCGGAGGGATCCAGGGAGATCCTCTGCACAGCTGCCGCAAGGGCATCCTGGTAGGATTCGATTTTGTCTGCGTTTGTCCCAGACGCACACTCTTCTGTCTCCGATGAAACTTTTTCTGTTTCGATTCCGTTTTTTTCTGTTTCCGGCATATTTTGCGCCGTTTCCGACGCCGTTTCTGACGCTTTTTCTCCTGCTGTTCTCTGCCCGTTGTCCTCAGCCTTTACCTTCTTTGCTCCCTGTGCTTCACCAGACAGATTCATCGGTTTCTGTTCTGATTCCAGGAGCTCCCGATCCTGCTCCAGCGCATGGCGCACTACAGCCGGTTTCAAAAAAGGAAGCAGATAGATCGATACTTGTCCATATGTATCTTCCAATGAAATACTCCGCACTGTCCCGTCATAGACCGGAGACAGATACACATTCCTGCTGCTCATAAGCTGTGCCCCGAAGGCAATACGCTCCGCAGAATCATGATTGCCACTGACAGCAAATACCGGTACCTCCAGACCGGCCAGCCCGGTCAGGAAACGGTCAAACATCTGCACCGCCTCTGCCGACGGGATCGCCTTATCATAAATATCCCCGGCGATCATCACACCGTCCGCCGCTTCTTCCTTCACGATCGATAAAATTTGCTTCAAAATATATTCCTGATCCTCCACCATGGAAAAGCCGTATACGCGCTTGCCCAGATGAAGATCCGACAGATGGATCAGTTTCATGGGGAATGCTGCTCCTTTCACACAAATACAACGTCAGTTATTCAGTTAACCGTCACCATATCCGGATTCGTCTTAAAATACATTGCTTTTGAAACTTTACTTTTTTCCAGATAACCCTGTGTTTCCAGATTTCCAAGCACCTGTTTTCTTAAATAAGTAGAATCACTTACTCCTAAATATGCTGCTATCTCCGACACTTTATGTGCCTGATAGTAACAAAAGGAAAGCACCTTTCCGTCATAATCCGTCCCCTGAGGAACCGGAACAAATGTAAGAACTGGCAGCTTGCTGTCCCCGACTCCATCCATATACGTCAGATCCGGAAGCACAAGCGTGAAATGATCTGAAGAAGAATAAATATATGGACGATGCACTTCATCCTGTCCTTTATATTCTTCGATAATCTTGTCAAATCCCGTACCGGCTGCCTCCATGACATTACAGCTCACCAGCACAGACGCAATCAGTTCATTTCTCCTTTTCGAAATAATTCCCGATAAATCATAGGTCTTTTCCAGTTTTTCTCCCCTGCAGAAGCTGCCCGGCGAAGAAATTTCCAGTCTGTCCTTAAACATATCTACCTGAATCTGTGTCCCGTCCAGAAAATAATCACGATGTGCAACCGCATTGATCACACCCTCAAACAAAGCTCTCTGAGGATACGCATCAATATTTTTTCTTGTGTCACCCAGTTTAACCATAGAATGGTTCATCCTCTGTGCTACAAATTCCATCATATACTGAACAACAGAAATCAGGCTGCCATGAAACCGGTTGATCGTTACAATCCTCTCACTGCCCTTATTAAATCCACTGAAAACAGAACACTGAACTTCCGTCTTTTTCCCCTGATAATCATCCGAAAACAATACTGCTCCATTTGCAAGAAGCCCCTGTTCATTATAAAACCCCATCGATCTCAATAATTTTTCCGACAGGATTTTTCCATCATTATGTTCTGAATAAAATTCCCGCAGCTCTGTAAATCTGGATGCATCATATTTTATATCCGAAGTCAGGATGTCATACTGCGTATTCTTGCTTTTTACGCTCATTTCTATGATTTCTTCATAAGTCGCACCATTTGTAAAGCCATCTCTTCTCATAAAAATGGAGGGAATATTTTTATATTTCAGGATTACAGGTTTAATAACAGATTCCGGAACCTGGACTCTTATAATAAACCTTTCTTTTTCTTTGATCTCATATCGAATAAAGGATATCGTCATCTGTGGTCTCGGCACCAGATGCTCATTAATCTGGTTATTGAAATAATTACGTTCATTATCCGCTGCAGTTCTGTCGAAGCCTATCAATTTATTTGTTTTATCTTCAACGCCAATATAAAAATCACCGCCGCAGGCATTCGCAAAACCGGCTATTGTTTTCAGCCACCCCACAACGTCTTCCCTGTTCAATTTGCTTTTACACTCAAATCGGTCACTTTCCAACTGTATATCGTCTATTACTTCTTCCAGATACATAGAAACACCCCTTGCCATCTTTTTCAGTTTCATTTTACTTCAATGTCACTTCAATGTCAACTTCAATATCGCTTCAAACAAACTTCAAAATTACTTCAATGTCACTTCACACAAACTTCAAAATACTTTGAAGTACTTCATAGTATGACCAGAATGTTTCTTTTCTATGTAACCGATATGTTCAAAGCCATCTGCCCTTTTACGTAAAAACGACGGGAATTTCTTCCCGCCGTTTTTCTGTCATGCTTCTTCTACAATCTGAAATCCCCATCCCGGCAGCGTCACCTGGCTTTCCTGCTGCACTCTGTTTCCGGTCAGCAGTTCTGTGCCGTCTGCACCGGCATGTACTGCGGTCTGCTCCTGTCCGGAGTAGTTCAGATAATACCGCACCATTTTGCCGGAGGTATTTTCTCCCTTTCGGATGATTACCGGCCAGGATTCCTGCGGAATGAGGATGCCTGCCTCCTCCATCACATGACGGATCAGTTTTTTCAGGGTATCCTGATCGGTCATGCAGCCGATGTAGATTCCCCGGCCTTTTCCATAGGAGTTTTCTGTGACTGCTGCATATTCGCCCCACATGTAATGATCGTAAGAAGCCAGCACTTGCGCTCCCTGTACCTCCAGAAGCTCCATGAAGACATCTGCGGTCCCATGATCTGAGGCCACGGTGCCGGTCAGTCCCACGTTCTTCGGGAAGGTGAATTCCTGATACCGGATTCCCATACATTCGCTGAGGATCCGCGGCTGTGTTTCTGTGCTGACTTTGATGTTTTCATTGGCAAATCCGCTCTTGAAGGTGGTCACCAGTGTCCCTCCGTCTGCGGCATACTGCTTCAGGCGGAGCAGCAGCTCATCCGGCGCTGCATACAGGGCGGGTACAAAGATCACCTTGTACTGGCTCAGATCTTCGGATTCCGGCCACAGGATATCGCACTCAATATTCATCTCGTACAGGGCATCATAGAGCCAGCGCACCACATCATTGTACTGCACGCTCTCATTGCTGCCGGCTGTTGCCTGGATTCCGAACCATTTCAGAGAAGTAAGGGCTTCGTTGCTGACGAGGATCGCCGCTTCGTTTTTCTTTTTCAGATGGATCAGATGATCGCTGAGGCGGGCAAAATCACGTCCGATGGTGCACACCTCCCGATAGACTGCATTTTCCTGGAAATCATGGCTCAGCACACCCTTCCAGTAGGTCTCGCAGGCATTGTGCAGAGAATGCCAGTGCCAGTACATGACGCTGTCGGCACCGGAGGCCAGATGGCTGAATGCCTGCAGACGCAGCTGCCCCGGATAAGGCGTCCAGCAGGGGAAGCCCTGGGCCTCTGTCTCCATGACCAGATAATTTCCCTGCTTCAGAGAGCGGGTGACATCTCCTCCGAAGGCGATCTCCTTGCCCGTCAGTTCATCCTGAGAAGGATGGTAAATATCGGTTCCGGCCACCGTCATGCATTTCGCCGCATGAAAATGGTTCACATCTTTCTGGATTCCAAAGGAATAGCCTCTCCATTCCAGATCAAAATTGTGAGTGATAAACTGATCCTCTCTGCGGTATTCATTGACGATATCTGCCTGCCACTGCAGGAAACGATCCACCAGCGTCCTCTGGAACTTTTCAAACTCCGCCCCGAAGCTTCCGTTGATGGTTCCTCTCACATCCGGGAAATCCTCCCAGGCATTGATGCGGTTGCTCCAGTAATCAAAACCGAATTCCGCATTCATGGCATCCAGATCATCGTTGAATTTCTTTCTCAGATATTTGACAAACTGCTCCTGCACATTTTTTCCGGCCGTCCCGTAATACTTTGTCTCATTGTCCAGCTGGAATCCGATCACGCACTTTCTGTGAGCCGTGCGCTTCATCAGCTCCCGGATCACCCGCTCCGCATAAAACAGATAAACCGGGTGGGTGATGTCCATGATCTGACGCGGTCCGTAGATGCCTCTTCCTTTCACCGTCTCAGCCAGCACGTCCGGGTAGGATTTGGTCATCCATGTGGGCACCGCATAGGTCGGGGTTCCGATAATGACGTTGATCCCCGCCTCCTCCATGGCGTCCATGACCCGCTCCACATGAGAAAAATCAAACACACCCTCCTGGGGCTCACAGGTGCTCCAGGTAGACTCGGCGATCCGGACCGTATTGATCCCGGCCTTTTTCATCATGGCAACATCCTCGGCCAGACGCTCATATGGCATGTACTCATCATAATAAGCTGCTCCGTAAAGTAACTGATCCATAAAAACTCCTTTCATAAGGCGCCCTTCAAAACGCCCTGTGGTATTTTTCAAAACATTCCTGTTTCCGCACAAAAGTCTGCCGCAAAACCGATCTGCGGCAGACTCTGTACTTTCAACTTATCATCTGTTCCCTATGCTCTCTATGCAAATCCTGTCTGTCAGATCTCCACTACAAGAGTTCCATATCCTTCCAGTGTGATCTTACCGGAAATCTTTTCCTGTGTATACAGATCCAGACACTCTTTTTTCAGCATGATCTCTGCCGGTGCCTTGTCATAGTTCAGAACAAACAGGTATTTCCGTTCTCCCTTGCTTCTCACTGCGATCTCACAGCATTCCGGTGTCTCCACGAGATCCGCATACGGGCTCATCACACCCAGCTTCTCCAGGAAGATCCTGGCAGATGCTTCATTCCATGCAGAACCATAATAGTAGGCTTTACCCTTGCCCCATTCGTTGCTGACCAGGGCTCCGCTTCCTGCATAATAATCGGAAGTGTAAGTACCCTCCAGCTTTGCATGATTGCCTGCTGCTTCCAGAAGATCTGCAAACACGCTGGCTTCCAGTTCTGTTCCGTTCCA
>JAQXWO010000020.1 GCA_029225485.1 Lachnospiraceae bacterium
TCCCCTCAGCCTTTCCATTGAGACCGTCGGCGGTGTGGCGACCCGTATTGTAGAGCGGAACAGCACCCTTCCGACCCGGTATTCCAGAATTTTTTCCACGGCAGCTCCCTATCAGAGAGACGTGGAGATCCATGTCCTGCAGGGGGAACGTCCCATGGCGAAGGACAATAAAACCATCAGTAAGTTTAAACTGAAAGGAATCAAGCGTGCACCTGCCGGAGTGCCGCAGATCGAGGTGACCTTCGATCTTGATGCCAACGGTATACTGAAAGTATCAGCCAAAGATCTGGATACAGGAAAAGCGCAGTCTATCACGATCACAGCAGACCAGAGAATGTCAGATTCGGAGATCGAGCAGGCCATCCACGAAGCACAGGAATATGCGGGAGCAGATCAGCTGCGCCGGGAGGCCATGGACCTGACCAGAGAGTGTCAGGAATTGCTGACAGAGACTCAGCATGCCATGGATGCAGCAGGCAAAACAATGGATAAAGCTGAGAAAAAGCAGATCAAAAAAGATATGAATGCCCTCCAGAAGCCTCTCGGAAAGCTTCGTCTGGATAAAGTGACTGAGGAAGAGCTTGCCCATATCCGTGAGATGAAGGCGCAGCTGGAAAACTCAAGCGCGGGACTGCGGAGCAGAGGAGAGCAGTAACATTTATATGATTCCTGCAGACAAAAATTCTTCTTGCTGGAACACTCAAAAGCAAGTATAATATGGCGATAGATATTTGTAAGCCGATGCCCGGCATCGCAAGGATTATAATTTGCAAAGGAGTACATCGTATGCCAGTATTTGATTTCAGCAGTTCCCCGGATCCGAAACATCCGGCCGAGTGTACATATACCGTATTTCGTTCCAATGAGATGGAAGCCACTCCGGAAAAACCGGTGATGGTGCTTGACAACAGCAGGAGACAGTGGAAGCATCATTCCTGTGGAATGTTTACGAATCCTGTCAAACGCACTGCTTTTGAATTTGAGGAAGAGGATGGAAAGATCAGTGCGGATATTCTGCAGATCGATGCAAGATTTGTCAGCCTGCTTCGCTGGCTGGGAGAAAATCATATTAATGTCCGCCTGTCCGGACAGAACCGGGAGGATGGCTATGCCGTTTACAAGATCCGGGAGATCGCGTTTGGAGGCGGGACCAAGCTGTCTGCCGAGGACGGTTTCCTTCAGTTTATGATCGAACGGCTGCTGGCCAGCAATGCGCCGTCGGAAGAAATCGAAGATGAGGATCAGGAAGAGACGGGAGATGATATGAAGCTCACCAGCCTGCAGAGCATCACAGATTTTATGACCTGTGCAGGACGGACTCTGCCGGATAATATCCGCCTCTGGGCGAGACGGAATCTCGCTGTTGCCCGCTCCCATGAAGTGACTCCGGAGGAGCGGCGTCATGCTCAGAGAGCCCTTTCCATCATGATGAACATTCAGTGGAAAAATAATTATTTCGAGTCTATCGATCCCCAGGAGGCTCGCCGCATTCTGGATGAAGAGCTGTACGGGATGGAGAAGGTCAAGCAGCGCATCATCGAGACGATTATCCAGATCAATCGGACGCATACACTGCCGGCCTATGGACTTTTGCTGGTAGGACCTGCCGGCACCGGAAAGTCTCAGATCGCCTATGCGGTGGCGCGGATCCTGAAATTGCCGTGGACCACGCTTGACATGAGTTCCATCAATGATCCGGAGCAGCTCACCGGAAGCTCCCGTATCTACTCCAATGCAAAGCCGGGTATTATCATGGAGGCCTTCTCCATGGCTGGAGAATCCAACCTTGTCTTTATCATCAATGAGCTGGATAAGGCTTCATCCGGAAAAGGGAACGGAAATCCTGCGGATGTGCTGCTGACGCTTCTTGACAACCTGGGCTTCACGGATAATTATATGGAATGTACGATCCCGACGGTAGGCGTATATCCCATTGCTACCGCAAATGATCAAGACCAGATCAGCGCGCCTCTGCGGTCACGTTTTGCGGTGATTGATATTCCGGATTACACATCAGAAGAAAAGAAGATCATTTTTTCCAGGTATGCACTTCCGAAGGTGCTCCGGCGAATGGGACTTCACGAAAATGAGTGTGCAGTCACAGAAGACGGACTGGAAGCCGTGATCGACAGGTTCCGCCATACCTCCGGTATTCGTGATCTGGAGCAGGCAGCAGAACATATTGCGGCAAATGCACTTTATCAGATCGAGGTGGACCACGTATCAGAGGTCCGGT
>JAQXWO010000021.1 GCA_029225485.1 Lachnospiraceae bacterium
CAAGATAGCAGGTTTCTTCGTCTGTAAGATTAATGGGTGTTGCATTCTTAGGCATGTGATTTTCCCCCTGATTTGATATATAAAGCAGTATATCACAAAAGGAAAATAACATAAAGCTTTTAAAAACGAGCTATACTAGTATAAGCCACGATAAATACCTTAATGTTTCGGTGAGGATGCTTTTTCGAGAGTGCAGTTGTAAAAACGCAGGCGTAGCGGGCTACGCTGAGGCTTTTACAACTGTGCTAGCGGGAAAGCAGACCAGCGAAACATAAGGTTATTTATCGCGGGTTATACTAGCATACCGACAGAAAATGTGATCTCATCTATAGATGCCTGGACTGTAGTACCACCAAAAACATCCAGCGACATAAAGGGAAACAATGCACCAAGTGGTGACCAGATAATCATAAATAGTGCGGCTGTCCAGGTAAGTGCAAATAACCCCCGATCATTTTTCAGAATCTGATATCCTTCAAGCGTCTCATGGAGGAGATTTTTCTTTTTCTGCGGGACATCCGTATCTAAATGAGATGGTATGGCAATCAATGCAGTAGCAATGCTGGCTACGACAGCTCCGCCCACATCAAACATCACAAGTGTACTCATGCTGCATATTGGATACAGAACTCCGGCAGCGGCGATCCCGGCAATGTTGCCAATGGTTTGTAACGCCTGTGTCATGCCTGCACATTTGGTGAGCTGGTCAGCCGGAACGATCAAAGGCGTTGCCGCACTGATAGCCGGAGTATGAAACGCAGTACCGATGCTGCGCATAGCCAGAACAACCAGGATTATCCATACAGGGAGCTGTCCACTCAAAGAAACCAGGACAAGTGCCAGACTCACTGCTGCAATAAAAAGATCTGCACCGATGACAGCAACTTTTCGCTGCACCCTGTCAACCAATGTTCCTGCAAACAAGCCAAGAACTGCACTTGGTAAATAGCCTGCTATAGAAGCAAGCGACAGCATCAGCGCGGATCCGGAAATCTGTGTAATGTACCATATCAATGCCATTTGAAGAATTGAACTGGTAAGTACCGAAACCGTCTGACCTGCCCACATAACATAAAAATTTCGTTTCCAATTTTTATTATTCATGACGCAAAATTTTCTCCAATTTTTTCCCTTTTGCCAACTCATCAATCAGTTTATCCAGGTATCGAATATCCCGCATCAACGGATCTTCGATACTCTCCAATTTTACTCCGCAAATAGAACCTTTGATAAAAAAACGATTTGGATTCATCATAGGTGCATTTCGGAAAAATCCCCATAGCTGGTACCATCCTCCAGCATTCTGTGAATATCATTCTCTTTGTAGCCCGTCAGCCATTCTACAACAGCGACTACTTCATCATGTGTTCTTCTTTTTCGCAACGCTTTTTGTTCCAACAGAGGCCAGATCTTGGCAAAAAGCATCTGATATACCTGTTCATTTGTCATATTTTTTTTCGTCCTTTCGGTTTTCCTGTCATATAGTTATAAAACGTTGCATAAAAGTAGTAATTAATTCTGTCAAGCATTGTGCAGACAAATCGGTATTTATCAGTAAAATTCAGCGAAGCCCTATGTACAACAATAATACACATAAGAACGGGAATACTGTTGCCGGGAATCCTTTATACTTCTCTTTTTGACTTAATTTTACTATCACTGCATACTGTACACAACTTCCAGGCAGAATCAAACCTTATGGACAAGGGGACAGAGAACCGTCCCCTTGTCCTGCACTCACAACATTGCAGCAACACTTCCAAGAAAAATCACAGCCAATGCTGCTGCCAGAAAGATCCCTATTCCGCCCAGGCTTTTTATGAAATCGGATATCTTTTCGTCTTCTTCCATTTCAAACATGTCTGAAATACGGATTTTTCGATCCTTTCTTTTCCCTGTCAGACGTTTTTTCCCATCTGGAAGGATTTTATAAATCAGGGGATGTTCATAGACCATGACCACATTGTTTACAGTAGATCTGTAACGGATGGTGAATTTTTATATTTGAATTTTCTTCTTTCATACCATTTTCCTCCCTAAAGGTCCCTTTTTCCTGTAAAAAGAATAGCATAAATCTTAATGGATGTAAATTATACAAGTGACAAAGCAGGGAGTTGACATTCAAAAACAACTGTTGACTTTTTCACTCTCCGGTGTTAGTATTGGTTTGTACATAATATAGTTTTTAAAACTACATACTATATTTCAAAAAACTATATACAATCATATACAGCTGCAGATCAGACTCGTATATTTACGGCACATTTCTTTCTGCACCTGTGTATTCTGAATATAAAAACAATTTTTTGAGGAGGGGTTTTTATGACAATCTCGATCCGTGAACCGGGCAGTGCCCTGACCCATTTTGCGGGCATGGTGCTGGCTACTGTTGCTTCTGTTCCGCTGCTGATCTGTGCTGCTCTGAGAGGGGGCACAGTGGCGCTGATCTCCATGACTGTATTCATGACCAGTATGGTGCTTCTCTATACAGCCAGTACACTTTATCATTCTGTCAATCTGACCGGGAAGCCTTTGAAGCTCTTCAAGAAGATCGACCACATGATGATCTTCGTACTGATTGCAGGCACTTATACTCCAGTCTGCCTGCTGGTGCTTGAGCCTCCGACAGGGTATGTGCTTCTGGCCGTGATCTGGGGACTGGCTGCGGTGGGGATCCTGTTCAAAGCCCTCTGGGTGACATGTCCCAAATGGGTTTCTTCTATTATATATATTGCCATGGGCTGGGCATGTCTGTCCGTATTTGTACCGTTGATCCACGCACTGCCTCACGGAGCTTTCCTGTGGCTCCTCACAGGAGGCATCATCTATACCATCGGCGGTGTCATTTACGCACTGAAGCTTCCGCTGTTCAATTCCAGACACAAGAACTTCGGTTCCCATGAGATCTTTCATCTCTTTGTGCTGGGCGGCAGTATCTGTCACTTTATCAGTATGTATCAGATATTGTAAGCATGATGGTGGGCAGTGAAAACAATCCATTTTGTGCCTGTTCAAGGACCGTCATAATTACAAAGCAGATGTGATATATCTTCTTTCAGCAAAAAGGTGCCGGATTTAACCTGGCACCTTTTTGTCATAATATTAAATCCTTTTACTTTTTCTCATCAAGCAGAATAACGCCCTGCTCCGGGTTATGATTGATCGCACCGACAATCGGGTGCGGCACATACATTTCTTCCAGATATGCAATATCTGAATTCGTTAATTTTATATCCAATGCTCCAGATTGGAAATCCCAAAAGTATCTCGTAATTTTTTTCTCATAATCTCCATTCTCCTTTACATATCGATAAAACACGATTCGTGAATTTTATCAGCTGATTAGCGGTCGTCAAATGCAATTGTGCAATCACATTGCATTTTCCTCGTCGCCATAACAAAAATAGATGTATAATTTCTTTATCTTATACATCTATTTTATTACTCAATAATCAATTATGTCCAATACTTATACTGTATTCTGTTTTATGCCTGAAAAGCATTGATTTCTTCAATAAATTTATTCACAGCCTGTGAATACGGTATATTTCTTCTCCATGCAATCATGGTACTCGCAGTAATTTCGGGGAAAAGTCTTCTCTGAACCAGAATGTCTTCTCTCCAGTATTTTGCCGCCCCTTCGATAGATACCGGATATCCAAGCCCATTTGCCGCCATAACTCCGGCATTTGTGCCAAGATTACTCGTAAAAGAAATATGGGGCCTGGAAAAATCCTTTCCAAACCAGTTGGCAAGTTCACTCTGAACTCCCATTCTTTCCGGCAAAATAAGAGGCTTTCCTATTAGATCCTGTTTTTCGATAAATTCTTTTTCTGCAAGCAGATCATCCGGACGCATTCCCACAACCCAATGGTCGCTGTCCATGATCCGGATATAATCAAGCCCCTCTGTGTCCACCGGTTCCATAAATAATGCGACATCCACAAGCCCTTTGTTCATCATCTCGTATATGGTATCCGCTGTTGCGGTATGAATGGCGATCTGCACCAGTGGATATTTTTCTTTATACTTTTTACAGATTTTTGCCAGTGTCTCAACCGCAGCAAATTCTCCGCAACCCACAGTGACAGTTCCCTCGATCACTTCTTCTGTTCTCTTAAGTTCTTCTAAAGTACGTTCCTCAAGATTGAGTATCTCCAGGGCTCTTCTTTTCAATAACATACCCTCATCTGTAAGCATAATGTTTTTACCCTTACGGATGAATAACTCTATCCCCAGCTCTTCTTCCAGTGCTGCAAGCTGTCTGGAGAGCGTCGGCTGTGTAATATGCAGCTGTTCTGCCGCCCTGGTAAAACTTTGTTCTTTTGCTACCATAAAAAAATAGCGTAATATTCTTAATTCCATCAGGCATTATCCTTCTTATTTGTTATTCTCGCTTTTGTAATACTCGTTTTCTATGATACAATACCTTCATCAATTTTTGCAAGGAGAAACCAACGGACAAGGGAACGGTTCTCTGTCCTTTTTCTTATGAAAATTCTATTGGAAATTTCTGTACATTCTCCATTTTTCTGTTATAATAGGCTTTGTTTAACGCGGCGCTTACGGCATTTCGCCGCGTAAGAGATGAAAGGAGTCAATTCATGCAAATCTTAAGAAACATCGCGAAAAAGTACAATGACACCAGCCTGATCCTTCGGATCCTCATCGGCCTGATCGTCGGCACATTGCTGGCGCTGGCCGCTCCCGGCGCACTTTGGGTGGCGGAGTTTGGCAACCTCTTTGTGGGCGCCCTGAAGGGCATCGCGCCCGTGCTGGTGTTCGTCATCGTGGCTTCCGCTCTGGCCCAATCCGGCGCGAAGCTGGACCGCCGGTTCGGCACCGTGATCTGGCTGTACCTGCTGACCACCTTTATCGCCGCGACCCTGTCCGTGTGCACCAGCCTCCTGTTCCCCCAGACTGTGGTTCTGGTGGAAGCAGCCCAGTCCGATGTGATCCCCCAGGGTCTGGGTGAAGTCCTGAACACCCTGCTGTCCAATTTCGTTGCCAACCCCGTGGGCGCCATCATGAGCGGCAACTACATCGGCATCCTGTTTTGGGCCTGTATGTTCGGCCTTGCCATGAAGGGCATCGGATCCGATACCACCCGGAAGTTCCTGTCCGACACCGCCGACGCCGTGTCCCAGATCGTCCGCTGGATCATCAATCTGGCTCCCTTCGGCATCATGGGTCTGGTGTACAGCAACGTGGTGGGCAACGGTCTGGCCATCTTCACCCAGTACGGTAAGCTGCTGGCGCTACTGGTGGGCACCATGCTGATCATGAGCCTTGTTATCAACCCCCTGATCATCTTTGCCTACCTGCGGTGCAATCCCTATCCGCTGGTGCTGCGCTGCCTGAAGGAATCCGGCCTTACCGCCTTCTTCACCCGTTCCTCTGCCGCCAACATCCCCGTGAATATGGCCCTGTGCGAGAAGCTGGGCATGGACAAGGATATGTACTCCGTGTCCATTCCTCTGGGCGCCACCATTAACATGGACGGCGCGGCCGTGACCATCACCATCATGGCTCTGGCTGCCGCCAACACTCTGGGCATCGAGGTGTCCTTCTCCGCGGCCATCGTGCTGGCCTTCATGAGCGCTCTGGGCGCCTGCGGCGCTTCCGGCGTAGCCGGCGGCTCTCTGCTGCTGATCCCCATGGCCTGCTCCCTGTTCGGCATTTCCAACGACATCGCCATGCAGATGGTAGGCGTAGGCTTCATCATCGGCGTGGTGCAGGACTCCGTGGAGACCGCGCTGAACTCCGCCGGTGACGTGGAATTCGCCGCCACCGCTGAGTTCTACCAGTGGCGCAAGGAGGGCCGGCCTCTGCCTGATTTCCTGAAAAAAACAAAGTAAATGCGGTATGCGCCCCCGGCCGGAAGTTCGCCTGGGGCGTTTTTATTCGCTTTACCGGCGTGGCGATTTCTTATCAAAATGTTGTAACTGTTCAGAACCCACCTCCAAAATGCTTCGCATTTCGTCGGTGTGGCGTATCCGCCAAATAAAATTTCAAAACCAGACTTAAAAATGCAAGCATTTTACGTCTGGTTTATGAAACTTTGCCTGGCTCTGAACAGTTACAAAATGTTGTAATTTGGCGAAAAAACTCCAGGGATTTCGCTTTTAAGAAAAATTTTGATACAATGTAACGATGCCCCCCCTTCAAGGGCTTGCACCCCCAGTCAAGATTCCGGTTTAGGCTACTCTTCATTTTAATAGAATATGCAGAGCAACCTATTTCTTCCATCACATGTTTCATCAGTTTTTTGGCAAGACCCTGATTTCTGCGGTCTGATGCTGTCATCACTGTGCCGATCTGAATATAATACCTTTTTCTCCATTCTGAATAAAATGCATCTGGTTTGCGGATACATTGGATATTATTTTCCCATTCTCTTCGAAAGAATACGGAATATAATCCCCTTCAAAATATCCGTTTGTAACCTAGTACATCGGAAAATAAATAACTGATCAGATGACGCCGGATATTTTTCTGAGAGTACATCTCAAAAAACGGAGGCGTAGCGGGCTACGCTGAGTATTTTTGAGGTGTACTATCGGGAAAATAGACAAGTCATATGTGTCAGTTATTTAATTTACGATGTACTAGTATAATCCACGCTAAATAACCGCCTGTTTCGCTGGCCTGCTTTCCCGATAGCACAGTTGTAAAAGCCTCAGCGTAGCCCGCTACGCCTGCGTTTTTACAACTGTACTCTCGAAAAAGCATTCTCAGCGAACCAGTGCGGTATTTAGCGTGGATTATGCTAGAGGGCATCGAACAATCGGAAGGAAATTCACACCCGAACTTCTTTCAATTACATTATGTCATCATAGCACATGTTGAATAAACATTCAATATGTACTATGTATTTTACTGTACTTATTCTTAGTCTTCTGACTCCAGACATAATCTCAATTTCTTCAAGGCACTCTTCTCTATCCTTGACACATAGGATCTGCTGATCCCCAGCTTCGCCGCAATCTCTCTCTGCGTCCTTTCCTTCTTTCCAAACAGACCGTATCGTTCGCTGATGACCTGCAGTTCCCGCCGTGTAAGCACCGTAGACAGTCCCCGATACATTTTCCTGATATTTTTCTGGGTCTCCAGCTTTTCCAGTACATCCACCGGTTCACTTTCCAGAATATCCATCAGCCGCAGTTCCCGCCCCTCCTGATCTGTCCCGATCCGTTCATTCATGGATATTTCCCGGGTCAGTTTTTTTCTGGCGCGGAACATCATCAGGAGCTCATTTTCAATACATCGGGCCGCATACGTGGCCAGACGGCTGTTTTTCTCACTGTCAAAGGTCATCACACCTTTGATCAGACCAATGATTCCTATCGAGATCAGATCATCCGGATCGTACTCCGGAGACTGATATTTCTTCGCAATATGGGCCACCAGTCTTAGATTGTGCTCAATCAGCAGATTCCTTGCCTCCATATCTCCATTTCTATATCTGGCAAGGCAATCTGCTTCCTCTTCCGGAGACAACGGCTGTTTGAAAGTCTGCAAAAAAGCACCTCTAAGCGGTTTTATGCTATATTATGCCCAGAAACTCCCAGAAGTGCTTTTCCATCCAGATTTCAGATTAATTATGGTTTCATCCCTGCTGCCGCCGCCATTTTATTCATAAAGAGATGATTGAACGTTGCAATCACACGTCCAACACCAAGAACGGAAACTACTGTCCCTAAGCCTACACCTATCAGTTTATGCGCAAAAACAAGACTGATTATGATGGTAATACAAATGCTCACCAGGTCAAAACAGTTCTTGGTAAAGCCCACCGTTTTTCCAATACAGTCAGCAATGGCCTGTACGATTCCATCTCCCGGATTCGGGATAATCCGCATGTTCAGGGACATAGCCGCACCGATTCCTGTCAGCAGAATGCCTCCCATAAGAGTGAAAAGCTGAGAAGACAGCCCATGAGACGGCGCGGGGATCAGTTCTGAAAATAAATTCATGAACCTGGTAAATACAAGGCTTAACGGAAGCTGCATAACATCTTTCATAAGGATAAGGGAAAGCTTTTCCGTACGTCCATGTCTGACAAAAACATGCAGAAATATCTCTATCATTACAAATACCGTATACAGCAGAAAGGTCGTGTTTCCGAAATTCAATTCTGCAATGGTAGAAATACTGTAAGATACCGAAATGATCGGCGAAACTCCAAGTCCGGATTTCGTGTTCAGAATAATCCCAAGTGCCAGGATCAGAAGTCCTGCCACATAAAAAATGCCTCTGAGAATTGTGCTTTTTTTCATTTGTAATATTTCCTTGCATCTTATCTTAATAACTGTTGAAACGTGTGTGCAAAAAGCACTTTTGAACGGTTTTATAGGATATTCTGTCAAGAACCTCCCAAAAGTGCTTTTACAATCTATATCTTTGTTCCGTCAGAGGCATTTCTCCAGTACATATCGCCTGCGACCGCCGTAACACTCCACGTCCGCCCTGACTTCGTATCCCTGGCTCCTCATATTTGAAAGGCTGTATTTGTTGTCGGGATGAATAGTACACAGCAGATACTGGTACTGGCTCCGGTCGATCAATGCTTCCGCAGCAAAAGCCATTTTCCGCTGGAGCCCGTTGCCCTGGTAAGCACTGTCCACCGCAGCAGAATCCATCACGGCGGTATGATCCATCTGCTCCTCAGTATACCCCAGAAATTCTCCCAGATGCTTTTCCCGTTCCGGATACTTTACCATAAAAAATCCGGCAATCTTCCCCTCCGGCGCCACCGCCACCAGGACAAATCCTTTTTCCTGAAGGTGGTCCCGCACGTAATCCTGATCATCCGCCATAAACCAGTCGGGATGCTGCGGATTGTGCTTCGCTTCTTCCATGATGTGCATGATGCCCGGAAGATCCTGCTCATCAGCTTTTCTTATTCTAAATTCCATGTCCGGTTCCTTTCCGCCATACAATGCCCTTTGCGATATCACTCTAACACTTTTTAAACGGTATTCTACTTCCCCAGATATGCCTCCCGCACCTTCTGATTCGTCAGCAGATTGCTTCCCTTCACGATCAGAGGCGCCAAACCGAAAGACAACCCATTTTAGAATAGTGTAATACTTTTTTGTCCGCATTACAAGGACTTTCGTGCGTCTGAGTAAGTTTTTTCAGATACACTTTTTTATTTCGCCGGTGATCCATTTCTTGACATCATCTGTATCCTCTGAAAATACAAAAGCGATCTCATCATACAGTTTTTTCTCTGCGATCTGGAAATATTTTTCATCTCCCGTCAGTATTTTCTTTCCTGATCGGATCCGGCGCTGTTTGCCCAGATAAACAGTCTTGATGATTTCCAGAAGCTTCTCTGCCTCAAATGCACTCAGAGCTTCTTTGTATTTCACGGCTCTCACCTTGTCGTTATCTTCATCGATGCAGTCTACTTCCGGGATCGCAGCTACCAGCTCATTGATCTCATTCTTGGTCATGACCGGCCTCATACGCACCTTCTGGCTGTCTACCGGAGTGTAGGTACGGCCGCCGTTATCTCCATAAGGTATCAGCACATAATACTTCTTTTCTGAACCTTTTCCATCCAGTGCCATCTCACAGATATCCGATACCTGGCAGACTCCATTGCTCTCATGTACTACATAATCACCAATCTGATACATGATGCTCCTCCATTTCTTTTTCTGTACTGTTTTAACTTTCTGTGTCCAGTTATTTAAGATCCATCTCTTTCTGAAAAGACTGCCCGCTTATATTTTCATCCTGCAAGGAATAAAAACAGATCGTCTCAGAAGTCCAGCAGACGTACCTCCAGTGTCGATACACATCCCCTCAGCCGCACCCGGCAGCCTTCTTTTCCATCACCGATCGGAAGTCTGTTTTCCGCGTCGATCTCCACACCGGAAACAGGCCCTTCTGTCCCCGCAGCAAATTTCAATGCTCCCTTTGTCTCTCCCAGAAAACAGGTATGATCATCCTTCCACATCAAAAGCAGATGTTTCTTTTTCAAACGATACTCTGTCGGCAAAAGAATCCTTCCATTATGAACAGCAGATTCGGCTTCACCAATCAGGAACATATGCACCCTCCTTTCTCTTTCGCATCATTTTTTATTTATTATAAATTATTTTTTCCCCCTGTGTAAGTATTTTTTGTTACATCTCACAATTTTCAGCGTTTTAGTAATGCTTTTTTATTCTTTTATTGTTCATATTGCACATATTCATAAAATCAAAAAAGCCCTGAACGGATCCGGCATATCTCAAATCGTATGACGAACCCATTCAGGGCATTCCTGTGATTCTTTTTACTCTTCTCTCCGGCGCAGAAGATCATTCACTTCTGCCTGTCCTCCGGACAATCCTGCATACAGCACCTGTTTCGGATGGGGTGCGCTCTCCATGGAGACTCCATCTTCATCCTCGACACTTTCCACTGTAACAAGAATATTTCGTCCGTCAGGCTTCATGATCTCGATCTCTTCTCCCACGGTAAATTTATTCCTCTGCTCCAGGCGGCATTTGCCGTCTTCCCGGACTTCACCCACGATCCCCAGATAAGTGTAATCCTTGATATACGTATTGCTGTCATAAATCTGGGCATCTGAATCGGGCTTGCCATAGAAAAACCCGGTGGTGAATCTGCGGTAGGTGCAGCCGGAGATCTGCTCCCGGTACCAGTCCATATTGGCCTCGTAGAGCTTCGGATCCTTCTGATAATCATCCAGCGCCTTCCGGTAGGTGCGGGCCACGGTCGCCACATACAAAGCAGTTTTCATGCGGCCTTCCACCTTCAGGCTGTCAATGCCCGCATCGATCAGATCCGGAATATGCTCGATCATACAGAGATCTTTAGAATTGAAAATGTAGGTGCCTCTCTCATTTTCCTCCACCGGCATATACTCTCCCGGCCTCGTCTCCTCCATCACCGCGTATTTCCAGCGGCAGGGATGGGTGCAGGCTCCCTGATTGGCATCCCGTCCGGTAAAATAATTGCTCAGCAGGCATCGCCCTGAATAAGAGATACACATTGCCCCGTGGACAAAAGTCTCGATCTCCATATCCTCCGGTATATTGGCTCTGATCTCCTTCAGTTCTTCCAGGGAAAGCTCTCTGGCAGATACGACGCGCTTCGCTCCCAATTCATACCAGAACTGATAGGTGCCATAATTCGTGTTGTTCGCCTGTGTGGAGATATGCCGTTCAATCTCCGGACAGATTTTCTTTGCCAGCATGAACACCGCCGGGTCTGCAATGATCAGGGCATCCGGCCGGGGATCCATCTCTTTCAGTTCGTGAAAATAAGTCTCCACTCCTGCAAGATCCCTGTTATGAGCAAGTATATTGGCAGTCACATAGACCTTTACCCCGTGTTCGTGGGCAAAGGCGATTCCTTCCGCCATCTCTTCCATAGAAAAATTCTTTGCTTTTGCCCGAAGCCCGAAAGCCTCTCCTCCGATATATACCGCATCAGCTCCGAAGATCACGGCCGTCTTCAAAACCTCCAGGCTGCTGGCCGGGATCAATAATTCCGGATGTCTCATATGATTCCTCCCAATTCTTTTTGTGTCAAAACAATACAACAGCAGCCGCATGAACTGATGCAGCTGCCTTTCTGTATTACCGTTTATTTCCTGTCATTCTCTGACAAACCGATCGTTTCCTCTGTCTTCACGGTCACGGCTGCCCCGTCTCCCACCGGCAATACAGATGTCACAAGCCCTTTAGTATGCTTCAGCACATACAGATACTCTCTCATCCGCTTGTAAATGGTACGGTTCCGCCTCTCCACCGCATAATGCGACTCGATCAGATCTCCATCCTGCAGCACATTATCGGATACCAGAAGACCTCCCTTACGCAAAAGGCGCAGTGCCTCCGGCAGGAATGTGATATACTGCCCCTTGGCGGCATCCATGAAAATCAGATCATACGATCCTGACAGGCTCTGCATCACTTCCATCGCATCACCCTCTATGAGTGTGATCCGGTCTCCATAGCCCGATGCGGCAAAATTCTCCCTGGCCAAAGGAATCCGCTTTTCATATTTTTCTATTGTCGTAATCTGACAGTCCGGCTCTGTATTGGCCGCCATCAAAACAGCAGAAAAGCCAACGGCTGTTCCTACTTCAAGAATCCTTTTCGGTCTGCCAAAAGCCAGCAACATCTTCAGAAAACTCTGCATAGCCGGACGAATGATCGGAACCTCCTGATCCAACGCCCTTTTTTCCAGCGAATCCAGAAAAACTCCGTTGCCGGAATCCAGAGAATTCAGATATACAGACATTCTCTCATCAATAATCATATCTGTTTCTTAAAACCGGAGTCCTTCTGCAATGTCCTTCGTGTCCAGATCCACGGCAAACACGATCTCCATGGTTGCCTTCTGGATGATTCTGCAGACCCTAAGCTCACACTGCAGAAATTCATCCACCAGAGGATTTTTCCTGAATTCCTGGTACTCCCGGGACATTTTGTCTATCTCATCATACATATCCAAAACATCCGGAGAATTCTGAACTTCAAAATTATGTCTCCGAAATGCATTGATCTGCTCACGCAGCTCCGGCTCCTGTGCAACCCTTTCTTTGATTTTCAAGAAGCTCTGATATTCCTCACTGTCCTGAATTGCCTTCACCAGCGCGCTGGTACATTCTTCTACCTGATTCATATTCCGCACCTACTCCACTTCCATAATGATCGGCAGGATCATCGGGCGGCGCTTGGTACGCTTCCAGAGGAATTCCCCGAGAGAATCACGAATCGCATTTTTCATCTTGCCCCAGTCGGATATACGGTGGGAAATGCAGCCCTGCATCGCATCTTCCACGACTTCTCTGGCCTCTTCCATCAGATCCTCTGCTTCTCTTACATAAACAAAGCCTCTGGATACAATGTCCGGCCCGGCAAGAATCTGATTCGAATACTTCTCCAGCGTCACCACCGCGATCACAATACCGTCCTCAGCCAGATGCTGACGGTCACGAAGCACGATATTTCCAACATCTCCGATTCCCAGTCCATCCACAAGGATAGCTCCGGTCTGCACATGATCTGCCACTGCTGCGGACTCTTCATCCAGTTCCAGCACATCTCCTGGCTTCAGGATAAAAATGTTATCTTTGTTAATACCAAGATTTCGGGCAATTTCTGCCTGCGCTTTCAGATGACGATACTCGCCGTGCACCGGAATCGCATACTTCGGACGCACCAGAGAATAGATCAGCTTGATCTCTTCCTGACAGGCATGCCCCGATACGTGAGCATCCTGGAAAATCACATCTGCCCCCTTCATGGACAGTTCATTGATCACCTTGGAGACAGCTTTCTCATTGCCGGGAATCGGATTGGAACTGAAAATAACCGTATCTCCCGGCTTGATCACGATCTTTTTGTGCATATTGGCCGCAATACGGGACAGAGCTGCCATGGACTCTCCCTGGCTTCCGGTGGTGATCAGTACCATCTGCTCATCCGGATAATTCTTCATCTGCTCCATATCGATCAGCGTATTTTCCGGAATATTCAGATACCCAAGCTCAGACGCCGTACTGATGACATTCACCATACTGCGTCCTTCCACTACCACCTTTCTGCCGTACTTATATGCAGAATTGATGATCTGCTGCACACGGTCTACATTGGACGCGAAGGTGGCAATGATAATTCTGGTGTTACGGTGCTCCGAAAAGATATTGTCAAAGGTGCGTCCAACCGTACGCTCCGACGCGGTAAAGCCCGGACGCTCTGCATTGGTACTGTCGCACATCAGCGCCAGCACACCTTTTTTTCCGATCTCTGCAAATCTCTGCAGATCAATGGCGTCTCCGAACACCGGCGTATAATCTACCTTAAAGTCTCCCGTATGGACCACAACGCCCGCCGGTGAATAAATAGCAAGGGCAACGGCATCCGCAATACTGTGGTTCGTCCGGATAAATTCGATCCGGAATTCGCCCAGATTGATGGACTGTCCCTGGCGGATCACCTTGCGCTTCGATACCTTCATCAGGCCATGCTCCGTCAGCTTGCGCTCCAACAGTCCCATCGTCAGCTTCGTCGCATAGATCGGCACCGGAAGCTCCTTCAGGATATACGGCACCGCACCGATATGATCCTCGTGTCCATGGGTAAATACCATACCCTTGATTTTATCAAAATTCTCTTTCAGATATGTGACATCCGGTATCACAAGGTCGATACCCAGCATATCATTTTCTGGGAAAGCCAGACCGCAGTCCACGATCACGATACTGTCGTTGTACTCAAAAGCGGTCATGTTCATACCGATCAGCCCCAGACCTCCGATCGGTATAATTCTTAATTTCTGATCCTGATTTTTCTTCAAACTGCACCTCCGTTTTTTTCCATGCAAAGAACGGAACACCTTCCTGCATTCCGTCATTTATTATGTTATATTTCATTTCTAAAGTTCAAGATCCACGTCTTCAAGCAGCTCCTCAAAAACTTTTGAAACAGCTTCCAGCTCACGGTCATCCTCCACAAATACATACTTTGCCTCCGGATCACCGTCTTCTGATAAGTCTTTCAAAATATACGCTTCGGAATCTCCCTCCTCTGATTCCGTCACGAGCAGATAGGATACACCGCCGATCCTTGTTTCTTCCAACACAAAGAACCCGACCGCTTCTTCTCCATCGACCGGGCATAAACTAATTTTGTCCATCCGTTTTCCTCTCATGGCTGTCCAGATATCCCTGAAGGATATAAACAGCAGCCACCTTATCGATATATTCTTTTCTCTTTTCGCGCCGCACTCCGCTCTCCATCAGCGTACGGTTCGCCTCTACCGTTGTCAGCCGTTCGTCCCACATCACGACCGGCAGACCTGTCCTTCTCTCCAGCATCTCTTTGAACGCCAGAGATTTCTCTGCACGTTCTCCAATGGTATTATTCATATTTTTCGGAAAACCAAGTACAAAAGATGTGACCTGATACTCCGCCGCAAGTGCCTCGATCCGGGCCAGAGTCCTGCGCAGCTTGTTCTCCGACTCACGCCGGATGATCTCCACTCCCTGGGCCGTGATCCCCAGCGGATCACTCACCGCAACTCCCACCGTCTTTGAGCCGAAATCCAGCCCCATCACACGATTCATTGTCTGCCGTTCTGCCAGGATTTATTCTTGATATATTCTCTCAGCAGCTCCTCGACCAGCTCATCCCGTTCTACCTTCATGATCAGACTTCTGGCATTCTTATAACTTGTGATATAAGTCGGATCTCCGGACATAATGTATCCGACGATCTGATTCACCGGGTTGTAGCCTTTTTCTTCCATTGCGTTGTATACGTGCTCCAGCACGACCTTCACTCTGGTCTCCGGATCCGTATTAAAATTGATATACTGTGTCTTATTGATTTCTGCCATGTACTCACGCCCTTATTCAAAACTATGAAGTTATTCTAATATATCTGCCGGAATAATTCAATCCCTACATCATATTTTTTTAATCAAATAAATATGCGGTGCCACTTCCTGCCCGATACTTCCTGTCACTTTAATATTTGTGTATTCCTGATCTGCCGGTATCACGGTCTTCAGGTACTCCTTCGTGTAGCCTGTATAGTAGTCTTTTCCATTTAAAGTGATTTTTTCTTCCATCAGGACTTCCGCCTGCTGCCCCTGCCAGGATTCTTCGAATTTCTTCCGGTTGGCATCTCCAAGGGATATCAGGATCTCGCTTCTTTTTGCCTTTATCTGCTCCGGAATCTGGTCCGGCATGACGGCAGCCCTGGTGCCCTGACGTCTGGAATATTTGAAAATATGTGTCTCGTAGAAGGAAATTTCTTTGAGGAATTCCACGGTTGCCGCAAATTCTTCCTCCGTTTCGCCCGGAAATCCCACGATCACATCGGTGGTAAGGGCGGGACGGTTGAATACACTGCGCAGGATACGGCATTTTTCTGCGTACTGGGCTGCCGTATATTTCCGGTTCATCCTTTTCAGCGTTGCATCGCAGCCGCTCTGAAGGGAAAGATGAAAATGGGGGCACATCTTGGGAAGTGCTGCCAGCTTTGATGCAAATTCTTCTGTAATGATCCCCGGCTCCAAAGATCCCAGACGGATCCTGGAGATTCCATCCACCTCATGCACAGCCTGAATCAGTTCCAGCAGAGAACTCCCCGTATCTACGCCGTAGGAGCTCAGATGGATTCCTGTCAGTACGATTTCCTGACAGCCGCTGGCGGCCAAAGAACGCACTTCTTCTACGGTTTCCTGCAGATTTCTGCTGCGCACCCGCCCCCGGGCATAGGGAATGATACAGTAGCTGCAGAACTGATTGCATCCGTCCTGCACTTTCAGATAAGCTCTGGTATGTTCCTGTGTGCTTGCAAGGAACGTACTCTCATACTCCCGGCTGTGAGTCAGATCTGTCACATCGATGGATTTTTCTGCCTGCTTTTTTTCCTCAAACTGGCGGATCACTTCCACCAGCTCATTTTTCCGGTTATTTCCCAGCACAATGTCGATGGCAGGGTCTACGGCGGCGGCTTCCTGAGATGCCTGTACGTAACAACCAGCTGCCACCACAATGGCATCCGGATTCATTTTTCTCGCACGGTGCAGCATCTGGCGGGATTTGCGGTCCGCAATGTTGGTCACAGTACAGGTATTGATCACATAGACATCCGCTCCCGGCTCAAAGGGAACAATCTCATATCCGGCCTCCTTCAGATGCTGTTCCATGACCTCCGTTTCATATGCATTTACTTTGCAGCCGAGATTGTGCAATGCTGCCTTTTTTTTCATATGCTGCCTCCATTTCTTCTTTTTTCGGCATTTTCACGAATATACCATTTGAACTTTGTCCGTTTTCAACTTGACTTTTACGTACCCAGCCATTAAGATGAATCTGGTAGATTTAAGTTACTGTCAGAACATCAGGAGGGGATACAATATGAAAACAGTACAGATTTCTTTAAACTCCATCGACAAGGTAAAATCTTTTGTAAACGATATTACAAAGTTCAATAACGACTTTGACCTCGTATCCGGAAGATACGTCATCGACGCCAAATCCATTATGGGTATTTTCAGCCTTGATCTTTCCAAACCGATCGACCTGAATATCCATGCAGAAGACAATATGGACGAGATCATGTCCGTACTTTCTGCTTATATTATCTGATCTCCGGATCTCTGTTCGATTTACAAAAAGCCTGCCCGCAGGCTTCTGATACACAGTTTCCGTCACTGTCCTGCACAGTCATGGAAAACTGTATGTCAGAAGCTTGCGGGATTTTTCTTCACTATTCTACCAGAATCGTCTCCGTCGTCTCGATCGCTGTCCGTACAAGCTCATCTATTTTTTCATTCAGCTTCTGCTCAGAACGCTTGATCACATTCAGATTCGGCTTCGTCACCGGATGCTTTGCCACAAAGATCGTGCAGCAGTCCTCATAGGGCAGTATGGAAGTCTCATAGGTGCCGATCTTCTCTGATACATCCACGATCTCCTGCTTGTCAAAACCGATCAGCGGCCGGAACACCGGCATGGTACATACTTCATTGGTAGCAGCCAGGCTCTGCATGGTCTGGCTGGCCACCTGACCGATGCTCTCTCCCGTCACCAGGGCCAGATCCCCGTCCTGCCGTGCGAAATGCTCCGCGATCTTCATCATATATCTGCGCATAATGATCGTCAGCTCATCATGGGGACACTGATCATAAATATAGAGCTGAATGTCGGTAAAGTTCACTACATGAAGATTGATCGGACCCGCATACTGTGCCACGATCCTGGCCAGATCCACCACCTTCTCTTTCGCGCGCTCACTGGTATATGGCGGCGCATGGAAATAGGTCGCATCTAACTTCACACCGCGCTTGCAGATCATATAGCCAGCCACCGGGCTGTCGATACCGCCGGACAGAAGAAGCATGGCTTTTCCGTTTGTTCCCACCGGCATCCCGCCCGGTCCGGGAATAATTTTTGAATAAATATAAATCTTCTCGCGGATCTCCACATGGAGCATGATCTCCGGATGATGCACATCCACTTTCATATCCGGAAATGCCTGAAGAATCCGCTCACCCAGATAGGCGCTGATCTCCATGGATTCCATCGGATAATCTTTTCTGGCACGGCGGGTCATTACTTTGAAGGACTGATCCCGGATATCATATACATTCTTCAGAAAATCAATCACGTCCGTGCCAAGAGCCTCGAGCCCCTTGTCTTCTGTTGTGACGACCGGACAGATGCCCACAATGCCGAATACCTTCTGAAGCTTCTCTACTACTTCATCGTAGTCATAGAGAGAATTGCAGTCTACATAAATACGCCCCTGATTTCTGTAGACAAAGAACTCACCCTCTGCGTCTTTCAGTGCATACCGGATCTGCTTTACCAGTGCATCCTCGAATAAATGGCGGTTTTTTCCTTTAATACCGATTTCTCCATATTTTATCAAAAAAGTCTTAAACATAATCTGATTCCTTTTCTCACCTGTTTTCGTAAGTTCAATGTCTCGCGTATCTTCTCAGCACGGGCAGCAGCTCTCCAAGGATCTGCAGACAATAACAAATCTCTTCTGCTGTCGTATAACGGCTGAAGCTGAACCGCAGTGTGGATTCCAGCTGGTCCGTCGGCAGATGCAGTTCCTTCAGAACCGGGCTGACCGGAAGCTTTTTATTGGAGGAGCAGGCAGAACCTGCGGATACATAGATTCCCCGCTCTTCCAGTGCATGCAGCAGAACTTCGCTGCGCACTCCCGGAAATGCAGCACTCACAATGTGCGGCGCACTGCTGTCTCCCTCCTCTGAGTGGATCACAATGACCGGTTTCTTCTCTGTACCGCCCAGCTGCTGATCCAGCTGACGAAGTCCGTCCATCATCTGCTTCTTCAGTGTCAGAAGATGTTCCGTATTCTCTGCCAGCTGTGCGTAACAGTCTCTGGCCGCCTGAGCCAGTCCTGCCGCCCCGGGTACATTGTCCGTACCGGAACGCATGCCCTTCTGCTGACCTCCTCCCAGAATCAGCGGGCGGAGCTTCGCTTTTTCATTCACATACAGAAAGCCGCTTCCTTTGGGACCGTGGATCTTGTGTCCGCTGACCGAAAGCATGTCTACCCCCAGCTTTTTCGGATAGATGGGCAGCTTGCCGTATGCCTGGACAGCATCCACATGAAACAGAATCCGGGGATTCTTTCCTTTGATGAGCTTTCCAGCCTCCGCAACCGGCTCTATGGTACCTACTTCATTATTGACATACATCATGGAAACCAGAATCGTGTCCTCACAGATGGCTTCCTCCAGATCTTTCAGGCTGATATGGCCTTTTTCATCCACCGGAAGATACGTCACCCGGAATCCCTGCTCTTCCAGGTACTGCATGGGCATCAGCACAGCGGCATGCTCCACAGCCGTGGTGATCAGATGCATCCCGGATCTGCGATTGGCCATGGCGGCACCGATCAACGCCCAGTTGTTGGACTCTGTCCCTCCGGACGTAAAATAGATTTCCTTTTCATTTACCTTCATGGTCCTGGCAATCATCTCCCGGGCATCCCTGATATAATGCTCCGCTTCCAGTCCCTTCTGATGCTTGGAAGACGGATTTCCATAATCCTCCATCATCGTCCGGACCACAATATCCCGCACCGCCTCCGAACATCTGGTGGTCGCAGAATTATCCAGATATGCTTCCATGTGTATTCCCCTTCTCTCATAGTATGGCTGAATTCATATAATCCAGAAACACATTGTACAGGAAAAGGCAGAGGATTTCAACCGGAAAATAATCCGGTTGCTCAGATTGCTCAGATTTGCTCAGATTTTTCACTGCTGCGACGCCCCGTTTGGCCTCAGGATACCTCCGGCAAACGCAGGAAGCGCACTCCGGCAAGCTAACTGCCAACTCCGACTAACGAAGCTCAGCAATGGCTTCGCTCCGAGTCTGCGCAGGCAGTTTTACCGTCCCTCCAGCTGGTACATCAGTATGGAAAGCACCGTCATACCGGCGGTCTCTGTCCGGAGGATGCGGCGTCCCAATGTGACAGGAACGGTGCCTGCCGCTCTGGCAAGCTCTACCTCCTGCTCATCGAATCCGCCCTCCGGGCCGATGAATACGGCAATGGACTGGCCCGGTGTCAGAGATGATATGATGCTTCTCGTCTTTTCCATCCCTTCTGCCAGCTCGTAAGGAATCATCTTCACGTCATACGTTCCGGCATATTTTACTGCTTCTGAAAAGGTCATCACCGGCCCGACCTCCGGTACGATCTGACGTTTGGACTGCTTGGCGGCGCTCTCTGAGATGGCATTCCAACGCTTCCGTTTTGCCTCTTCTTTTTTCTGATCCAGCTTGACGATGGTCCGCTTTGTCGCCATCGGCACGATCTCACTGACTCCCAGTTCTACTGCCTTCTGGATGATCAACTCCATCTTGTCGCCCTTGGGCAGTCCCTGAAACAGGCAGATCCGCGAGGGAAGCTCTGCACCTGATTCTTCCACCCACATGATCCTGGCTGTGACACAGTCCTCTTCCAGCTGAGCTATTTCACAGCGATACTCTCTGACATCTTCTCCACTGCTGACTGTGATCTGTTCCCCGGGATTCATGCGAAGAACATTCCGGATATGGTTCACATCACTGCCTTCGATGCGGATCTCCTTCTGGCCGACCTGCTCCGGTTTTACAAAAAAATGATACATGAATTCAGATTCCTCCAGCTATCGTACTATGCTTTATTCCAGAACTGCCAGACTGTTGCAGTCTGGCAGTTGCTCTGTTTTCGTATATTATATATAATTAATTTTTCCGTGCTGTCACCGACACCCAGTCATTCTGATGTGTCACTTCCAGTACCTCAAGTCCGGCATCCTTTACCGCCTGCACCACGGTCTCTTCCTTGTCATCGATGATCCCTGAGGTAATATAGATACCACCGTGTTTCAGCTGATTTACGATAACAGGCGTCAGAGGAACCAGCACTTCTGCCAAAATATTGGCCGCCACGATATCGTACTTCTCATATCCCACTGCGTCCTGTACACTCTTGTCATCGATAATATTGCCCAGAAGCATTTCCATGGAAGATTCAGGAATATCATTTGCTTCCAGATTCTCCTTCACTGCACTGACCGCGCAGGGATCCAGATCTGTACCGACCGCATGCTTTGCTCCCAGCTTCAGGGCAGCAATGGAAAGGATACCGCTTCCGGTACCTACATCCAGAAGCTCCGTTTCGCTGTTCACATATTTTTTCAGCTGTCTCATACAAAGCTGGGTCGTCTCATGCATACCGGTGCCAAAGGCAGTACCAGGATCGATATGAATGATCATCTTGTCCTGATCCTCTTCCTTCACTTCTTCCCAGGAAGGAATGATCAGAATATCATCCACATAAAACTGATGAAAATACTGCTTCCAGTTGTTGATCCAGTCCTTGTCCTCTGTCTGGGATTCTGTAATGGTGCACTCACCGATATCCAGGAACATCCTCAGATCATCCAGCTCCTCCTTCACTCTGGCGAGAACCGCCTCCTTGTCCGCATCCTCCTCCAGGTAAAAACTCAGATACGCAATCCCGTCATCCTCCGGTCCGTCCGGCAGGATATCTACAAACATCTGCTTCTTTTCTGACTCGGTCAGCGGCACCTTATCTTCTATCTCAACGCCTTCAACCCCGGCTTCCGCCAGGGTCGAAATCACGATATCCTCCGCTGATGTCAGGGTCTTTAATGTGAATTTATTCCACTTCATCCCTTGATCCTCTCAATATGTGTCATTTTCTGCATTTTGTAACTGTTCAGAGCCAAGCAAAATTTCATAAAACAGACGTAAAATGCTTGCATTTTTAAGTCTGTTTTTGAAATTTTATTTGGCGGATACACCACACCGACGAAATGCGTAGCATTTTGGAGGTTGGCTCTGAACAGTTACTGCTCTTTTTAATCTTCCAGGGTTTCTTTCAGTTTCTCCATAAACCCTTTCTTCTTTGGCTTTTCTGCTTTTTTCTCCTCATCCACTTCCTGTCCAAGGCTGTTGCCGGAAGCCAGATCATATTCCCGCAATGCGCGCTTCGCTTCTTCATTCAGTCTGGTGGGAACCTGTACCACAAAAGTCACATAATGATCGCCGCGAACGTTTTTATTGCGAAGCGACGGAACACCTTTGCCCTTGAACCGGACTCTTGTATCTGTCTGTGTGCCCGGCTTGATCGTATACATGATGTCGCCGTCCACTGTGCTGATCCGGATATCTCCCCCCAGCGCTGCCTGAGCAAAGGACATGGGAACAGTAGAATAAATGTCCATATCCTGACGCTGAAAGATCGGATGTCTGCTGACATTTACCTCTACCAGCAGATCTCCTCTCGGGCCTCCATTGATGCCCGGCTCACCCTTTTCACGGATACGGATGCTCTGGCCATTGTCAATGCCTGCCGGAATCGTGACTTTGATTTTCTTCTTATTGGAAATATAGCCGGTACCATAGCAATCCGGACACTTATCCTTGACGATCTTACCTGTGCCGTGACACTCCGGACAAGTCTGTACATTCTGCACAGTACCAAAAAGAGATTGCTGCGTAAAGATGACCTGACCTTTGCCTCCGCACTTCGGACAGGTCTGGGGACTGGTTCCCGGCTTTGCGCCTGTACCATGACATTTCGGGCATTCATCCTTCAAAGTCAGCTCGATTTCCTTTTCACAGCCGCTGATCGCCTCTTCAAAAGAAATCCGGACACTGGTTCTGACATTGGCGCCCTGCATCGGGCCGTTGGAGCCTCCGCGTCTTCTGGCTCCTCCTCCGAACAGATCTCCGAAGATATCTCCAAAAATGTCTCCCATATCACCGCTGAAATTGAATCCGTCAAATCCGCCGGCTCCTGCTCCGCCCTGCTCAAAAGCAGCATGGCCGAACTGATCATACTGTCTTCTCTTGTCCGGATCACTCAATACGGCATATGCTTCGGAAGCCTCCTTGAACTTCATCTCCGCTTCCTTGTCTCCCGGATTCATATCCGGATGATACTTCTTGGCCAGCGCACGATAAGCTTTTTTCAGAGTTGCTTCATCTGCATTTTTATCTACACCGAGGACTTCATAATAATCCCGCTTACTTTCCGCCATAATAACCTCCTGCTATACCTGACGATGCCCCTGAAGTGTTCACCTCAGGGGTATCGTCCTATTTATCCTGTCTAAGCATATTTAGACTTAATTATACCTCACGGTAATCTCCGTCTACGACATCGTCATCAGCCTGTGTATTTCCTGTCTGTGCACCTGCTCCCATATCCGGGCCTGCAGCTCCCTGAGCCTGCTCATAAACCTTCGCGAACAGCTTCTGAGCGCTCTCCATCAGTTTTTCCTTGCCTGCTTTCAGCTCTGCTACCTGAGCCTCTGTCATATCTTCCGGATTTGTGGATGCAATGAGGTCTTTCAGAGCTTTCAGATCAGCCTCTACTGCTGACTTATCGCCTGCATCGATCTTGTCGCCGACTTCTTCCATAGCCTTCTCGGTCTGGAATACCATAGCGTCTGCGTCATTTCTGGTGTCGATCGCATCTTTCTTTCTCTTGTCCTGAGCTTCGTACTCAGCAGCTTCCTTCACTGCCTTGTCGATCTCAGCATCTGACATGTTGGAGCCGGATGTGATCGTGATGTGCTGTTCTTTACCGGTACCCAGATCCTTTGCGGATACATTTACAATACCATTTGCATCGATATCGAATGTAACTTCGATCTGCGGCACACCTCTTCTTGCTGGCGGAATACCATCCAGACGGAACTGGCCGAGGGACTTGTTGTCCTTCGCAAACTGACGCTCGCCCTGTACAACATGGATATCTACTGCAGTCTGATTATCTGCTGCCGTTGAGAAGATCTGGCTCTTCTTTGTCGGAATGGTTGTATTTCTCTCAATCAGTCTGGTTGCAATACCACCCATTGTCTCGATGGACAGTGACAGCGGTGTAACATCCAGCAGAAGGATATCGCCTGCGCCTGCATCTCCTGCCAGCTTACCGCCCTGGATAGAAGCACCAAGTGCAACACACTCATCCGGGTTCAGGCTCTTGTTTGGCTCATGACCGGTCAGCTGTCTTACCTTATCCTGTACAGCCGGGATACGTGTGGAACCGCCCACCAGAAGTACCTTGGACAGCTCGCTTGCGGAAAGTCCGGCATCCTTCAGTGCGTTCTGTACCGGGATCACGGTTCTGTCAACCAGATCATGTGTCAGTTCATCAAATTTTGCTCTGGTCAGATCCATCTCAAAGTGCTTCGGACCTGTCTCGTTGGCTGTGATGAACGGAAGGTTGATGTTGGTGGTTGTGGAGGATGACAGCTCCTTCTTGGCCTTCTCAGCTGCTTCTCTCAATCTCTGAAGAGCCATCTTATCTCCTGAAAGATCAATTCCTTCTTTTCTCTTGAAGTCCTCGATCATATAATCTGTCACTTTCTTATCGAAGTCATCACCGCCCAGTCTGTTATCACCGTTGGTAGCCAGAACTTCAATAACACCTTCACCGATCTCAATGATAGATACATCGAAGGTACCGCCGCCCAGGTCGTATACCATGATCTTCTGCTCTTTTTCATTGTCAAGACCGTAAGCCAGAGCTGCTGCTGTCGGCTCATTGATGATACGCTTTACATCAAGTCCTGCAATTTTGCCTGCGTCCTTGGTCGCCTGACGCTGTGCATCGTTGAAATATGCCGGTACTGTGATAACTGCTTCCGTTACTTTCTCTCCCAGATAATTCTCAGCGTCTGCTTTCAGTTTCTGAAGAATCATAGCAGAAATCTCCTGCGGAGAATATTTCTTGCTGTCGATCTCTACACGGTAATCGCTGCCCATATGTCTCTTAATGGAAGAAATGGTTCTGTCAGCGTTGGTCACTGCCTGACGCTTAGCCGGCTCACCGATCAGACGCTCGCCGCTCTTGGAAAATGCCACAACAGACGGTGTGGTTCTGGAACCTTCTGTATTTGTAATAACAACAGGCTTTCCACCTTCCATAACTGCTACGCAGCTGTTTGTTGTACCTAAGTCAATACCAATAATCTTGCTCATAACTGAATCCTCCTTAAAATACTGCTTTCTGTCATTTTCATGCATCTTTATCAGATAAACACGCCCCGGCTCCCGGAATCACATCCCGGTGATCCGCCCGGCGTGGAACATCGCATCTGCCATTCTAGTATAACCCGCGATAAATAACCTTATGTTTCGCTGGTCTGCTTTCCCGATAGCACAGTTGTAAAAGCCTCAGCGTAGCCTAGTTGGCAACCTTTACCATACTGTGTCTGACTACCGCATCACGGTACAGATATCCTTTCTGGAATTCCTCCACAACGACATTTTCTCCCGCTTCCTCATCCTCCACATGCATCACCGCATTGTGGAAATTCGGGTCAAAGGGCTTTCCGACTGCTTCGATCGCAGTCACGCCGATGCTTTCCAGTGTCGTCATCATCTGTCTGTATACCTTTTCCATACCCTGTACAAAAGGATCTTCCTTCTGTTCTTCGGTCATACCGGAAAGTCCGCGTTCAAAATTGTCAATGGTCGGAAGTATTTTTTCAATCACACTTTTTGCTCCGGTCTCGAACATCGCTGATTTTTCTTTTTCTGTTCTCTTCCGGTAATTGTCAAACTCTGCCATCTGGCGCTGTACTCTGTCGGTCAGCTCCTCGATCTGTGTGTCTTTCTTATCCTTTTTCTTCTTCCCGAAGAAACCTCTCTTTGCACCGTCATCCTCTGCCTGTGTATCCTCAGCTTCCGGTATTTCAGGCTGCTGATCTGCCTCAGTCTCCGATGCTGTATTTTCATTTACCTCCGGATCACTGTTTTCCGGAACAGCTTCTTCTGCCGTCTGATCCATAACGTCATCTTTTCTGTTCTCTTCCAACGGTCGTCTCCACCTTTCTGTTTACTGATTCTTCTTAAACAACTCATCCAACTGAACTTTCAGGGTCTTCAGCGTCCCGACCACTTTTTCGTAGTCCATACGCTTCGGCCCGATCACTCCGATCCTGCTGTACATCCCGTCGCCCAGCTCATAGGTAGCTGTCACGACACTGCAGTCCTGCATAGTCGTCAGAGGACTCTCTTTCCCGATATATACCTGAATACCGGTCTCCTCATTCTCCGAACCCGCCTCGCCGATCAGCCCTGCCAGCTCTTTCTTATTTTCAAAGGCACTGATCAGCTCGCTGGCTTTCTCGCTGCTGCTCAGCTCCGGATATTTGAAAATATTCGTAGCACCGCTGGTATAGATCTCCATCTCCTCATCGGTCTGTATCGACTCCGCCACTGCATCCAGCACTCTGTTGACCAGATCGCTGTGGATGCCTGCCTGCTCTTTTAATTTAGAAATCGTACTGAGATTGATCTCTTCAATGGTAAGTCCATTCAGAGCACTGTTCAGCAGGATATTCAGCTGAAGCACTGTCTGCTGGTCAAGTCCATGCTCAATCTCAATAATCTTGTTTCGGACTGCATTTCCTTCCGCCACGATCGTCGCCAGAATCTGTCGTTCATTTACAACAGATAACTGAATGAACTTCAGTCTGGTGTGATGGTACTGAGGGCCCGAGATCATCGCTGCGTAATTGGTATTGGTGGCGAGGACTTTGGCCAGCTGCTTCAGAAGAAGCTCCAGCTTATCCTGACGCTGTATCATCATCTCTTTCATCTCTGTGACTTCCCGGTCTTTGTCCTCCATCATGCGGTCAACATATAACCGGTACCCCGCATCCGATGGAATCCTTCCGGCGGAAGTATGCGGCTGAAGGATCAATCCCATCTCCTCCAGGTCTGACATCTCATTTCTGATGGTGGCGGAACTCAGATTCAAATCGGCGTACTTGGAAATCGTCCTGGAACCTACCGGTTCGCCGGTCTCCAGATAAGTCTTGATGATAGCTTTCAAAATAGCCCATTTTCTATCATCCAGCTGCATCTGAACTCCTCCTCTCTTTTGTTGTTAGCACTCTGTGACTTTGAGTGCTAACACCTTACGTTGACTAATATAATACCAGAGTATAGTTTTGTCAATAGTCTTTTTTATTTTTTTCACGCTGATGTGCTCCTGCAATACCCCGGGAAGTTGGAACAAAACAAAAACGATGTAAAACTGTGTCGGTTTTACACGAACGATTCAATTTGACATTCATTGGAAGTATGATATAGTAGAAACTGATATTATGCAGAGAATGATTATTCAGAAAGGATATACTATTTTATATGAAGAAACAGACTTATTTCTGCGTTGCGGCAATCGTGACTGCTTTCCTGATTCTGGGAGCTGTAGCCGCCTATCTTACATTGAATTTCGGAGACAGTATTTTTACCGGCGGAAAAGCAGAATCTGTGCCTGAGTCTGATTTTCACTTCGAGACAGAGGGAAAAACAAAAGAAACCGCAGCGCCGGAAACAAGTCAGGATCATTTTCTGATCTGGGTAGGCGATTCACGGACTGTCGGCATGCAAAATGCGGTGAAAGATGACTGTCTGTATATCGGTGCTTCCGGCGAAGGATATGACTGGTTCATCTCGGACGGAGAATCCCGGATGCGCACTGCTGTCAAAGAACACCCCGATGCCCCTGTGGTGATCAATCTCGGAGTCAATGATTATGACAATATGGATCTTTATATGAAAAGATACCGCTCTGTCACAGAAGAACTGTCTGATACGGTATTCTATTTTCTCTCCGTCAACCCCATCGACCCGGCCATCTGCAAAAATATCACGAATGAACAGATTGCCGACTTCAATAGCCATCTGCAGGAGAATTTTCCGGATACATATATCGACAGTTTTACTTATCTGATGGCCAGTGAGATTTCACCCTTTGACGGAGTACATTATTCGGAGGAAGCATATCAAATGCTGCATGATTTTGTTGTGCAGGAAATCCGTCAGAGGAGCAGTACTCTTTCGTAATTTATTGAAGGGGACTTTAGTTTATTAATACGGGACGCCGCAGAATCGAAGTCAGTCTGCGGAAGGTTATCGTAGCAGCGGACGGTGGGTCTGCAGGAGCCAGAGGAGTTTAAATCGCTGCGCCGGGAATTGCTAATGCGCCAGCTGT
>JAQXWO010000022.1 GCA_029225485.1 Lachnospiraceae bacterium
CAAGATAGCAGGTTTCTTCGTCTGTAAGATTAATGGGTGTTGCATTCTTAGGCATGTGATTTTCCCCCTGATTTGATATATAAAGCAGTATATCACAAAAGGAAAATAACATAAAGCTTTTAAAAACGAGCTATACTAGTACATCGAATAATTAATTATTGATATTTAAATCCTGCTTGTCTCATCAGCGTTTATTTCATCCATTTTGTATGTCCAATGATATACAACTGGATCAGCGTTGATTTCCTCAAAGTATTGGTATATACGCGCAGATAATTCTTCTTTTGAATTCACGCGGATTCCTTTCAGCATCTGCTTCGTCATTTTACTAAAAAAACTCTCTATCATATTCAACCATGATGAATGGGTTGGTGTAAATACAAATTCGAAGCGCCCCTCGGGCAATGTCGCAAGATATTTTTTTGTCTCCTTTGACGTGTGGGCTGAATGGTTGTCCAGTATCAGACGTATCGTATCTCCTTCCGGATATTTCTGATCCAGTATTTTGAGAAATTCTATGAAATCTGCACTTTTATGAGTATCGCTGACTAAAGCAGTTTCCATACAAAGAACAGCATCGGGAAACAAACTGTTAATGATAACTATTTCTTTGGCTTCGCAGTTTTCAATCCAGTGATAATAACCTCGTCTTATTCTTTCAATAAAACCCCTCATCTAAAAGTTGTTTAATGTCTGCATAGTATAGCTTAGCTTCAAGAAGCTCGGCAGTAGTCATTACATAGTGATGCCGATTGAACAGCTTTCTCACATTTTTAATATCGTTTTCACGAAGCATTTGTCCACCTCTATTTAATTGCCTCAAATTTGTTTATTGATTGGGTACTTTACTATACTATATGAAAAATAGGTGATATTTCCGATGTTTCTCTGGGGATAAAAAATAAGCGTACCAATATTCCTAATGATACGCTTATCATATTTAACTGTTAATCAAGGTCTATGAATACCCTTACAGTGGTATCTCTCCACTGATTTTTCCTTACATACTGTCCGTTAGCCTTTCGATAGGCTGCTGCCTGCTCGAAACTAAGCGGCAATTCAAAGGAAAGAGAACTCCTACCTATTTGCGATTGCAGCCTGTGCTGCCGCAAGTCTGGCGATCGGCACACGGAACGGTGAGCAGGAAACGTAGTCCAGACCCAGCTTGTGGCAGAACTCTACGGATGTCGGGTCTCCGCCGTGCTCGCCGCAGATACCGATGTGGAGGTTCGGATTTACCGGCTTGCCGAGTTTGATCGCCATCTCCATGAGCTTACCGACACCATTCTGGTCGAGCTTTGCAAACGGGTCGTTCTCGAAGATCTTTGCATCGTAGTATGCGCTGAGGAACTTGCCTGCGTCATCACGTGAGAAGCCGTAGCACATCTGTGTCAGGTCGTTGGTACCGAAGCAGAAGAAATCAGCTTCCTTGGCGATATCGTCAGCAGTAAGAGCCGCACGCGGAATCTCGATCATGGTACCTACCTGGTACTTCAGTTCTGCACCTGCTGCAGCGATCTCAGCATCTGCTGTCTCAACAACGGTAGTCTTTACGTACTTCAGCTCCTTGCTGTCGCCTACCAGCGGAATCATGATCTCCGGGCATACGTTCCAGTCAGGATGCTTCTTCTGAACATTGATAGCTGCACGGATCACAGCCTTGGTCTGCATCGCAGCGATCTCCGGATAAGTAACGTCCAGACGGCATCCGCGGTGACCCATCATCGGGTTGAACTCATGGAGAGAATCGATGATCGCCTTGATCACCTCTACGCTCTTGCCCTGAGCCTTAGCCAGCTTCTCGATGTCCTCTTCCTCTGTGGGAACAAACTCGTGAAGAGGCGGATCCAGGAAACGGATGGTAACAGGATTGCCCTCGAGGGCTTCATACAGCTTCTCAAAGTCACTCTGCTGCTCCGGAAGGATCTTTGCAAGCGCTTCTTCTCTCTCTTCTACGGTCTCAGAACAGATCATCTCACGGAATGCATCGATTCTGTTGCCGCTGAAGAACATATGCTCGGTACGGCAAAGTCCGATACCTTCTGCACCCAGCTCCCGTGCTCTCTTGGCATCTGCCGGCGTATCTGCGTTGGTTCTTACTTTCAGTTTTCTGTATTTGTCTGCCCAGCCCATGATGCGGCCGAACTCGCCTGCGATGGAAGCATCTACGGTCGGGATCAGGCCGTCATAAATATTTCCGGTGGATCCATCCAGGGAAATGCAGTCTCCCTCATGGAATTCCTTGCCTGCCAGTGTGAATTTCTTATTTGCCTCGTCCATGGTGATGTCACCACATCCGGATACACAGCAGGTACCCATACCACGTGCAACTACGGCTGCGTGGCTTGTCATACCGCCGCGGACTGTCAGGATACCCTGAGCACTCTTCATACCCTCGATATCCTCCGGTGAGGTCTCAAGACGAACCAGAACTACTTTCTCGCCTCTTGCGTTCCATGCCTTTGCATCCTCTGCGGTAAATACGATCTTACCACATGCAGCTCCCGGTGATGCTCCCAGAGCCTTTGCCATCGGCACGGCTGCCTTCAGAGCGGCAGCGTCAAACTGCGGGTGAAGCAGTGTATCAAGATTACGCGGATCGATCATGGCTACTGCCTTTTCCTCTGTGATCATGCCTTCGTCAACCAGATCGCAGGCGATCTTCAGAGCAGCCTGAGCCGTTCTCTTGCCGTTACGGGTCTGGAGCATATAGAGATGCTTGTCCTCAATGGTAAACTCCATATCCTGCATATCCCTGTAGTGATCCTCCAGAGTCTTGCAGATGGTCACAAACTGATCATATACCTCCGGCAGAACTTCCTTCAGCTGATCGATCTTCTGCGGTGTACGGACACCTGCTACTACGTCCTCGCCCTGTGCATTCATCAGGAATTCACCCATCAGGTGCTTCTCACCGGTAGCCGGATCACGGGTAAATGCAACACCGGTACCTGAGGTATCGCCCATATTTCCGAATGCCATCATCTGTACATTGACTGCGGTACCCCAGGAATAGGGGATATCGTTGTCACGGCGATATACATTTGCACGGGGATTGTCCCAGGAACGGAATACAGCCTTGATGGCCTCCATCAGCTGCTCCTTAGGATCTGTCGGGAAATCTGCACCGATTTTCTCTTTATATTCAGCCTTGAACTGATTTGCAAGCTCTTTCAGATCATCAGCGGTCAGGTCCACATCCTGGGTCACACCCTTCTCAGCTTTCATCTTGTCAATCAGCTCTTCAAAATATTTCTTGCCTACCTCCATAACTACATCGGAGAACATCTGGATAAATCTGCGGTAGCAGTCCCATGCCCAGCGGGGATTGCCGGACTTCTTGGCAAGTACGTCTACTACCTCTTCATTCAGACCAAGGTTCAGAATGGTATCCATCATACCAGGCATAGATGCTCTCGCACCAGAACGAACGGAAACGAGAAGCGGATTTTCCTTGTCACCGAATTTCTTTCCGGTAATTCCTTCCATCTTCTCGATTGCTTCCATGATCTGACCCATGATCTCGTCATTGATCTTCCTGCCGTCTTCATAGTACTGTGTGCAGGCCTCTGTCGTGATCGTGAAGCCCTGCGGTACCGGAAGTCCAAGATTTGTCATCTCTGCCAGGTTTGCTCCCTTGCCGCCGAGAAGATTTCTCATGTTGGCATTTCCCTCGGTAAACATATAAACCCATTTTGCCATGTTACACATTCCTCCTAAATTAAAAATCAGTCCATGATCCGGTCAGAATCTGGCATAACCTTTCTCCTGTCTTCCACGCACACCCCAAAACCTGAAAAGACTGTGCAGATATACGTAAAAAAACCGGTCACGATACACCGGTGTGAAAAAAATAATATGTATTAATTTAATCGCACACATTAATCTTATCACATTTTATCAAAAAGTCAATATTTTTTTGAGCGTTTTTGTCTATTTTGTCAAATTATATACTGATTGTTTTTGATATAATAATAATATTTTAGTTTTTTCCATTTTTGTAACTGATTTTTGTCACCACAGAAAAAGCCCTCCGCATGTCCCGAAACCGGAAAACATACGGAGGTCTGTATTGTTAAAAATAATGTAACTGTCTTTACTCAGCGATCACTTTTTTCAGATGAACGAATCTCGGAAGAGAATTCTCTTTCTTCATCTGGATCTCGCCCTGGATCAGCGGAAGTGCATACTCAATGTAAGCATCTGTCACATTGTTGCCGCGCTCATTGATCCACTCTACCGGAACCTTCTTCTCGTAGTTAGCTACGGAAGACAGATCCAGGAGATCAGCCTCACACTTGTAGCCGTTCTCATCACGGGTACACTTGAAGCCTACCATCTTGTCAGTCACACCTGCGATAGCTTCTTTTACTGCAGTCTGACCTGCCATGAAGGACTCGTCAGAGTCTGTCTGGGATGCGCAGTGCTCAGCACATCTCTGAAGCAGAGAAAGCTCGATCGGACGAACCTTTACACCCGGGATCGCATTCTTTACCACGTCAGCAAGCTTTGCTGCAAGACCGCCCAGCTGAGCATGGCCGAAACCGTCTGTAGCAGATGTCTTTGCCTCTGATACGAATGTACCGTCTGCATAGTGGATACCCTCGGATACAGCGATCAGAACGTTCTGATTCTCATTCCAGATCTTCTCTACATCCTCCAGGAACTCTTCCTGATTGAAGTCTACCTCCGGAAGGTAGATGAGGTCCGGACCGTAACCGGTCACACGTGCCAGAGATGCAGCGCCTGCAAGCCATCCTGCGTGACGTCCCATGATTTCAACGATGGTAACCTGTCCCTTGTCATATACATGAGCATCCTGATATACCTCTACCAGAGAAGTAGCGATGTATTTTGCTGCTGATGAGAAGCCCGGGCAGTGGTCTGTACCGAAAAGGTCATTGTCGATGGTCTTCGGAATACCCATAACGCGGCAGTCATATCCAACCTTCTTCATGTACTTGGAGATCTTGTTGCAGGTATCCATGGAGTCATTTCCACCATTGTAGAAGAAATAACGAACATCATATTTCTTGAAGATCTCAAGAATTCTCTTGTAATCGGTATCATCTACATCCGGGTCTGCGATCTTGTAACGGCAGGAACCCAGTGCGGAAGACGGAGTATATCTCATAATAGCCAGCTCCTCCGGATCTTCCTCGTCCATCACATACAGTTTATCATTCAGTACGCCTACGATACCGTTGGCAGCACCGTAAACCTTTGTGATCACATCTGAATCAAGACCAGCCTTGATTGCGCCATAGCAGCTGGCATTGATAACGGAAGAAGGACCGCCTGACTGTCCAATGATCATTGCACCTTTCAATTCGCTCATTTTTAAAATCCTCCTGTAAATTGTAAAAGTATAAATACTTGTAACGCATACCTGCTTAATTATAGTACAGATTGTGAGATTTTTCCATACTAAAATTCAAATTTCTCCTCGAAATAAGCCTTCAGATCTTCGATCTTGATACGCTCCTGCTCCATGGTGTCACGGTCGCGGACGGTCACTGCACCGTCTGTCTCAGACTCAAAGTCAAAGGTGACGCAGTACGGAGTACCGATCTCATCCTGTCTTCTGTAACGCTTACCGATATTTCCTCTGTCATCATATTCACAGTTGTAATATTTGGAAAGCATCGCATATACCTTTTCAGCGCCTTCATTCAGCTTCTTGGACAGCGGCAGCACACCGATCTTCACCGGAGCAAGGGCCGGATGGAAATGAAGGACAGTTCTCATGTCCGGCTTCTCCTCCGTGCCGATGTTTTCCTCGTCATATGCGCTGCAGAGGAATGCCAGTACCACACGGTCCGCTCCCAGAGACGGCTCAATGACATACGGGATGTATTTTTCCTTCTTCTCATCATCAAAATAGGTCATATCCTGTCCGGATACATTCTGATGCTGGGTCAGGTCATAATCGGTACGGTCTGCAATACCCCACAGTTCGCCCCATCCGAAGGGGAAGAGGAACTCGATGTCTGTCGTACCCTTGCTGTAGAAGCAGAGTTCTTCCGGCGCATGGTCGCGGGCACGCATCTCTTCGTCCTTCATGCCCAGAGACTTCAGCCAGTTGATGCAGAAGCTTCTCCAGTACTGGAACCAGTCAAGGTCAGTGCCCGGCTCGCAGAAGAACTCCAGCTCCATCTGCTCAAACTCACGGGTACGGAAGGTAAAGTTGCCCGGTGTGATCTCGTTACGGAAAGACTTTCCGATCTGGCCGATACCGAAAGGAATCTTCTTTCTGGAGGTTCTCTGTACATTCTTGAAGTTGACAAAAATACCCTGAGCCGTCTCCGGACGGAGATATACGGTGTTCTTGGCATCCTCGGTCACTCCCTGGAAGGTCTTGAACATCAGATTGAACTGACGGATATCCGTAAAATTATGCTTGCCGCAGGTCGGACAGGGCACCTGATGCTCCTCGATAAAGGCCATCATCTCTTCCTGTGAGAAAGCGTCGATCGGCTTCGGCAGCTCGATTCCCTTTTCTGCGCAGAAATCCTCGATCAGCTTGTCTGCGCGGAAACGCTCATGACACTCCTTACAGTCCATCAGCGGATCTGCAAAGCCGCCCAGATGTCCGGAAGCCACCCAGGTCTGCGGGTTCATCAGAATCGCACAGTCCACACCTACGTTGTAGGGATTCTCTGTGATAAACTTCTTCCACCATGCTTTTTTCACATTGTTTTTCAGCTCCACGCCAAGATTGCCGTAATCCCAGGTATTCGCAAGTCCGCCGTAGATCTCAGATCCCGGATATACGAACCCTCTGCTCTTTGCGAGTGCTACAATCTTGTCCATTGTCTTTTCCATCTCATTCTCCTCCTGAATCATTTCAGATTAAATAATTTCCGTATCTGTGTATCTCAGTCCAGACACAGAAATTCATTACTGACATCTTTAAACTTTGTGCATCAGCCCCTGTCTCAGAGCTGCTCTTCAAATATGATATAAACTCTTCCTGAAGTATCCTCTCCTGCAGTCTGGTCATCCTCTTCCCCATCGGCCTTCGCCACTACCGTATCCGATGCGATCACCGTGCCGCTGGTGCTGGTAAAGGACACAGTCCCCGGGACATGCACTTCCAATGGCGCCTGCACGACCACCACCATATCCGCCATATTCTTCAGGACTTCACTGCCGGATACTGCGCTTCCCTGCACCACTCCATCCTCCACGCGATGGTAGGAATCATCAAACAGATAGCCCGCAAGCTGCGCATTGATCATGGAGCCATAATAGAATTCCACATTGTTGAACCGGGCAAAATCTTCACCGGAAGCGTATGTGATGACCAGATCTGCTTTCTTTCCGGACTGCTCTGCTTTCTCAACGGTCACAGCACCCTCTCCATGCTCCTTATTGTAGGCGGCGACTTCTGCGTTCAGCATACTGTTCAGCTCCTCGAAGCTGTAGTAGGACTGGTCAAGCGCTTCGGACAGATATTCTGTCACGTTTCCTTCCGCATCGATCGATACAGCGTCAGACTCCCGGGGCGTCCACTCTTCCTCTGCAGCTTTCTCACATCCTGTCAGCAGTACGATCCCGGATATCAGTACCGCCGCTTTCCATATCTTCCTGTATTTCACCTTTGTCCTCCCGGAAATTCTCCTGTTCCACACCTGTTCACAGCATCACAGAAAACATTCCCTGACAGATCTCCGGCTGCTGTTTTCAGATTCAGATCACAAATCCAGTTTATTATACATAGAAACTTCCCTGTTTTCAACCCATAAAATGATTTATACCTGCACACCGGTGCTCAGCATTGTCCGCAGCACTTCCATGGATTTAAATTCTTTCCCGACGATCCGCTTCATCATCCTCTTTTGCACCTGCTGAAACTCTTTTTGTATCTCCGGCTTTAATGTAAATGTATAAAGCTTCTGGATCGGGGCCTGGAGCACATAGGAAAGGGCATACCGGGTGGATTCCTGCAGCGACGGGTCTTCCGTCACTTCATAGGGATATTCTCCATCCAGCACCATGGCCTTCATCTCGAAAATACTGCGCACCAGCTCCCGCTCCAGATGTGGGTTCATCAGCGCACGCAAAGATGCATACAGCAGATTCAGCAATCTGGAAGCATCCAGGTTTTCTCTGGAAAAATAATCTGCCACTTCCATAAAATAGATCCCGTAACAGGTACCCTCAAAATCTGCCTTCAGCTCCTGAAAATAGTTTGTGATCTCACCATTTACCACCGTGTAGGCACTTCGGCCCTCATACACAGAGAATGTCCCGAAGGAAAAAGGGGTGCAGGGAGCCAGCAGGCGGCTGTTCGGCTTGCGCGCTCCTCTGGCAAAGGCTGATATCTTTCCCCGCTCTTTCGTCAGAAGTACGATCCGTTTATCATACTCTCCGGACGGCACCGCCGACAGCACCATACCTGTCACTTTTAATTCATCGGACATGACCGTCTCTCCTCCAGTTTCTTTCTCTTCTGCATCAGAACACCTGCACGCAGAGCTGATTCATCTCATCATCGGTCATGGACAGCTCTCAGATTTCTTTCTTGTTATAGCCGAAATTCTTGATCATAAAATCGCTGTCCCGCCAGTCCTTTTTCACCTTCACCCACAGCTGCAGATTTACCTGCATCTCCAGCATTTTTTCGATCTCCCGGCGGGCCTGACTGCCGATCCGGCGAAGCATGGCGCCGCCTTTTCCGATAATGATGCCCTTGTGGGACTCCCGTTCGCAGATGATCGTCGCCTCAATATCCATGATCATCCCGTCATCCCGCTCCTTCATCCGCTCAATGGAAACAGCGATCCCGTGGGGAATCTCCTCCTCCAGACAACGCAGTGCTTTCTCCCGGATCAGTTCTGCCGCGATCTGCCTCTGGGGCTGATCTGTAACGGTATCGTCATCATAGTATTTGGGCCCATAAGGTAAATATTTGAAAATAGCCCGGAGCACCTTGTCAAGATTCTGCCCCCGCAGTGCGGATACGGGAATCATGTCGGCAAAATCAAGCAGCGCCCGGTATCCCTCCAGGAACCCTGCCACTTTGTCTTTTTCCACCGTATCGATCTTATTCATGATCAGAATCACCGGTACATTTGCCTTCCGAAGCTGCCCGGCGATGTGCTGTTCTCCTTTGCCGATAAAATCCGACGGCTCCACCAGCCAAAGTACCACATCCACTTCCTGCAGCGTCCGTTCCGCCACATTGACCATATATTCTCCCAGCTTATTCTTTGCCTTATGGATCCCCGGAGTGTCCAGAAAAATAATCTGCCCCTCCTCCGATGTATAGACAGTCTGAATCCGGTTTCTGGTAGTCTGTGGCTTATTGGACGTAATCGCAATCTTCTGACCAATCAAATGATTCATCAAAGTGGATTTTCCCACGTTCGGACGACCGATCAGCGTTGCAAAGCCCGATTTAAATTTTGCATTCTCCATACTCTTCTCCTGATTCTGAAATTTAATTTGACGTATTCCGTCAGTTCACAAAGGGCTGGATCTCCCGGAACATCCCCGCATCCTTCTTTATCTTCGATTCATTTCCGATCACGCAGAGATACTGCTGCTCCAGAACGGCCGCCACCAGAGGAGCCAGCGCCCGGATACTGTCCTGATCCGCCTGCAGGATCTCATCCCGCTCTTTCTGGATCATTTCGTCCGTAATGCCGCACAGCCATGCATTCAGACTGCGGCTGCCCTGGGTGGGAGGCGTCATCGGCGTATCCAGTTCACTGATGGTTCCTATGATATACTTTGTCATATCCCGCTCAGAAACGGTGAACTGCTCCAGATACTCCGGAATTCCATCATATACTTCATTGGTCCTGCCCAGATTCGGATCACGGTAAGATACGAAATAGGTATCGCCCGTTCTGCCATATCCGTTCATACATCCGTAGGCGCCGCCCTTCACGCGGATATTCACCCACAGATATTCATAATTCATAATTACCTTCAGAATCCGCAGCGCTCCTGTATAGGAAAATCCGGCTCTGCGGAAATTGCCGGCCCTGGCCACATACTGTACCTGGCCCGGTGTGGTGAAAGCTTCATTCTTCTGTACCGGAAGCTGCTTTGCTCCATCCTTCTCCGGGGCTTCTGAGGAGGAACCGCAGGCCTGCGATTCTGCGCACGCACTGCCTTCTCTTCTGCATGATTCCTTCAAGCCATCCTGTTTCGGCAGTTCATCGACAAAATCCTTCAGCTCAGCCTCTGCAGCTTCCAGTGCTTTTCGCTCCATGGTCAGATTCATCAACAGCTTTTCCCGGCAGAACAGCTTCCGGCAGAGCTTTTTCATTTTCTCTTTCAGAGCTTCCTTATGTTCATCGAAATGCTGTTCCAGTTCCTTCACAAACCGGCAGAAGGCAATCCCGCTGATCTCCTCATTAAATGCATTTACGGGAGAGAAGTAGGACATGGCCCGCATCGCAGCCGTGGAATGTCCGGCAGAATTCAGCTGCATGGAAAGCCTGGATTTCAGCCGCGCAATGATCTCGTACAGACGACGGTCATTTTCAAAGGAAGAGGTAAGCAGGATCTCCCTCACCATGGAAAGGGCAAAAGGAATCTTGTCATACAGCACACGTACTTTGATGCTAAAGAAAGTCCGGATCCCCCGTTCCTGATCCATCACCGGATACACCGAGATTCCCGGATAAATTCCGCCTGTACTTCCGTTGATCTCATTATTTAATGCCTGATAGGAATAATGTGCGGTATCTACCATGCCGAGTACAGACTTCAGCACAGCAAAATAAGGAATATCCTCCTGATCCAGATCCGTACTGTCAAAGAGCAGATCCAGATATGCGATTCCATTGGTGAAGATATCATGAAACAGCAAAGTGTTATCTCCGAGGTGCCGCTCCTCATTCACAAAAGCTGCCGCCTTCTTTCCGATATCTTTCCGCTCCAGCATGGGAATCTTTTCCAGTTCTTCCCGGGAAGAAGGGGTATCCTGAAAGGCCCTCAGTGCCCCGGTCTTCTCCACCAGTGCCTGAACCTCGTCCTCAGAAAGAGAAGCTTTGTATTTCTGAAGCAGCTGGCGGACTCTCTCTTCTTCCCGCTCTGTCATTCCCCGTTCCGGTTCCACCACCAGAATACTCTCATGGGGGTTGTCCAGAAGATACTTCTGGATCAGTTCCTCATAATACCTGGTTTCCACCTTCTCCCGCAGTGTCTGATAGACCGGAATCTGCTCCAGATACTCAAAAGGACGCGTCTCATCATACAGCCAGCTGTCAAACACATCGATACCATAGATCAGCCCCTTGGGGAAGGAACCATAATCCGCCTCGCGGAACTTAAATTCCATGGTATTGATCCCGGCCAGAAGCGCTTTCTGATCAATGCCTTCTCTTACAATATCTTCCAGTGTCCTCCGGATCACCTCCAGAAAGCGGTCTCTGTCCGCTCCATTTGCATTCTTTGCCATGACGCTGAATACCGGCTGATAAGTGCCGCTGTCATAGGAGCCTATGATGTCTTTTCCCAGCCCCGCATCCAGCAGCGCCTGCTTCAGCCTTGCACCCGGGGCAGACACCAGAGCATACTCCAGCACGGCAAAGGCATTGCAGAGCTCCACATCCAGACTGGTACCTATCACTGCGTTGAAGGTCAGATAAGTATTATCCTCCAGCGGATCGTTTTCAGATACCGGATATTTTTTGTCAAATTCCCGAAGCCGGTCGAAAGGCTGCTGCAGACCGATTTCAGAATCCACCTTCTGCTCTTCAAAATGGCTCAGATATTCACGATCCATCCAGTTCAGGCGCTCAGCAGCATCCATATTTCCATACAGATAAATGTAACTGTTGGAGGGATGATAATAGGTCCTGTGAAAATCAAGAAATTCCTCATAAGACAGATCCGGGATATGCACCGGGTCTCCCCCGGACTCCACACCATAAGTGGTATCCGGGAACAGTGTGTTCATGATCTCCCGCTCCACCACATCCTCCGGGGAGGAAAAAGCTCCCTTCATCTCATTGTAGACCACTCCGTTATAAATAATCTCATCTTCCGGAGCCTCCAGCTCGTAATTCCAGCCCTCCTGACGGAAAATCTCTTCTTTATAATAGATATTCGGATAAAAGACAGCATCCAGATACACATGCATCAGATTGCAGAAGTCCTTTTCATTGCAGCTGGCCACCGGATACATGGTCTTGTCCGGGTAAGTCATGGCGTTCAGAAACGTATTCAGTGAACCCTTTACCAGCTCCACAAAAGGATCCTTTGCCGGAAACAGCCGGCTGCCGCAAAGCACACTGTGCTCCAGGATATGAGCTACGCCGGTACTGTCCGTGGGTGTGGTGCGAAATGCAATATTAAATACCTTATTATGATCCTCATTTTCCAGTACCAGAACCCTGGCACCGCTTTTCTTATGGCGAAGCAGATATCCTTCTGACTGAATATCGTCAATATACTTCTGCTTCAGTAATTCATATTGTGGAATCAAAGATATATCCATAATGTTCCTCCTGCTGTCTCTTCTATAATATACATTAATACGTTGATTCTGGTTTATCCACATTCTGACTTCCGGCCATATCGCTCCGCATCCCTGCATCAGCTGCGGTTCCAAGCCATCTTACCGGTATCTGCGCCTCTGTTTTCTGGTAAAGAACCGGTACAGCATCCCACTCAGTATACTGCCCAGTACGATAAACACTAATACTGCCACCGCACAGTGAAAGAAAAATTCATCCGGCAGGATCTTGATGACCGGATCTGTCACCGGATCAAAGATCCAGTAATCATTGCTGAATAACAATTCATGAAATCTCACGAAAAACTGCTGCCAGTCAAGTACCGCCGCTGTCCCCAGAGCAAATGGGATCACCAGTGTCAGCATGGACATCAGCTTCAGGCATCCGTAATCTCTGCGGTACAATTTTCTCAGAAATCCCAGTAAAAACAAGACCAGACTCGCCCCGCACAGATACTGGATCACCACAAGTATTCTCTTTACCTCTGCAAAATGGACAAGCCCGCTCTCCGACATGGGAAAAGAAGGGAACCGAAGCTCTGATACATGCTTTGTCACCAGATTGTAGTCTATCAGTGTATCATAATTTCGCCTGATAATCCAGTCATCCAGTCCTGCTTTTTCCTTTAAGTCGAGAAGTTTTAAGTCATAATAGTAGATCTGGCGAAAATTCAGCACGATCACCACCGCCATACAGAAAATCATCACGGTACCGATCAGTGCAAGCAGGCAGTTGCTTCCCGTCACCACACGGCGCCGCGGCTGCTGATATACTTCCCTCTGCCGTGCTCCGTTTTTCTCCCTCTGCACTTTCCTGCCATCCTGCGGTTCTTTTTTTCGCGGCATCATTCATCTCCTCCTGCGTATCTATCAGCTTACTGCCTCATACATTCACAGCAACTGTATCTGCTCCATCTTATCACTTTTTTCTGTTTTCGTCATTCCCTTTTTTCATATGAAAAAAAGGCCGGAAGCATTTTCGTGCTCCCGACCATTTTATCATGATTTTATGACTGTCATCTGATTTAAAATTTTGATGAACGACATTCTTTCTTTTACTATTCGGATTTTTAGTAATATAAAAGGGACAGCAGCTTACACATCCGCTGTCCCATTTATATCAGGATTTGTTCATTTTTCTTTCATCTTTACTGGAAAAGCTCTCCTGTTTTGTTTATTTCCTTTACCGTCATCTTTGCTGCATCAGCAAGCTTGATCGTTGCTGCCTCTTCTTTCCAGCA
>JAQXWO010000023.1 GCA_029225485.1 Lachnospiraceae bacterium
AGAGCAGCTCTGCTTTTATACAGGAGGAAGGAGCACTGAGAACATGAAACTGCATACAAACCTGAACCGGGTCATCGGCATCCGCAGCCAGATGCTGTACGGACATTTTATTGAGCATTTCCACCGGCAGATCTACGGCGGGGTATATGACCCGGGATCACCGCTGGCCGATGAGGACGGATTCCGGACCGATGTGATCGAGGCGATGAAGAAAATCAAGGTACCCATTCTGCGATGGCCAGGCGGTTGTTTTGTGTCTTCTTACCACTGGAAGGCAGCGGTCGGAAAAGAACGGCAGCCATTTTTTGACAAGGCATGGCGGGTGGAGGATCCGAATACCTTCGGTACAGATGAATATATCAGGCTGTGCCGTAAAATCGGCTGTGAGCCGTATATCTGCACCAATGCCGGTACAGGAACCGCGGAGGAGATGAGTGACTGGGTGGAGTACTGCAATCTCCGGGAGGAAGGCAGATATGCCAGATGGAGAATCGCAAATGGATATGAAGAACCGCATAAGGTCAGATACTGGAGCATCGGCAATGAAAACTACGGATACTGGGAGATCGGAGCAAAGCCTTCCGGGGAATGGGGAAGGCTGGTAAAGGAATCGGCTAAGATGATCAAACATGTGGATCCGACGACGGAACTCAGTGCAGCTGCCCTGACCGATATTCACTGGAATCTGGAGCTCCTGGAGGAAAGCGGTGATTTTCTGGACTGGATCTCGATCCATGAGTACTGGGACGGAATCCACCAGACGAATGATTATGCCGATTACGAACAGGTCATGGCATATACTCATGACATCGGGCATTCCATCCGCGAGGTCAGGGGACTGCTGGAGGCCCTTAAGCTGGAAAAGAAAATCAGGATCGCCTTTGATGAATGGAATCTTCGGGGCTGGTATCATCCCAATGTCCATACGGTCCGGCAGGGTATCACAAAGGAAGAATACCTGTATCCGAGGGATAAAAATGACGATAACACGGAATATACCATGGCAGACGCCGTATTCACAGCCTGTTTTCTGAATGAGCTGAACCGTAACTGTGATATAGTCGGTATGGCAAATTTTGCACCGATCGTAAATACGAGAGGATGCATCTTTACACACTCAGAAGGAATCGTTCTCAGATCCACGTACCATGTGTTTGATCTGTACGTAAATTATCTGGGTGATGTAGTTCTCGATACCTGGTCAGAGGAAATGCCGACGCTGGAAGTAACCAGTAAAAAAGGAGAAAAACTTGTCATAGACGCTCTTGATCTCGTGGTTACAAAGTGGTCTGACAGGCCGGGGATTGCGCTTGCAGTCGTAAACAAGGATCCTGACCGGACGCATTCGATCACACTTCCTTTGGAGGTATCAGGCAGCAGGGTCATGAAGTATACGGTCAGAGGAAACAGTATTGAATCCTATAATGACGTGGATCACGAAGAGGTTCGGATCGAAAAGACAGAGCCCGGGATGTATGAAGAAGGCATGGAGATCATGCTGGAGGCTCATTCGATCAATGTGATTCAAATTGTATAGAGTCATTTGGATTCACATGTACCATAATATGCTTCACCTTGGGAAATGAACGCTCAATGTCATCATGTACGTTTTCGGCAATGTTGTGCGCTTCCTGCAAAGTGATGGACAGATCTGCCTGAATCTCCACATCCACATAGATCTTATTGCCAAAGATACGAGTCCGCAGCAGGTCTATGCCGAGCACATTCGGATTCTGCAGGACGCAGTCACGAATTTGCCGTTCGGTCTCTTCGTCGCAGGCATGGTCCACCATTTTGTCCATGGCATCCCGGAAAATATCAAGAGCTGCTTTTGCAATAAACACGAAAATCACAAGGCTGGCAGCTGAATCCATGACAGGAAAGCCGAGCCGCGCGCCTCCGATGCCGATCAGAGCGCCAACGGAAGAAAAGGCATCGGAGCGGTGATGCCACGCATCTGCCATCAGCGCACTGGAATCAATTTTCTTTGCATAGTATCTTGTATACCAGTACATTCCTTCCTTGCTGACGATGGAAATAATGGCTGCGATGAGTGCCAGCACTTCGGGTACCTGCAGATCCCGGTAATTCCCCTGCAGGATGTTTGTCAATGCATCCAGGCCAATGCCGAGACCTGTGATGAAGAGAATGACCGCCAGGAGAATAGCCGCCACACATTCCAGACGTTCATGCCCGTAGGGGTGTTCTTTATCAGGCTTTTTGGATGCCAGCCGGATTCCGATGATCACCACAAAGGTACTGAATACGTCCGATGCGGAATGGATGGCGTCACTGATCATTGCGCTGGAATGAGCAATGATCCCCGCCAGCAGCTTGAGCACGGACAGAAACAGATTTCCAATGATTGTAATTACAGATACCCTGTTTGCCGCCTTCTGGAATTCTATTTCCGGATTGTGGTCTTTTTTTGATGATACAATGTTTTTTTCCATACCAGCTACCTCCATGTTTTAGGATAACTCTATGGCACCAGACATATGTGGGGGTTGTGAATGATTGGTATTCTGATCGAATAGATAAAAAAACACCCACGAATCAGTATTAGCAACTACTGTCCCGTGGATGAGAGATTCCACTGTCACTTCAGTGACCCGACTCCATGACATGTTGTCACGGTCTGCTCAGTTTGTACTGTAGATTTATATGCAGTGCAAAGAGTTTTTGTAGAATAGCATATGTGCCAGTGCTTGTCAAGGTTAAAGTCTGCTGCTGTTCCATATTTGTGACGCCCCGTGCAGCATCGGGATACCTCACGCAAATGCGGGTAACGCTCCGGCGAGCTGGTATGCTCCACCTGAAATACCGCATTGTTTCGCTGGTCTTCTTTTCCGATAGCACAGTTGTAAAAGCCTCAGCGTAACCCGCTACGCCTGTGTTTTTACAACTGCACTCTCGAAAAAGCATCCTCATCGAAACAGTACGGTATTTCAGGTGGAGCATACTACTGCTAACTACGACTAACGAAGCTCAGCAAAGGCTTCGCTCCGAGTCTCCGTAAGCAGTGGATCTCGCCTCCGGCTAAAAGCACCCGCTAAATGTTTGCTTAGAGGTATCCCGATGCTGCACGGGGCTGTATTTCAATCAGACGTGAGAACAACATACCTGAGTCCGACAGCATCGCAAATATGTGAATAGAAAACGTCTTGCAATCTGTAGTTGATTTATGATTCACAGATAGAGTACAATGGAAAAAGGCAAACGAAAGAGAGGAAAAGTATGGTTCCGTTTTTGAAATATGTGTTTATTAAGGATAAAAATTTTTATAGAAGTGTGGCACTGCTGGCGGTGCCGATTGCCGTGCAGAGTATGATCACCGTGGGCGTAAACATGATGGATACGATTATGGTGGGCAGACTGGGGGAGACTGAGCTTTCAGCGGTTTCTCTTGCCAACACGTTTATCAATATCTATCATATCCTATGTATGGGGCTTTCCATGGGGGCTTCGGTTCTGGTAGCAAGGTTCAACGGGATGAAAGATCAGGTGGACATGCAGAAGAGTGTGGCGATCATGTACCGGCTGACGGTGTTGATTGCCAGTCTGTTCTGTATCATTACGCTGGCTGCGCCGGAGGCCATCATGCACATTTACAGCCGGGAGACCGCAATCATCGAACGTGGTGTGGAATATCTGAGATGGTCAGCCGTCACCTATTATCTGCTGGGCCTTTCACTGACAACCACGATTATTCTGAGGGCAGTGGGAAAACAGAAGGTTCCGCTTTATACCTCGTTCGGTGCTTTTTTCATTAATGTCGGCGCGAATAATATATTTATTTTCGGACATTTGGGGATGCCGCGGATGGGAGTGGCCGGTGCGGCACTGGGCACATTGATCGCACGGCTGTTTGAGTTCACCATGATCTGCGGATTTTTATTTTTTAAAGATGATGTGATCGGTTTCCGGACCGGCAATCTGTTTATGAAGACCGGTGATCTGCTGAAAGAGTATATCCGTATCAGCATCCCCGTCCTGGTCAGTGACGGGATTCTGGCGCTTGGCAATAATTCAGTGGCAATGATCATAGGGAGAATTGGCGGGGAATTTGTGGCTGCCAATGCCGTCACCGCGGTGACTCAGCAGATGAGTTCTGTGCTGACGCAGGGATTTTCGCAGGCAGGCACTATGATAACCGGGAAAACGCTGGGGGAAGGAGACAGAGGGAAAGCTCAGGAACAGGGGTATGCGTTTCTTGGCATAGGTTTTCTGCTGGGTCTGCTGTCCGCGGCAGTGATTCTTGTGATCAGCACTCCGGTGATCCGCTCGTATCATCTGTCTGAACATACGGCGGGCATCGCAAGACAGCTGATGGACGCGATTGCTATTATTGTCCTGTTTCAGTCCACAAACAGCATCATGACCAAAGGAGTGCTCAGGGGAGGCGGCGACACAAAAGTACTGATGGCTGCTGACAATGTATTTTTATGGATCGCGTCATTGCCGCTGGGGATTCTTGCTGCGTTTGTGCTCAGGCTTCCCGCATTCTGGATCTACTTTTACCTGAAGATCGATCAGGTGCTGAAGTCCATCTGGTGTGTGTACCGGCTGCGCAGCGGCAAGTGGATCAAGAAAATTAAAGGGTCACAAAAGGATACATGGGAGATAAAGGAAAGAGATGAACGCATTCATATGGTGTAAGACTCAGATCGTTTGTTTGTTGCTTCTGGGATATGTTGGAATACAGTTTATCCGGGAAGGAAATCAGCTGAACCAATTAACGAAAAAGATCAGGTGTAATCGTATTTTTGACAGTTTTTTTATCGTGACGGAGGTGACTGTATTCTTTGACGGATTTACGGCATGCACAGTGAATTATCTGGATGAGCTTCCACGCTATGTAAATCTGCTGGGACATTTGGGGATGTTTGTATCCTATGAAATATATGTCATGCTGCTGTTCTGGTATTGGGTTTCTGCAACAGTTGGCATCCCGAAAAGAAAATGGATCAAGGCAGCATATTTACTGCCGGGACTGGCTACTGTTCTGCTGACGTCTTTTTTTATTCCGGAATTAAAGATTCTGCAGGGGATTTACACAAATTATTCCATGGGAATCTCTGTCTATATATGTTTTGGGAGCGTGTTCGTTTACTGCATTCTTACGATCGTTATGATCCTTGCGAAGCACAGATATATATCAGGTAAGAAAAAAGACGGCCTTTTTACGACACTGCTGTTTATTATCATTATCCTTTTGATACAGATCATGTTTCCGGAGGCTTTGGTTTCCTGCATTGCGGCTACCATGGTCACCATAAGTATCTATTTAAATATGGAAAATCCTGCAGTTCACGGACTGGAGCATTATCAGAATGAGATGGTCATGGGATTTGCAACTCTGGTAGAAAACAAGGATGACAATACAGGGGGACATATCCGGCGTTCTTCTGCCTATGCGGTATTGATCGCAAAGAATCTGAGAAAAAACAGGAAATACAGGGCTCTGATCACAAAAGATTATATTAATAATCTGGAACAGTCAGCGCCGATGCATGATATTGGAAAGATAGGAATTCCGGATGTGATCCTGCAAAAACCGGGAAAGCTTACCCGGGAGGAATTTGAAAAGATGAAAGAGCATCCGGTGATCGGAGGGAAAATTATTCAGGATACGTTTGGGCATCTGCTTGACGGTGAATATGAGAATATGGCCTATCAGGTGGCTTTGTATCATCATGAAAAATGGAACGGGAAAGGGTATCCCACAGGCATTTCAGGAGAGGAGATTCCTTTGTGTGCAAGGATTATGGCAGTGGCTGATGTGTTTGATGCGGTGTCATCAAAACGGTGTTACCGGGATGCTATGCCGCTGGAGGAATGCTTTCAGATCATAATAAATGGACGAGGCACTGATTTCGATTCGGATATTGTGGATGCATTTATGCTGAGCAGTGAGAGAATAGGGGATATTATCCGGGAGAGCAGGAATGCAGCGGAATAAGGCCGGGATTTGTCTGCACATCTATAAAACTGACACAAACTGCCGAAAAATCACACTATCGAGGATCCACATTATTTCATAGAATATCCAGGTAAGACGACAACTGTTTGAACTGTTGAAGAATGAATGGAGGATTCAAATGATGGAAAAGAGACTTTACAAATCCAATGAGAATAAAATGGTGGATGGTGTCTGCGGCGGTATCGCAGAGTATTTTCAGATTGACCCTACAGTAGTACGGCTGGGCTGGATCCTGTTCTGTGCTATGGGCGGCAGCGGCTTTCTGGCATATATTTTTGCCGCCATTCTCATGCCCCGCAGACAGGAATTCTGACAGACAGAAGGAGAGAGACTTATGAGTAATGTAATAGAGATCGCGCATCTGAACAAGCATTTTGGCGATGTGCATGCGGTACAGGATCTGAGCTTTCGGGTGAAAGAGGGAGAACTTTTCGCTTTTCTGGGAATCAACGGCGCGGGGAAATCGACTACTATCAATATCATGTGCGGTCAGCTGTCCAAGGACGCCGGGATCGTACGGATCACAGGTTTGGATCCGGACCAGGATCCCGACCGCATCCGGCGCAGCCTGGGGGTGGTGTTTCAGAATTCCGTCCTGGATAAAGATCTTTCTGTAAAGGATAATCTGCAGAGCCGGGCGGCACTGTATGGTATACGTGGAAAAGACTTCCGGGATCGGCTGGCAGAGCTGGCAGGACTTCTGGAATTTGAAGATCTGCTGAAGCGTCCCGTGGGGAAGCTTTCCGGCGGACAGCGGCGCAGGATCGACATTGCCCGTGCACTGCTGCACAGGCCGAAGATTCTGATTCTGGATGAGCCGACTACCGGCCTTGATCCGCAGACCAGAAGTACGTTGTGGCGGGTTGTGGGGGATCTGCGAAAGAATGAAGGGATGACGGTGTTTCTCACGACCCACTATATGGAGGAGGCAGTCGATGCGGATTACGTGGTGATTCTGGACAGCGGCAAAATAGCGGCAGAAGGGACGCCTCTGACACTGAAAAACAGTTATACAGGAGACTTTATCACTCTTTACGGTGTGGAGGAAGAGCAGGTAAAATCGCTGGGCGAACCGTATATATCCATCCGGGATGCCTACAGGGTATCGGTTCCTGACACCGCCGCAGCTACGGAGCTGATCAGAAAGTATCCGGAAATCTTTCAGGATTATGAGATCACAAAAGGGAAGATGGATGATGTATTCCTTGCCGTGACAGGGAAAAAACTGGCAGGAGGTGCAGGAAAATGACCGGACTTGGAGCGCTGACCCGGCGCAACATGAAACTGTATTTTAAGGACAGGGGAATGTTTTTCACTTCGCTGATCACACCTCTGATCCTGCTGGTGCTGTACGGCACCTTTCTGAGCAATGTATACGAGGATACCTTCCGCAGTGCCCTGGAAGCGGCGGGAGCGACAGTGCCGGATAAACTCATCGGAGGATGTGTGGGAGGCGAACTGGTCTCCTCTCTGCTGGCAGTGAGCTGTGTGACGGTGGCATTTTGTTCCAATCTGCTGATGGTTCAGGATAAGATTACCGGCGCAAGGCGGGATCTGACCATGGCGCCGGTGAAGAAAAGTACACTGGCATTCGGGTATTATCTGGCGACTTTATGTTCCACTTTGCTGATTTGTTACATCGCCGGGGGAGTATGTCTCGCATATTTATCCTATGTGGGATGGTATCTGACCGCCGGGGATGTGGCAGCTCTGCTGCTGGATGTGACGCTTCTGGTACTGTTCGGTACGGCGCTGTCCTCCTGTGTCAATTTTCCATTGTCCACCCAGGGGCAGGCATCGGCGGTGGGCACCATCATCAGCGCCGGATATGGATTTATCTGCGGAGCCTATATGCCCATCTCCCAGTTCTCTGAGGAGCTGCAGAAGGTGCTCTCGTTCCTGCCCGGTACTTATGGCACATCGCTGCTGCGCAACCATGCGCTGCGGGGAGTGTTCGAGGAGATGAGCGCGCAGGGATTTCCGGAAGAGATCGTGGAGGCCATCCGGGACAGCGTGGACTGCAACCTGTACTTCTTTGGCGACAAAGTTGAACTTTCTTCCATGTATGTTATACTGATCGCTTCGATCGTGATCGCAGTCGGACTGTATGTGATGATGAATGTCTTATCCGGGAAGAAAGGGGCATGAGATACTGAGTGAAGGGAACTTTAATGTCTCCCTGGCCGGCGCAGACTATGCGCCGGTTTTTGATTTGATGACCTTGACTATTTTTGACAAATATAAGTATGAAATTGATAGGCTGACAAGCGGATTTACGCAGCGAATGATGGATGCGGCAAGACAGAATTTCGCTCTTCTTCTGATTAACAAAGACGGGTTGGTGTGATTTCGGGAGTTTTGAGAATAGAAAAACTGATATAATAAGAAGCCTCTTTTTGTATAATTTATTTGAATGCATATAGTCTTATGGGAAAATGTCTGTTATAATGACAGCATAGAATTCCTCTGTATTTTGGAGGAAATATATGTATCAGAAAAGAAAATTGAATGAGCTTACCATCAAAGACAATTTTATTTCTCAGTACCCTGGGAGAGAACAGAACGGAAGTATCTTCAGAACTGGTAAACTTCCTTAGATTTGTGAAAGCAGATCTGAATGAAAGTCAGGAAGATTTTGATGATGATTTTGTCAGTTGTCTTCAGGAATCAATTCGCAGAATAAAATCAAGCTGGAAAATGGAGGAAAGATTTATGGTTCTGGAAGAAATGCTGAAGGAAGAACGTGAAGAAGGAAAGGCAGAAGGAAAAGCAGAGGCTTTGATCAAGTTTATAAAAAAAACATGGTCTGTGTCAGATGTGATGGAAGAAAGAATCATAAATGAAAAGGATTCGAATACATTGGATCGATGGTTTGATCTGGCTTTAGAATCCGTCTCATTTGAAGATTTTCAAAAAAAATGTAAGGCCAAACATATCATGTAATCAGTATATCAAATCTGTGTCCGGATATGGCAGAAATCAGCTATATCCGGATATGACGTAACATATTCAGTGCCGATTCAGGCAATTTATCAATGATAAGTACAGAGAAATTCTATTTTACTCTGCGGGAAATTTCCTGTTACTTTTTGAAGAATGTAGATATGCCAGATATTTATCGGGATAAATACAAAGGATAGCGCCCAGAGCAGCGAAGAAGTTGTATACTTTTGCAGGAATTTGTGCTAAATTTGTAACTATTCAGAGCCAAGCAAAATTTCATAAAACAGACGTAAAATGCTTGCATTTTTAAGACTGTTTTTGAAATTATATTTGGCGGATACGCCACACCGATTAAATGCGAAGCATTTTGGAAGTTGGCTCTGAACATTTACCTAAATTTAATGTAATTAACAGACTTTTTATGTGTATTTAAACATTGCGAAAGGGGGACAATCATGGCTGCGCAGACGAAAGGATTATGTAAATATTGTGGAAAAGAGTACACAAAAGGCGGAATGCTCCGCCATCTGGCATCATGTAAAAAAAGAATAGACAGATTAGAGAAAGAAACAGGGAAAACAAGGTGTGGATATTTTGAGATTGTATTGTATGGAAGATATGATAAAGATTACTGGTTAATTGTTGAAGTAAGTGAGAATGCTACATTAAAAGCACTGGATCAGTTCATCAGGGATATCTGGGTGGAGTGCTGTGGACACCTCAGTGCGTTTGATATTGGCGGAGTTTCGTACGAAGTGATGCCCGAGACGGATTCATTCTGGGGACCGCCGGCTAAGAGTATGAATTATAAATTAAAAGACGTATTGACGGTCGGACAGACAATCACCTATGAGTATGATTTTGGCTCGACAACAGAACTGATATTAAATATACACAGCTATCGGGTCGGAGTACGAAAAAATGAAAAAATAGTGCTTCTGTCCCGCAATAATGCTCGGAAAATAGTATGCAGTCAGTGCGGGAAGAAAGAAGCTGAATGGATTGATCCGCTAAACTATTATGAGGAGAAACCGTTCTGGTGCGAGGAATGTCTGCGGAAAGCAAGAACAGAGGGAGACGAAACAGAGGACTGGGATGTTCCGGAATATTTTCTCAAGGTATGCAATTCGCCGCGTATGGGTGTCTGCGGATATGAAGGAAGTGACAGGTATCCGGATCAGTTTGAGCCTGATGAAGAATAAGTCGGATTTTCTGATTCCGGATTTTCTAAAAAAATTCCCCTTTGTTCTAAATATTTTATGATAAATAAAAGAGAAATTATGATATGCTGACAGTATTGGTAGGCAGATACCTGATTTGTGATTGAAGGAGGAAGACTGAACATGAACGAATACGAAATCTGGGCAGACAGGACAATTGAAAAAATCAGAGAGAAGATGAGCTGGGTCAGTGAGAAAAACAGGGATAAGATTCCCTACACCACAGACCGAGAGGGAAATTATGATGACCGTTCCGATGAGACCAGAAAGTGGAATCCGGATGACGGCTTGAACTGGTGGACCAACGGGTTCTGGGGCGGTATCATGTGGCTGCTGTATCAGGATGTGAAAGAGGAAAAATATGCGGAGATCGCGCGTATTTCCGAGTACCGGATGGAACAGTGTTTTGAGGATTATTACGGACTGCACCATGATGTGGGATTCATGTTCCAGCCCACGGCTGTGGCAGATTACCGCCTGACAGGCAATCCAAGATCCAGAAAAATTGCCATGCATGCGGCGAATCTTCTGGCCGGACGGTTCAATCCGGCGGGACATTTTATCCGTGCATGGAATGAAGTAGGCACGGATGACACCAGAGGATGGGCTATTATTGACTGCATGTTTAACATCTCTTTGCTCTACTGGGCCTCTGAGGAAAGCGGGGATCCAAGGTTCCGTCAGATTGCCGTGATGCATGCGGACAAGGTCATGAAACATTTCGTTCGCCCGGATGGTTCGGTGAAGCATATTGTAGAATTTGATCCGGAGACGGGAGAAGAGATCAGAAGCCTGGGAGGACAGGGATATCAGGAGGGTTCCTCCTGGTCCAGAGGACAGGGCTGGGCAATCTATGGCTTTGCCAACAGCTATACTCACACCGGGAAGCAGGAGTATCTTGACACGGCGAAGAAGGTGGCTCATTACTGCATCGCGAATCTGCCGGAAAACGGAATTATTCCGGTGGATTTCAGACAGCCTGCCGAGCCGGCTTATGAGGATTCCTGCGGCGCCTGTGTCATTGCGGGAGGACTTCTGGAGATTGCAAAGCATGTACCGGAACTGGAGAAGGAGATGTACCGCAGGGCCGCATTCAGGATCCTGAAGACGATTGATGAAAAACGTGCCGTATGGGGAAGAGAATGTGATGCTATTGTGCAGAATTGTTCACCGGCGTATCACAACTGTGCACACCATATGACCATGAGTTATGCGGACTATTATTTTATCGAAGCAGTTTATAAACTGAAACATACAGGAATTCTCCTGTGGTAAAGCAACATTTTTCTTATATGGACGATTATGATTGTCAGAATAGTCTTTCTTATGATTAGAAAGATAGAACCCGTGAGTATTATACATGAGAGCCGGGCTGTCAGACAGGCGTTGCCGGAGTCTGAGCCCCGGACAGAACAGGAGGATCGAACAGGATGAATGAGATGTTTTCACTGGAAGGAAAAGTAGCGTTGGTTACAGGCGTTGCCTAAGGGATAGGGGTTGCCATTGCGGAAGGGTTTGCAAAGGCCGGAGCCAGGATCGCGTTTAACTGCAGGAAGGAAGAACACCTGCAGAAAGCACTGGAGCACCACAGAAGTAACGGGATCGGTGCGACGGGATATCTTTGCGATGTGACGGATGAGGCACAGGTGCAAAGTATGCTGGATGAAATCGGACAGGATCTTGGAACGGTAGACATCCTTGTGAACAATGCAGGGATCATCAAGAGGATTCCCATGACGGAAATGAAAGCGGAGGAATTCCGCCAGGTGATCGACATTGACCTGACCGCATCGTTTATCATGGCGAAAGCAGTGCTTCCGGGCATGATCGAGAAGGGCCACGGCAAGATCATCAATATCTGCTCCATGATGAGCGAGCTTGGCCGTGAGACGGTGTCTGCCTACGCGGCGGCAAAAGGCGGACTGAAGATGCTGACAAAGAATATTGCTTCCGAGTACGGACAGTACAACATTCAGTGCAACGGGATCGGACCCGGCTATATCGCCACACCTCAGACAGCTCCTCTGCGGGAACTGCAGGAGGATGGCAGCAGGCATCCCTTTGACCAGTTCATTATTGCCAAGACTCCGCAGGCCCGCTGGGGTGTCCCGGAGGATCTGATGGGACCGGCAGTGTTCCTGGCCTCCGACGCCTCCAATTTTGTAAACGGACATATTCTTTATGTGGACGGCGGCATCCTGGCTTATATCGGAAAACAGCCGTCATAAGATGTGCCTGATATATTTGCGCGCAGATATGCATATTATTATTCATCAGGAAACAGATCTTCAGTCAGAAACTCGTCCTGATGAATGCGTATCTGCGCATTTTTTGTGGAAGTATTCAGTGTCTTCAGGTTCAGCTGTCGGTAGGTCCGGGGCGTCATATGATAGAATTTCTCAAAAGTGGCAGAAAAATGCTGCCTGCTGTTATAGCCGGAACGGAAGGCAATATCGGTGACAGAGAGGGAGCTGTTTGTCAGCAGGAAGGCAGCCTGATTCAGACGGCACCGATTGATGTAATCCGTGATGGTACAGTTCATATATTTTGAAAAAAGTGCGTGCAGATAGGATTTGTTCACATCCGCATGTGCGGCAATCTGAGGTATGCGGATCTCTTCGGTCAGATGAGAGTTGATATATTCGCATGCCTTTTTCAGGTAGATCACACTGCCGGCAGATCTGTTTTTTCTGTAACACAGGGAAAGTTCCAGAAGCACCCGGAAAAACAGGAGCCGGATCAGATACGTGTCATCGCCGTTGTTTTTCTGCAGTCGGGAGATCAGATCTTTTAACGCATATCCCAGACTTTCCGAGTCCGTACCTATAAAATATGGCTGTGGATGAAGCAGAAATGAGGCAAAAGAAGCACTTTCGGATCGCACTTCAGACAGATCAAGCCGGGAAGGCTGTTCGGTACAGGAGAACTCAATATTCAGGATGGAGCAGGGAGTTTCCCGGCTGACCAGAAGCTGATGTGGCTGGCCTGCGTCCAGAAAGATAAACTGCCGGTCTTTGAGGGTATATTCTTCGGTCTCTGTGAGGACCCGGCAGGAGCCACCGACGATGTACATGATCTCACATTCCGGATGGGTATGCACGGGCATACGGAATTCCGGAAGGTTCAGTGCGTAGAAGGCTGTAATAGCGGCATAGTGGCTGGTCGGATGATAAATACTCATAAAAAAGATCTCCTTCTTTCTTAATGTGCTGATACTGCTGATAACTGCGGTTTTTCCGCATGATACGCTTACGAAACCCTGACGACATCGAAATATTCTCATGTTTGGCGGATTCCGGAGTCATACTTTCTGACGCAGGCATATCCCTGAGATCCTGACATCAGAATCAGTATACCACAGAAAAAAGAATGCGACAATATCTTGCATTTATCTGTGCTATCTACAATAATTTCCACCTCTTTTTTCAAATCCGCTATACTGATAGTACATCATGCAGTCCGGTGAGGACTGTGAAAAAACGGAGGAAAACATATGAGCTTTA
>JAQXWO010000024.1 GCA_029225485.1 Lachnospiraceae bacterium
GCTGCTGTATCACTTTCGGAATAAAATTCATTCATCTCACAGTTCAGCTCATTGTCCAGCTGCCAGCCGATGATGCACTTTCTGCCCGCGTAATGCTCCGCAAATTTTTCCGTAATGATAGCGGAAAGTCTCTGGTAGGCAGGGGAATTATAATTATAATGTCTTCTGGCTCCGTGGCGGTACAGCTGTCCGCTGATATCCGCGTTGAGCGCCTCCGGATATTTCTCCGTCAGCCAGGCCGGCGGAGTAGCCGTAGGCGTACAGAAGATCACTTTCATCCCCACTTCTTCCGCCAGATCCAGAAAGCGGTCAAAAAACTCATATGTAAAATTGCCCTCCGTGGGCTCTACCTTGCTCCATGCAAACTCAGCGATCCGGATCACCTCAATGCCGGCTTCCAGCATCCGTTCCAGATCTTCCTTCCACATACTTTCCGGCCAGTGTTCCGGATAATAGCAGGTACCAAGCACCAGCCTGGAACCATCCAGTATAGTTCCCATTTCAACACTCCTTTCAATTACGTTTTCCATCTTTTTCATATAGTTTTACTCTTTTACCGCTCCTGCTGTCAAACCGTCCATGAAGAATTTGGAAGCGCACAGGAAGCAGATCAGAAGCGGCAGTACCGCGCATGTACTGGCTACCATCAGAGCACCCTGGTCGGTACCACGGTCTGTCACCAGAGAGCGGAGGATCAGCGGCAGTGTGTAAAGCTTTTCTTTTTTCAGGATCAGCAATGCCTGTGTAAATTCATTCCACTGATTAACGAACTGCATGATGCCGAGGGAAGCGTAAGCCGGCTTCAGGATCGGTGCAATGACACGGAAGAAAATGGTCCACTCACTGCAGCCGTCGATGCGGGCCGCTTCCATCAGAGCTTTCGGTACGTTATTCTGACAGTACTGCCTCATCCAGAAGATACCAAAAGCATTGGCACATCCCGGGATGATCAGCGCTTTATAGCTGTTGACCCAGCCGAAACGGCTCATCATGATAAACCAGGGAATCATTCCTGCCGTGGCCGGACCCATCATGGTACCCAAAAGAATGGTAAACAGCTGTTTTTTGCCCGGAAAATCATAAACGGAAAAAGCATATCCTCCGATGGAACAGAAGAACAGTACCAGGACCACATACGATCCGGTCACGAACAGGCTGTTTCTGAATGCCCGGAACAGATCGATCTTATCGCTCATATTCTTCAGGTTTTCCACCAGATTGGTTCCGAAGGTCAGAACCGGCGGGAAAGAATAAATCTCACTTGTATGCAGTGTGGACATGACAAACATCATATAAAACGGTGTCAGCATGATCAGTGCAATCGTGATCAGAACAATGTATAATGCAATTTTCTTTCCTTTTTTACTGAACACAGAGATCAGGATCAGAAAGGCTGCGAACAGTACCAGAATGATCAATAATGTTTTCATGCTTTTCTTCTCTCCTTTCTCATCTTTTTCTGCTCTTTCAGCAGGCGTCTCTCCGCAGGATCCGTATCGGACATTACCCTGTTAAGAACGATAGAAACCAGAATAATCATCATGGTGATCACGTAGGCAACTGCGGACGCGTAGCCGTAAGCGGTACCGCCCTGCGGCGCTTTGCCCAGCAGGTACATCATCAGTGTCAGGCCGCCGTTGTTCGTTCCTCCGTTCAGGTTGCTTCCTGTCAGCATAAAGGGCTCTGTGAACAGGTTGAACATACCGATGGTGGACTGAATCATGGTAAAGAGGATGATCGGCTTCAGAAGCGGGATCAGAATACGGAAAATGATCTGCACATGGTTTGCGCCGTCGATCTCCGCCGCTTCATAAATATCATTGCTGATTCCCTGCATACCGGCCAGATAGATGACCATGTTCCACCCGATCCACTTCCACGCAAACAGGATGATAACCGCCACCGGGATCAGGGATCCGTCACCGGCCAGCCAGTTGATTGGCTCTTCCCCGAACAGGCCCAGGAACCAGTTGATCAGACCATAATTATATCCGAACATATTGGAGAAAATAATGGAAATCGCAACGGAACTGGTGACCATCGGCATAAAGTAGATGGTCTTGAAAATATTCTGTCCCTTCACCAGCTTGGAATTCAGCAGGTAGGCCAGCACAAGGCCGCCCAGCAGGATCGGAATATGCGCAATCAGTCCCATAAACAGTGTATTTTTCAGTGCCTTCCAGAACAGCGGGTCATTCAGAAGGTTCGCATAGTTCTCAAATTTAATAAAATGCATGGCACCCAGTCCGTCCCAGCGGAAAAAACTGAGGGCAAATCCTGCCACCATGGGGAACAGGGTAAATGTGGCAAACAGAATATAAAACGGAGCAATATACACATAGGCTACTCTGTACTGCCAGAGAGTAGCCAGCAGCCCGGTCTTTTTCTTCGTCAATTCAGCCGACCTCCTTTAAGTATGATTCTCTTCTGAAAAAG
>JAQXWO010000025.1 GCA_029225485.1 Lachnospiraceae bacterium
GGTGTGTTAAATACCACGATACCCTGTTCTGCACAGCGCTCCAGGGGGATATTGTTGACTCCGGCACCTGCCCGGGCAATCGCCTGCAGTTTTTCCGGAAATTCCATTTCATGCATGGCAGCACTGCGGACCAGAACCACATCTGCCTCTTCTACTGACTCCACTTTTCTGTAATCCTCTGTAAATCCCTGAAGTCCAACTTCAGCGATGGGATTCAGACACGCATATTGATACATATCAGTTCTCCTTCTCAAAAGCTCTCATGAATTCAACCAGCTTCTGTACTCCCTCGATGGGCATAGCATTATAGATGCTGGCACGCATACCGCCCACGGTGCGGTGTCCCTTCAGATTCAGGAAACCTGCTTCTTCCGCAGCTTTTACAAACCGCGCATCCAGTTCCTTGTCTCCGGTCACGAAAGGCACGTTCATCAGGGAACGGTCTTCCTTCACCACAGTACCATGGAACATCTGGCTCTGATCCAGAAAATCGTACAGAATGGCTGCCTTCTTTTCATTATGAGCCTTCATGCCTTCCAGACCGCCCATGGACTGAATCCATTTGAATACCTTGCCGCACATATAGATACAGTAGCAGTTCGGTGTGTTGTACATGGAGCCTGCGTCCGCATGAGTCTTATATTTCATCATGGTCGGCGTACAGGAAAGAACATCATCCGTGATCAGGTCTTCACGCACGATTGCGATCACCATGCCTGCCGGTCCCACATTTTTCTGTACACCACCGTAAATGATGCCATAATCGCTGACATTCACCGGTTCGGACAGAAAGCAGGAAGATACGTCTGCCACAAGAAGCTTTCCTTTGGTGTTCGGCAGTTTCTTGTATTTTGTTCCGTAAATAGTGTTATTCTCACAGATATAAACGTAATCTGCATCCGGGCTGATGGGAAGATCACTGCAGTCCGGGATATAGGAAAATGTCTTATCCTCGCTGGATGCGATCTTGTTTGCCTGACCATATTTCTGGGCTTCCTGCCATGCCTTCTTTGCCCACTGCCCGGTCACAATGTAATCCGCCACACGGTTCTTCATGAGATTCATGGGGATCATGGCAAACTGAAGGCTCGCGCCTCCTTGCAGAAACAGCACACGGTAATTGTCCGGGATGTTCATCAGCTTTCTCAGATCTGCCTCAGCCGCCTCAATGATCTCCTCGAACATTTTCGAACGATGGCTCATCTCCATAACAGACATGCCGCATCCGCGGTAATCCATCATTTCCTCCTGCGCCTCCTTAAGTACTGCCTCCGGCAGCACTGCAGGACCTGCAGAAAAATTAAACACTCTGCTCATTCTTTCATTCCTCCTCATCTTGTCAATGCAAAACAAGGCCGTACCCGGCCTGTTTTGCTTATGACTTATTCCTCGATATCGTCCTGGTCGAAGGCTTCCGCGATCGGATGGCCTGCCGGAACCATCGGGAATACTTTATCGTCACAGTCAATGATACAGTCGATCACAATGGGTTTACCAAGCTTGATCGCATATTCAATGGCCGGAGCTACCTCTTCCTTCTTTGTGACACGGATCGCTTCTGCTCCCATGGCCTCCGCCAGCTTCACAAAATCCACTGCATCATTCAGGATCGTCTGGGAATAACGCTTTCCGTAAAACAGAGTCTGCCACTGACGCACCATGCCCAGCACATGGTTGTTGATGACCACCTGAATGACAGGAATATTGTAACGGGCTGCCGTAGCGATCTCATTCATATTCATACGGAAACAGCCATCACCGGCGATATTGATAACTGTCTTGTCCGGATTGCCCACTTTGGCGCCGATCGCTGCTCCCAGACCGTAGCCCATGGTGCCAAGACCGCCGGATGTAAGAAGTGTATGCGGCGCCGGATATTTATAATACTGTGCCGCCCACATCTGATGCTGTCCTACCTCTGTGACCATAATCGCATTACCCTTTGTAATACGGTAAATTTCCTCAATAATATACGGTCCGGTCAGGACTTCCTGATTATACTTCAGCGGATATTTTCTCTTCAGCTCTTTGACGGATTCATCCCACTCATCGTGTCTGTGATCCTCGATCCGGGCATTCAGACGCTTCAGGACCTCCTTTACGTCACCGATGATGCTGGCATCCACCTTGATATTTTTGTTGATCTCAGCCGGATCCACATCGATCTGAAGTATCTTTGCATTTCTGGCAAAGCTGGAAGCCTGACCAACCACACGGTCACTGAATCTCGCCCCGACCGTAATCAGCAGGTCACATTTTGTGACTCCGAGATTGGCCGCCTTTGTGCCATGCATGCCGAGCATACCGCAGTAAAGCTCATTTTCTCCGCTGTATGCACCTTTTCCCATAATAGAATCTGCCACCGGAGCGTGCACCTTGTCTGCAAACTCCTTCAGTTCCTGATCTGCTTCCGAGATCACAGCGCCGCCGCCAACGAAAATAAACGGCCGCTTGCACTCGTTGATCATCTTTACG
>JAQXWO010000026.1 GCA_029225485.1 Lachnospiraceae bacterium
ACTTTGTGGGTATGTTCATCAAGATCAGTCCATTCTGTAATTGTCTGATTCGGATTCGTTTTAGCTGTAGGCGTCCATGTGAGAACACCATCGCTTACGGATGCCGTACCATCTATAGCAACAATATCGTCATAGACAATATAATCACCAAGTGTATCGACTACGGAGGTTAACTGTGGTGCATTATTAATAACGTCCTTTTGCATTGCCTCGTAGGAAGCCTGAGAAAGGGTTACAGTATAACTATTTCCACTCTTTACGGAATTTGCGATAACAATATATCCACTACTAGTTGCTATATAGACAGTAAAATTGTTACTTGAATCCCAGTAAAGCTTTAAGTCCTGAATCAACACGGTCCCGTCCGGAGCTTTGATGGTTACATAGAACGGTCCATTATTATAATCGGTTGGCGAAACATGAACACTGCTGCTTATAACAATGGTGTCATAAAACACTCCCAATGTCATATCATGCGATGCATTCTGCGTTACTGCATTGTAAGTTGCCAATTCAAAGTACTGTTCATATAAGGAACTTGTGTCGACAGACAGATATACATAAAACTCATTCTCGGCCGCTGTCGGAAGTACATTCTTCTGAACTCTGATTCTTCCATCACTGGAAGGAGTCTTGTATCCAGGTGTATTATCTGTATATTCCTCCGATACGATCTGCCATTCATTGGCATCATCAAAGGCCATGCCATCGAGAATACTGCCTTGTTGCGTGGTCATACTCTGGCCACCGCTAGTAGTAGTGGTGTTTCCGCTATTAATTGTAAACTCAGAGAAACCATGCACGATAAAACTAACTGTTGAGCTCTCAGCATCTATCTTCACGGCATTGATTTCCTGCTCGTTTCCATTCTTATAGTGTTTTACAGATTTGGCATCCGAAAACCAGGCAGGAAGCTCGTTATAGCTAATGGCTACCTTTAAGTTGAGTGTTCCATTTCCAAGATCGTTAGCATTTACTTCATTGTTATCACTATCAGCCAGATAAATATGATAAGCCTTCAAGACATCCGCATCCATAAACTCATCATCCGCATCTTCAACTACCACATGGTAATCACTGAGTTTCTTCAAATTTCCGGTTTCCTTGACAGAGACCGTCTTGCTGTCATCAGTAAATGTCTGAGCCGTGCTGTCAGCATCGGTCAGTGCAATCGTGGTCACACTGTAGTAAGCATGATATGTGTTAGCCTTTTTCCCAGTTCCGGACACATAAGTCAGTGTCAGCAGAGCGTTTCCTTCCGCCACAGCCTTAACCGTAACATCTTTGGTGTTCTTCCCTGACTCAATGGACACAACACTCGTATCAGAGGTTTTCCATGAATAACTGCTATAGGTTGTTGTGTAGTTCGGCTCGATCGTTTCTGTACTACCAACAATCATCGAGATCTCAGTTCCAGGTATCGTCCCAAGAATCGCATACACCGAGAAGCTCTCCGCATCAAATGTAACCTCATCCATTGTACCATTTGCTTCATTGGTCTGGACATCCAGCACTTCCGCTTCTTCTTCACCGAAGTGTACGGATTTGACTTCTCCTGCCTCCGGTACTTCCACGGCCTCTGCGTAAGTGATCTTCACAGATACCGGAGCTGCCGGTTCGATTTCTTCTCCGTCCACGACAAAGGAGATATCAAAGAATCTGGCGAAGGAGATCGATGTGGTGTCTCCGTCCTGTACCGCAGCCATGGCCTGCTGATAGTAGCTTTCATATTCTGCAGTTCCCGGCTGGATCTCACGGACGATCAGCTCTGCGTTTTCCGGAATCTGAGCCTCTGCCGGGTAGGAAGCTGTCACGGTGTAATCACTGCCTTCTACTGTGAGTTCACCTGCGGTTCCCTCGGTGGCGTCCTCCGTTTCTTCTTCCGTATCAGTCTCTTCCTCAGAAGCATCTTCGGTGACTTCCTCCGTGGCGTCCTCCGTTGCTCCTTCTGTCACTTCCTCAGTGACGTCTTCGGTGGCTTCCTCAGTCACTCCCTCGATATCATCTTCGGTGGCTCCCTCTGTTATTCCCTCGGTAACATCTTCTGTTGTTCCCTCGATTGCTTCCTCAGAAGCATCCTCGGTGGCTCCCTCGGTCACTTCTTCGGTAACGTCTTCCGTTGTTCCCTCTGTCGCTGCCTCGGTGACTTCCTCTGTTTCTGTTTCTGATTCTGTCTCTGTCTCAGTGAATTCCTCAGTTACCTCTTCCGTTTCAGTCTCTGACTCGGTCACTGCTTCCGTGGAGGACTCTTCCTCTGTATCTGCTTCTGTCTCCGGTTCTGCTGCGGCTGTCTCTGCCTCAGTGATCAGTTCCGTCTCGGAAAGCGGTGCGATCTCTGTATGGGCTTCGGTCTGAGTCTCCGGTGTGCCGATACCTGTGACTGCGAATACGGACAGTCCCCTGGTATCGATAGCCGCCTCGGTCCATACATGATTGGACTCGTTGGTGCGGACATTCAGGAGCTCTGTCGTACTGCCGAAGTATACGGCCTTGACTTCGCTGCCTGCCGGATTCTCTGCCGGCTGGTGATATGTAATCTTTACAGTGACCGGTACTGCCGGCTGGATCTCGATATCGTCGGACATGATGGCGATATCAAAGAGACGTCCGTAGAGCACAGACTTGCCTGTCTGCTGCTGTACCTTGGTCTCGGCCTGCTGATAATAATTGTTGTATTCCTGTGTGTTGGTCTCTTTCTTCAGTTCACGGACTTTCAGTACCGCTCCCTTCGGAATGTTTGCTTTTGCGGAGCAGTCCACCTGCACGGTGTAGTCACTTTCCCTGGCGGTCAGCACACAAGCCTCAGGCGCTGCTTCTGTAGCCTTTTCTGTAGCTTTCTCGGTAGCCTTCTCGGTTACCTTTTCGGTAGCCTTCTCAGTGGCTGTCTCTTTCTCGGTGGCCTTGGTCTCCGGAGCTTTTGTCTCGGCTGCTGTTTCTGCCGCCTTGGTTTCCGGGGCCTTCGTCTCGGCTGCTGTCTCGGCTGCCTTGGTCTCAGGAGCCTTCGTCTCGGCTGCTGTTTCTGCTGCCTTGGTCTCAGGAGCTTTCGTCTCGGCTGCTGTCTCGGCTGCTTTGGTCTCAGGCGCCTTGGTTTCGGCTGCTGTCTCCGGAGCTTTCGTTTCCGGGGCCTTCGTCTCAGCTGCTGTCTCGGGAGCCTTAGTCTCCGGGGCTTTCGTCTCAGGTGCTGCTGTCTCGGCTGCCCTGGTCTCAGGAGCCTTCGTCTCAGGTGCTGCTGTCTCGGGGGCCTTGGTCTCCGGGGCCGGTGCCTCTGTCTCAGGCGGATAGCAGGACTCGGAATGCTTGTGCTCTTCCTTTTTGCATACCAGTACGTCCTGGTAGCAGCCGTCGCCGTGTTTGTGACCCTCTATACCTTCGGTGCGCACGATCTTGTAGCAGTCGTCACCGTGTACATGCTCCTCCGCAGTACAGATGATCTCACCGTTCTCATCCTTGCACTCATCTGTATGCTGATGTTCTGCCTTCTGACATTCCAGAACTTTCTCCTCGGTGGCCGGTACGGCTTCCCGCTCTTCCTGTCCGCAGATCAGCTGGCGCTCATAGCATTCCTTGGAGTGGGTATGCTCCTCCATGCCGCAGCTGGCTTTACGCTCCATGGTGATCGCCGGATGAACCAGCAGGCTGGTAGTGACCAGGGCTACGACCAGGGATAAGGAAATCACAGTTCTGTACCAGCGGTTTTTCCTGCGCTTTTCCTGCAGGAGCTTTGCTGTCTCTTTAAGAAATGTTTTTCCCATTGGATATACCTCCTTCTCTCATATTCACTAATCGATCGGGCCGACCGATTTGAACGGCCAGACTCTGAATAACAATTTTCCTACGATCTGTTCATCGGATACACATCCCACGCTGGTGCTCCGGCTGTCTACCGAAACAGTCCTGTGGTCACCCATGACGAATACTCTTCCTTCCGGTACCTGATAGGGGAGAGTGATGTTGCATTCACCCAGGGCGGGATCCTGCACATATGGCTCCTCCAGCTTTTCCCCGTTGACGTACACCGTACCATTCTCGTCGATATCCACCCATTCTCCTGAGCGGGCGATGACCCGCTTTACCAGGATCTTGTTGTTGTAGTAGAATGCAATGGTGTCTCCCACGTCATACCGGGAGTTCTTCAGGCAGACCACCACATCCCCGTCGATCAGGGTGGGGGTCATGGAAGAACCGTGGATGCTGAGTACCGGGAACAGCAGCACCGCCGTCAGGACGGCTGCCGCTGCCACGATCAGCAGAGTGTAGATCGTGCTGCGGAACACGCTTCCGTATCGTTTCTTATATTTTACCCGCTGCAGCTCCGCCTCCAGCTGTTCCAGTGGAGGGACCGGCAGTGTCTTTCTTTTTTTCATTGCGCTTCCCTTCCGGTTTCCGTTTGCTGCTGTCTGATATTTTCCAGATACTGATCTGCCGCTGCCTGAGCCGCTTCAAAGATCCCGTTCAGCTTCAGCGCTGCCTCAGCGATGGAACCTGCGGTATCGATCCGGATCTGCCGGTCCTTCAGAGCTTCCCTGGCCTCTGCCAGCTCCTTCTCCAGCTGGTCGATCCGCTTCTCTTCCTGAATCAGCATCTCCAGGAGATCCTGGCGGCTCAGCTTTTTCAGCATCGACTTCTCGTTTTTATTACTCATGTTTCTTCCGTCTCCTCATAAGTCCGAAGCCTGCCAGCAGTATCAGGATCAGAAGTGCTCCTGCAGCAGCTGCGATGTACAGTCCAACCGGCGTCTCATCTCCTGTCTTGACCGGTGATGTCTCGGACTGCTTCTCTGTCTGCTTCTCGGTCTGTTTTTCTGTCTGTTTCTCTGTCTGCTTCTCGGTCTGCTTCTCTGTAGATGCCTCGGTCGGTTCTTCTGTCGGTGTCTCGGTTGGCTCCTCAGTCGGCTCTTCCGTAGGCTCCTCGGTCTCTTCTTCAACTTTGACATTCACCAGATTAATGGTACCTTCCAGTTTGCTCTGGCTGAAATCTACCTGATCCTCTCCGACAACGATATATCCGAAGGTGTCCTCATCGATGCGTTTGCCGTCTTTATCAGTCTCATATATATAATAGGTAATCGGACTGTCCATGGCCTCTCCGCCAAGCTTGAGATCGACCGTTACCTCGCCGTTCTGTACCAGCTCCACTACCTGCACCAGCTTAGATGCTTCCTTGTCGAGGAAGATACCTGCGTAGAAGGTATCGGCAACTGTGACCTGTGTCTCTCCATCGAATACTGTCTTGGAGATCGTCAGCTTCGGTGTGTAGTAGAATCCGTAGGGAAGGTCGTAATACAGATTGTAAAATCCGACTGTCCCTGCCGGGGACTCTGCCTTGCCGTCCAGTGTGACGGTCTGGCTGCTGCCGTCCTCCAGCTTGCACATCCACTGGCCGAAGGTCTCATCCTGTTTCTCATTTACCTGGTAGGCATTTCCCTGACTGTCTGTCTCGAATACGTAGTAGGTGCCTGCCGGAAGATTCTCATATACGGCTGTGCCGGTGCTGATCCCTTTCATCGGGATCTCCCGGAGATAATCTGTTCCGTATGGAACCTTGCCCTGCTTATCCTGGAAAAGTCCCACGTAATAAACCACATCCACCGGAGTCAGGTCGATCACTTCCAGAAGTGTCTTATCCTGATAACCGGCTCTCTTGGTGACCTCGATCCTGCCGTTCTCCTCTGCGGCGGGGATCCGGGCCTTGGGATGTACCGTCAGCTCTGTCCTGCGGACGCCCTCTTCCACATAGGGGATCGCCGCCAGGAACGGGGAAACGATACCGTACTCACTCTCTCCATCCTGCGTGATCAGGTACATGCCCCAGGGAAGGGAGGTCAGCGCCAGTGTCCCGGCTTCGTCCGTCTGTCCGGAAGCACTCTCCAGCGCTCCGAAATCCGCTGCCTGGGCAAGCTTGAGTGCCGCTGCGTCCCATTCCTCCGCGTATACCAGATCATTCAGCGACACGCCCGTGTCTGCCAGGCTGTCATCCAGCACCCATGTGCCGTCGCCGCTCCAGCTGCCTACACGGTATGCGGTAAATCCTACGCCGCCTCTGGGTGTCCCCAGCTCATCCAGCTGGACGATGATGCTTCCCGTCCCGGCTTCCTCCGCCAGGGCCTCTCTCTTTACGGTCCATGGCAGCACCAGTGTAAGCAGCATCAGAAATATCCATGTCAATGTATGTAATCTTTTCTGCCGTTTCATTGACTCTTCTTCCTCCCTTTCCCCTGTTCATCTATGCTGATATCTCCCCGACTGATCTGCAGGAGTACATGCTGAATCTCTGTCTCTTCCGGCATCTGTCTTATTTCACGAACAGTCTTTGTTTTATTTACCTCATGTTACCATCTCAATATCTCACAATCATCTCACAAAGGCAAAAATTACCGATTTAACAAACTTAATATTTTTGTAACATTTTCTTCAGGTAATACTGCAGGTATTTACCTGGACAAAAAGACAAGCAGTCCGACACGACTGCCTGCCTGAAGTCTGCTGTCAACAGACCATTTTCGCTGCTCCGTAGATACCTGCGTCATTGCCCAGAAGCGCCAGAGCGAAGTCTGTCTCCCGGCATGCCTTGAAGGTATATTTCCGGTAATTTTTCTCAATAAAATCCAGAAGGATCGGGCCTGCCTTGGATACCCCGCCGCCGATCACGATGATCTGGGGGTCTACCACACAGGAGAAGGATGCAAGGGCCTTGCCAAGATAAAGGCCGAAGCGCTCTGCCACGCGGATGGCCACCGCGTCTCCCTCTTTCACCGCGTCAAATACAGTCTTGGCGGATACATGCTCTCTGCCGCGCATCACAGAGGGCTCATCGGATGCTGCCAGCTCTTCTCTGGCCAGACGGGCGATACCGGTAGCGGAAGCCACCTGCTCCAGACATCCGCAGTTGCCGCAGTTGCAGGGATCTGTGATGGCGTCCTCCACATGTACGTGCCCGATCTCACCGCCGGCTCCGTGATAGCCCGGCACGATCTTTTCGTCTATAATAATGCCGCCGCCGACGCCGGTGCCCAGCGTCACCATGATCATGCTGCGGGCTCCGGCTCCGCCGCCCTTCCACAGCTCGCCCAGCGCTGCCACGTTGGCGTCATTTCCCGCCTTTACCGGGATGCCGGTCAGCTCCTTCAGCTCTCCCTCGATGTCCTTGTAGCCCCAGTGGAGATTTACCGCGCAGGGCACGCAGCCGTTCTCATTGACCGGGCCCGGTACGCCGATGCCGATACCTGTGATATTTTCTTTTGCTATATCTTTCTCCGCGATCTTGGCCAGGATCGTCTCTGCCACATCCGGCAGGATATTTTTCCCGTCATCCTCTGTGCGTGTGGGGATCTCCCATTTGTCCAGCGGCACTCCTTCTGTGGAGAAGAGACCGCATTTTACCGTGGTACCGCCTACATCGATACCAAAACAATATTTTTTCATCCTGATCACCCTCTAGCTTTCTGTATTTGTATTTCTCATCAGACTGTTCTGTACACGGTTGTACAGCTCCTTGGCCGCATTGTAGCCCATCTTCTTCTGCCTGTGGTTGACTGCCGCCGACTCCACGATCACAGCCAGATTCCGTCCCGGACGGATCGGCAGGGAATGACACACTACTTTATTGCCCAGGAATTCTGTATATTCCTCTTCCAGACCAAGTCTGTCGTACTCCTTGTCCCGGTTCCACTCCTCCAGCTTGATGACCAGATCGATGGACTGGGTATTGCGGACGCTCTCCACACCGAACAGTGTCTTCACATCGATGATGCCGATGCCTCTCAGCTCGATGAAATGCCGGGTGATATCCGGTGCCGTACCCACCAGCGTGTCTCCGCTGACCTTCCGGATCTCCACCACGTCATCTGACACGAGACGGTGTCCGCGCTTGATCAGCTCCAGGGCCGCCTCGCTTTTTCCGATGCCGCTCTCACCCATGATGAGGACTCCCTCACCGTATACGTCCACCAGCACGCCGTGGATGGAAATGCAGGGCGCCAGCTCCACATTCAGCCATCGGATCACCTCTGCCATAAAATCGGAGGTAGCCATATCCGTCCGGAAGATCGGGATCTGGTACTCCACCGCCAGGCGAAGCATATCCTCGTCCGGCTCCGTCATCGTCGTGTAGATGATGCACGGAATATTGTAAGACAAAAACTTCTCATACACCGGTATCTTCCGCTCCCGGGGCTGATTCTCCAGATAGGTATACTCCACATATCCGATGATCTGCACACGCTCGGAATAAAAATGATCAAAATATCCGGTAAGCTGGAGTGCCGGACGGTTGATCTCGGAGGTGACGATCTTTTTTCCCTTCATGGAAATCTCCGGAAGGACATTGATCAGCTCCATCTTCTCCGCCAGGCGCTCTGTCATAACGCTGCCAGCCATAAATAAAACCTCCTGCATATGTACTGTTCTGCCGCAGCATACGCATAACGGCATCCGCAGCGCACCGTTACGCTAATCTGCATTTATATATAGGAAGAAACCCCGCAGAGGGGTGAGATCCTTATGATTGTTTATTATAAGATTTCGGGAGCGGTTTGTCTACATAAAAAATGATTGTGGGGAGATTTTCGACTGTGGGACGCTGTCTGTCCCGTCTATATCCACGCGTGCTGCCTCCGCCCCGGACATTCATGAGATCTGTCTGCCTGTGCAGGACATGTTATGTCCTTTTCAGTCAAACAGATCTCATGGCTGTCCGTTTCGAGGTCAGACGCGTTGGATATAGACGGGTCAGACAGCTGTGATGCGAAGGAGTGGGTGGGAGATATACGCGATTTTTAATTATATATTATGTAACTTTATTTATATTCGTGTTGTGTTTTTCTTTCGTTTGTGGTATGATAGTGAGGAAATGGACAGATTATTGAAGTAGTACGGATTACGAGTGATAACAGAGAAAGCGAGAAAGAACTGTCGGTATTGCAAACCAGATAGATGAAATGTATAATATAATCAGAAAAGGCGGAACATATTATGGTATATAATACGATTTTTGATGATGTATTCCGAACGATCGTGGAGAAGATGCCGCAGCTTGTCATTCCACTTCTGAATGAAGTCTTCGGCACTGCTTATCCATAGGATGCAGCGATCATCCAGCTGAGAAATGAACATCAGGATGAATCCGGCGAAAAGATCACAGACTCCTGTCTCCAGATCGGGAGTAAACTGTATCACATCGAGTGCCAGAGCGAGGACGATACCACGATGACCGTGCGGATGGTGCAATATGATTTTGCGATCGGTATCGAACATGCCAGAAAAGAGAACCGGCGTTACCGGATCGAACTTCCAAGATCCTGTGTCCTTTATCTGCGCAGTTCCTCTCATACACCGGATTATCTGGAGGCAGATTTGGTGCTTCCGGATGAAAGGACGTTTGTTTACAGGATACCGACCATCAAGATGGCTGCATATACAAAGGATGAGTTACTGGGAAAGAATCTGCTGATGCTTCTTCCGTTTTATATCATGCGGTATGAGAAACATACTGATGACTACGAGCAGGATCCAGAGAAGCTGAAAAGCCTGCTGACAGAGTATGAGGATATCCGGATTCATCTCGAAAAAGAAGCAACAGAGGCCGGCAGATCCGCGCTGTATGCCGATCTGTCAGCCCTGATTGTAAAGATGGCGAACTATATCTTCCGCAGGCAGGCAACAGTGAAGAAAGGAATAGGTGATGTTATGGGCGGCAAGATACTCGAACTGGAGTCAGAACGGTTATTTAACGCTGGTAAGAAAGCAGGAATTGCAGAAGGAAAAGCGGAGGGTATAGCCGAAGGAAAAGCCGAGGGCAAAGCCGAAGGAAAAGCCGAGGGTATCCATCAGCTGAGTGCCCTGATCCAATGCCTGATGCGCAACGGCAGGATGGATGATATCGCTCTTGTAACACGGGATTCAAAGGAACTGGACAGATTATTGAGGCAGTACGGAATTACGGGTGATAACGGGAAATGTGAAATGAAGCAGTAAAATAGCTTTGGCTGGGGGATCACTCCTCCAGCCTTCTGTCATCCAATTCTTGTTTCAACGCAAGAAAGAGAGTCAGATATTCTGTTCAGTGAATTGCAGCACAAAATCTCTGTCGGAATCAGGTTTTTGAATGAAAGTACTCATACACCTGCCGGGCACTCGATACGTTCATGGACTCTGCATTGGACAGCTGTTCCAGTGTGGCGTCCCGGATCCCTTCCAGGGATTTGAAGGTGCGCAGCAGCGCTTTTCTCCGGGCGGGTCCGATGCCGGGGATCTCGTCCAGCAGGGAATGGGTCTGCTGCTTGCTGCGGAGGCTGCGGTGGTACTCGATGGCAAACCGGTGGGCCTCGTCCTGGATGCGGGTGATCAGGTGAAAGCTCTCGGAATGGGTGTCGATGGGCAGCTCCACATTCTGAAAATATAATCCTCTGGTACGGTGATAATCATCTTTTACCATACCGCAGACCGGGATATCGATGTGAAGCTTCTCCAGTACCCGGAGTGCCACATTTACCTGCCCGCGGCCTCCGTCCATCAGAATCAGATCCGGGAAACGGCTAAAGCTTCCCAGTTCGAAGCTCCTGCCTTTTTCTTCCAGCTCTTTCCGCTCTTCCAAACCATGGGTGAACCGGCGGGTCAGCACTTCCTCCATGCTGGCGTAATCATCGGGCCCCTGGACGTTTTTGATCTTGAATTTGCGGTAGTCGCTGCGCTTCGGTTTTCCTTTTTCATAGACGATCATGGAGCCCACGGACTCAAAACCGCTGATATTGGAGATATCGTAAGCCTCCATGCGGGAAGCGCTGGTGATGCCAAGCATCCGCTCCAGCTCGTGTACAGCGCCGATGGTCCTGCCCTCTTCCCGCTTGATGCGGTCACGGTCCTGCCGCAGTACGATGGAGGCATTTTCTCTGGCCAGCTCTACCAGCTTCTCCTTGGTGCCTTTCTTCGGAACCCGCAGATACACTCTCTGACCTCGTTTCTCTGTCAGCCACTGCTCCACCACATCATGATCCTCGATGTCTTCTTCCAGCATCAGCTCCCGGGGCACGAAAGGCGTACCGGCATAGTACTGCTTGATAAAGCTGTCCAGGATGGCTGACTTTGTATCGTGGGGCGCCACCTGCAAAAAGAAATGCTCCCGTCCGATCATCTTTCCTTCCCGGATAAAAAATACCTGCATCACCGCGTCACCGCCGTCCACGGCCATGGCCAGTACATCCTTGTCCTCACCGTCGCTCCGGGTCACTTTCTGATTCTCCGTCAGCTGACGGATGCTGGTGATCAGGTCACGGTACTCGATGGCCTTCTCAAAGTCCATCTCCTCCGACGCCTGCATCATCTTTTCTTCCAACATCTTCACCACCGGCGCCCGGTTGCCGTTCAGGAAATCCATGGCTTCATCCAGAGATTTCCGGTATTCCTCCTGGCTCACGTATCCCTGGCAGGGCCCCTGGCACTGGCCGATATGATAGTACAGACAGGGCCGTTCCTTACCGATATCCCGGGGCAGACTCCGGTTGCAGCTCCGCAGCTTATACAGCTTCCGGATGAGCTCTATGGTATCCTTCACGGCTCCGCCGCTGGTATAGGGGCCGAAATATTTGCTCTTGTCCTTTTTCATAGTGTGAGAAAACAATACCCGGGGATATGCCTCCCCCAGCGTCACTTTGATGAAGGGATAACCCTTGTCATCCTTCAGCATGGTATTATACTTGGGCCGGTACTCCTTGATGAGGTTGCACTCCAGCACCAGGGCCTCCAGCTCCGAATCCGTCACGATATACTCAAAGCGCCGGATCCGCTCCACCATCTGCTGGATCTTGACGCTCTTGCCCCGGCTGCTCTGGAAATACTGGCGCACACGGTTCTTCAGGCTGACAGCCTTTCCTACATATATAATATCATCATGCTCGTCGTGCATGATATAGACGCCCGGACGGCCGGGCAGCTTTTTCAGTTCTTCCTGGATATCAAACATGGATTTTCTAACAGATCTCTGCTCCTGCCGGCATTTCCTTCTCCGGTGTCATCAGAGCCAGATTGCCTTCTGCATCCTCGGCACACAGGATCATGCCTTCAGAAAGGATGCCTGCCAGCTTCGCCGGCTTCAGGTTCACAAGCACCATGACCTTTTTGCCCACCATCTCTTCCGGTGTGTAGTGTGCCTTGATGCCGGATACGATCTGTTTTACCTGGCTGCCGATCTTTACCTGAGAGCAGAGCAGCTTCCGTGATTTTTTCACAGCCTCGCAGGCGATGATCTCTCCTACCTGGAACTGCATTTTTTCGAAATCTTCGAAGGTGATCTCTGCCTTCGGCTCAATGTCGATCACTGTTTCTTCGGCAGCTGTCTCTTCCTGCTTCGGCTCTTCCTTGACTGCCGGATGTCTCTCTTCTACTTTTGCCATGACTTCCTTCAGGTCCAGGCGGGCAAACAGAATCTCCGGCTTCTCGGTTACCTTTGTGCCGGACTCATACAGGCCGTACTGAGCCATCTCATCGATGGTGCGGTCTTTTGCGTTCAGCTGTGCCAGGATCTTCTCTGCGGTCTCCGGCATGAAAGCTTTCAGCAGGGATGCGCCGATGCTGATGCATTCGGTCAGATTATAAAGCACCTCTGCCAGACGGTCTTTCTTTGATTCGTCCTTGGCCAGGGCCCAGGGCATGGTCTCATCGATGTATTTGTTGCTGCGCTTGAACAGCGTGAAGATCTCTGTAATGGCGTCTGCCACTCTCAGATCATCCATCTTTTTTGATACATTGACTGGTACGGAGAGTGCCACTTCTTTCAGCTCCTCATCCACCGGCTCTGTGACGCCTGTTCTCGTCACTGTACCGCCAAAATATTTGTTGGTCATGGAGATGGTACGATTTACCAGATTTCCCAGGGTATTGGCCAGATCGGAATTCAGGCGCTCTACCATCAGCTCCCATGTGATCACACCATCATTCTCAAAGGGCATCTCATGGAGCACAAAGTAACGGACTGCATCTACTCCGAAGAATTCTGCCAGCTCGTCGGCATACAGCACATTTCCCTTGGATTTGCTCATCTTGCCGTCGCCCTGCAGCAGCCACGGATGTCCGAATACCTGCTTCGGCAGCGGCAGATCCAGGGCCATCAGGAAGATCGGCCAGTAAATTGTATGGAAACGGATAATATCCTTTCCGATCAGATGCAGGTCTGCCGGCCAGTTTTTCCTGAACAGATCAGAAGATTCGCCGTCACACTCATATCCTATACCGGTGATGTAATTTGTCAGTGCGTCCAGCCATACATAGGTCACATGCTTCGGGTCAAAGGTCACCGGAATGCCCCATTTGAAAGAGGTCCTGGATACACACAGATCCTGCAGGCCCGGAAGCAGGAAGTTGTTCATCATCTCATTCTTGCGGGCTACCGGCTGGATAAATTCCGGATGGGTATTGATGTGCTCGATCAGACGATCCGCATATTTGCTCATCTTGAAGAAATATGCCTCTTCCTTTGCCGGAGTCACCGGACGTCCGCAGTCGGGACATTTGCCGTCCACCAGCTGAGACTCTGTGAAGAAGGACTCACAGGGCGTACAGTACATTCCCTCATAATATCCCTTGTAAATATCTCCCTGATCGTAAAGCTTCTTGAAGATCTTCTGTACCTGCTTCTCGTGATCCTCGTCTGTCGTACGGATAAATTTGTCATAAGAAGTATTCATCAGATCCCAGATGCGGCGGATCTCACCTGCCACATTGTCTACGTATTCCTTCGGCGTCACACCTGCTTCTTTGGCCTTCAGCTCGATCTTCTGGCCATGCTCGTCCGTACCGGTCTGGAAAAACACATCGTATCCCTGCATCCGGCGGAATCTGGCGATGCTGTCCGCCAGGACGATCTCATACGTGTTCCCGATATGGGGCTTGCCTGAAGTATAGGCGATCGCAGTCGTCATATAATATTTTCCCTTGCTCATGCTTCAAAGTCCTCCTTAATATAAAAAAAGCAGCTCCCCATCTTCTAATAAACATAAGAAGACGGACTCTGCCCGTGTTACCACTTCTCTTCGTCCTGCCTCACGGCCCGGACCTCTGCGGGTAAATCGTATACCCTGTCGCTGTAACAGGCGAAACCTGTCATATCCTAACCTGAGAATGCTCTTCCGGCTCAGATATGCCCCTCCGAAACCATCTTCCGCAGGCTCTTCCGCCGCCCCTCTCACCATCTGCGCAGCTTCACCGGCGCGCGCGGGGCTTCTCTGTAACGGTACCTCCTGTGTACTCTTTTCTTCACCGGGTTCTGTCATATACATGGAATTACCTTAACACATTTGCGGCGGGTGTGTCAATGATGAATTTGTGCTGCACTGCGGCGACGCTGTCTGACATAGACATATCCACTCGTGCTGCCTCCGTCCCGGACAGTCATGGAATATGTCTGCCGGTGCAGGACATAGCATGTCCTTCCCGGTCAGACATATTCCATGACTGTCCGTTCCGAGGTCAGACGCGTTGGATATGTCTATGTCAGACAGCTGGTTTCCAAGATAGCATAAACAGAACCAGGCGGTCTGTAACTTGTATGATAGGAGACATAAGTCACTTATTTTCTATGAATGCTGCTGTCCGGTCTTTCATAGATATATGGTAACGATATTGCCCGGAGTGTTTTTATGCCTCATTTCACCTCCCGGATTTTTAAGAAGAAAATTCCTGTCCTCGCAGTCATGATCCTGCTTCTGGCAGGGATTAGTGCAGCATCGAAGACCGGCCTTCTGATGACGGAGGAACAGCGTTTTGACAAATTTACGGAAGAGGTATTCCGCTCTGAGCTTTCCGGAAATACGATCAGTCTGCATTATACGGTGGCCGATCCTGCCTCCTGTAATCTGGAGAATTATAAGATTACTCTGGGAAATCCGGGACTGGAAAGCAGAAAACAGGCACGGACAGCTGTAGAAAATTACCTCTCTGCCCTCCATCATTTTTCTTATGATAAGCTCTCTGAAAAAAAGAAATATACCTACGATGTCTTTGAGGATTATCTGAAAACGGAACTTGAGGCCGGCGATTTTCTTCTCTATGACGAGCCTCTGAGCCCGACCCTGGGGATCCAGGCACAACTCCCAGTGCTGCTGGCGGAATATCCTTTCCGCACGAAAAAGGATATTGAAGATTATCTGACATTGCTCACACAGCTGCCGGATTATTATCAGTCTCTTCTTTCCTATGAAAACACGAAGTCCGCCAATGGTCTCTTTATGAGCGATGAATGCGCTCTGGAGGTGATTTCCCAATGCAGGGATTTTATTGCAGACCCTGAAAGCAATTATCTGCTGGAGATCTTTCAGGACCGGATCGATGAGATCACCAATCTGACCACAGATGAAAAAATCGGCTATAAAAACAGAAACCGGGAGATCCTGCTCTCTTACGTCATTCCCGCCTATCAGAAACTGATCGACGGGCTGACTTCCATGTACGGGACGGGGACCAATTCCATGGGGCTGTACTATTATCCAAACGGCACTTCCTACTATGAATACCTGGTAAAGAGTAAAGTCGGGGATGACCGTCCCATCGAGACAATAGAAGAGTCTGTGAAAAAACAGATGGTACAGGATTATTCTGCTATCCAGGAACTGATAAAATCCCGGGGAATCGCCGGAACATCCCAAAGTTCTGACTCCGCACAAAATGAAGATAATCCCGAACAGACCTCAGGATCCATGGAGACACTGGCGCCGGCCGTTTCAGGCAGTATTCTGCAACAGGCATCTCAGATCATGGAAGATCAGGCAGGGGTATCCTCAGATCCGGAAGCCATACTGAATGAACTTCGTCAGAAGATCACAAACGATTTTCCTCTGCTTCCTTCTGTCATCTGCGAGATCAAATATGTCCATGATTCTCTGCAGGAATACCTCAGTCCGGCCTTTTATCTCACTCCGGCCATCGATGATTTCGAAAATAACGTGATCTACATCAATCCGTCTAATCATTACAGTGGTCTGGAACTGTTTACCACGCTGGCCCACGAAGGGTATCCGGGGCATCTGTACCAGTCTGTGTACTATAATAATACCTCACCGGATCTGCTCCGGAATCTGCTGGGACCAAACGGGTACACAGAGGGCTGGGCAACCTATGTGGAAATGTACGCCTACAGTCTCTGGGAAGAGGATCCGCGGCTGGCCAGGATCAGCCAGCGAAACCGGTCCTTTATGCTGGGGCTGGCCTCTCTTCTGGATATCGGCATTCACTACCACGGATACTCCCGCACAGATACGGCTGCCTTCCTGGAAAAGCTGGGATTTGACAGCAGTACTTCCGATTCTCTTTATCGAAGCATTCTGGAAGCTCCGGCCAATTATCTGCAGTATTATGTAGGATATTTGAATTTCTGCGAACTCAGGGATGATACAGAAGAACTGATGGGTGAGACCTTTACTTTAAAAAAATATCACACTCTGGTACTCGAGGCCGGACCCATGCCTTTTTCTATACTCAGGACTTATATAAAAGAACACGCTTCTGCGGGATGATGCAAAGGGGGGTTGGGCAGTCCGGGGACTGCCCATGTGTGTGATATTTATTTCTATACTAACATCTGGAATGTTGGTATGGAAATCTAAAGAAAAAAAGCGTCCCAGATCATCGTCTGAAACGCCTTCGTTTTTATATCTGACACTGTAACACTATCTTTTTATTTTGTCAATAGTTCTTTCGGAAGATTTTTGGTACAGGTAATCGCCACCGCGCCTGGTCCGATATGGCAGGCTACGCTGAGGGAAAGCGGCTCCGCTATCATTTCCTGATGCGGATATTTCTCTCTCAATTCATCCCTCCATGTATTGATCTCCGTCAGGTCTGTCCCCGAATACGCGAGAGAAATTGTCACATCACTCATATCCTCCGCACCATGGAAACGCTCTTTGTTGTCCTTTTCAATCGCTTCCAGCATGGTGGCTTTGGCGGCTTTCAATGTACGGCTCTTGGCGTAGGCATCCAGCTTTTCGCCCTGGATCTGAAGTACCGGCTTCAGACGGAGAAGCGTGCCAAGCGCTGCGGCTGCCGGTGTGATACGCCCGCCTTTTTTCAGATAATATAAAGTATCCAGCGTGATGTAGATCGTAGAATCATACTGGGTCTCCTCCAGATATTTCTTGATCTCCGGAGCACTCCAGCCTGCCTCTGCCAGTGCCGCTGCATCCTGTACCGACTGCTTCTGGGTGACAGAGATCCTCCGATTGTTCACCACATGTACTTTTCCATCATAATCCTGTGCCAGCATCATGGCGGTCTCACAGGAACCGGAAAGTCCGCTGGACATGGGAATATGCAGGATCTCATCATGTGATTTGAGAAGTTCATCCCAGAGATCTGTCACATCGCCCACGGAAGGCATGGAAGTGGAAATATCCGCCTTGTTCTTCAGGTACTCATAAAACTCTTCCTGCGTCAGCGATATCCCCTCCAGATACATTTTTTCATTAATATAAAATGGCATCGACAATACATACACACCCATTTTTTCTGCCTGGCTGCGTGTAATACCGCTGTTGCTGTCTGTTACAATCGCTATCTTACTCATGCTATCCTCCTTAAGGGACTGCGTGTCTTACTTTCCTGTTTACTATAGCATACTTTGACCAACACCGCAATCGGATTCTCAGAAAGGCTTGAAAATGATTGTATCAATAGAATTCCTCTGCATTCGTTCATGATTGATTGCCTGAACCGGCTGTGATTATGTTTCATTACAGCCAGATGTGCAAGATACTTGAATATCTGCCTCATCCGGCCAAAGATTTGATTATCTGACTGATCCTGTTACGCTGTATCTCACATTTTCTTCAGAAATTCCTCAGGAGAAGAAACCTCAACTGACAGCCTGAGCCATCGTTTCAGCACTTCCATATCTTTTTCAGACATAATTCTGACCCGCAAATCATCCGGCACCGGACCAGAGTCTTCCAAAAGATTAAGAACATCTTCCGCTTTTCCTTCCGCTTTTCCTTCTGCCCGCTCATCTCTCAGCATCTCTTCAAAAAGCATATATCTTTCCTCCATCATCCTGTTCTCTTTAATACAACGGATTGATTGCTGGAGCTGGCTGATGTATTTATCTCCAAATTCTCTCTGGCTCCCATCCAGATCTGCTTTCACAAATCGCAAAAACTTCACAAGCTCAGGAGAGGTTACTTCCTCATTCTTTCCATGAGTACTGAGAAAAATACTGATACTTCCTTCTCCGAGTCTGATACATTCATCCTCCACACAACGCGTTTCAAAGGTATAGCAATATTTTCCCTCGCCAAAAGGATCGAAATCACAGATAAATATTACAAAAGTATCCGGAAGCTCTGCATAGTCCCCGCCTCGCAGCAAAAGTTCCATATCAATCTGACTGTGGTAATATCGTGCCCGCCGGCCAAGATCATCCTTTCTGGCCACCTGCATTTCAATATTGTAACGCGTATTTTTTTCATCCCGTGCATACACATCCAGACGGATCCCTGTATATTCCGGATGGTATACAATGCTTTTCTCCTGACTCACCTCTACACGGGAGATTGCAATTCCCAGTACCATCTCCAACAGACCACGACAGTTCTCTTCGTCCAGCATCACAGCTCCAAACATAAAGCTGTCCTTAATTGTCAGTTCTTTTAATTGTCTCCTTAAATACATTCTATTCCCCCAATATCGCAGAGGAATTCTATAAATCAAATTATATCATATCTTCATTGTAAATTCAATGCATTTTTATGTTTAATCATATTATAATAGCAATATGTTACCTTTTGGACAATTGCAGTTTATGCAGTGCAAAATATTCCTTGCGTTTCTCTTCATCAAACGATATACTGGATGCAGAATCTTGTGAAAGGAATTGATTCCTATGGAAATACTGGAACTGTTTTTAAATTCATTCGTCAATCTGGCCATGCTGCTGTTTGAATATATCGGAGTCGCAGTGATTACCTATGCCGGTATTCAGGGCATGGTCAATTATGTACGCAAGGATCCGGCCACCAGACTGAAGCTGGCTCAGGGACTGGCTATGGGACTGGAGTTCAAGCTGGGCAGCGAGATCCTGCGCACTGTGATCGTTCGCAGTCTGGATGAGATTTATATCGTAGCGGGCATCATTGTACTTCGTGCTGTACTGACACTCCTTATTCACTGGGAGATTAAAAATGAACTTGCTGAGGAAAAGGAGCGGGCAGAGCTGAACGTGCAGGAATCACATGCAGAATCCATACCTCAAAGCGAGTCTGTACAACTCGATCATGGATCTTCCTCGCAGGACGTCCCTTCTCAGGGCACAGAGAATGACTCTGTTCAGAATACATCTGAAGTCTCTGCCGCAGCCGACAGTGAAACCACAATTCAAAGTGCTCCATCTCCGGCAGACACGGAAAACGATCCCGGCAATAACTCTGCTACAATATAATATTTGACAAAAATTATCATTTACTTCATGCCGTAATTCAGGAACAGATACTCCGGGCGCTTTCTGTATCGTGCACCCGGAGCATTTTTTATACGGCCTTCTCTTTATCCTCCCGAATCAGCCTTCGCAGCGCCTCTACGCCAATGGTAATCGCGGCTTCCGTGTCATGCACCACAGGATTGTCCAGACCTGCTTTTTCCCGCTCCTGATTGGCTACCACCAGAAAAACAGACCCCACACGCACCCGCAGGTACTTTGCCACTACAAACAATGCAGCTGACTCCATCTCCGATGCAAGACAGCCCAGACGCAGCCAGGCGTTCCACTTATTCTGCAATTCATAGTTGACCGGCATAATCTCCGGATTATGCTGTCCATAAAAGGAATCCTTACACTGCACGACCCCTGCATGGCTGCGGTATCCCAGTTCCTTCGCCGCCGCCATCAGAGCATTGACCACCTCAATATCTGCCACCGCCGGAAATTCAATCGGCGCATATTCACGGCTGGTACCTTCCATTCGAATGGCACCGGTAGCAATCACAGCATCTCCGCTCTTCACATCCAGATCCATTCCTCCGCAGGTACCCACCCGGATAAAAGTATCTGCTCCCGCTTTCACCAGCTCTTCCATCGCTATGGAGGCAGACGGCCCGCCAATGCCGGTAGATGTGACGCTTACCTTCGTTCCATCCAG
>JAQXWO010000027.1 GCA_029225485.1 Lachnospiraceae bacterium
TACGATCACTACTGCGCTCGGCTTCAGGCCTGCCATACGGCACTTGATATCCAGGAACTTCTCAGCACCCAGGTCAGCACCGAATCCAGCCTCTGTGATGGCGTAATCACCCAGCTTCAGGGCCATCTTGGTAGCGATGACTGAGTTACAGCCGTGTGCGATATTTGCGAACGGGCCGCCGTGTACGATAGCCGGTACATGCTCCAGAGTCTGTACCAGGTTCGGCTTCAGGGCATCCTTCAGCAGTGCGCACATAGCGCCCTGTGCATGCAGATCGCCTGCGGTTACCGGCTTCTGCTCGGAAACCTTGCCGTATGTATATCCGATGATGATTCTTGCAAGACGGTTCTTCAGGTCTGTGATATCACTTGCCAGACAGAGCACTGCCATGATCTCAGATGCTACTGTGATGTCGTAGCCGTCCTCTCTCGGCATACCGTTTGTCTTTCCGCCAAGTCCGTCCACTACGAAACGAAGCTGACGGTCATTCATATCCACACATCTTCTCCATGTGATCTTGCGCGGGTCGATGTTCAGCTCATTTCCCTGATAGATATGGTTGTCAATCATGGCTGCCAGAAGGTTGTTGGCTGCGCCGATCGCATGGAAATCACCTGTAAAATGAAGGTTGATATCCTCCATCGGAACTACCTGTGCGTATCCGCCGCCTGCAGCACCGCCCTTTACACCGAATACCGGACCCAGAGACGGCTCACGAAGAGCTACCATAACCTTTTTGCCGAGCTTCTGAAGACCGTCGGCAAGACCTACGGTAGTCGTAGTCTTTCCTTCACCTGCCGGTGTCGGGTTGATTGCTGTCACAAGGATCAGTTTTCCATCTGGTAAATCTGTTTCCTTTAACAGATTATAGTCGATCTTTGCTTTGTACTTTCCGTACTGCTCCAGATATTTCTCATCAATACCTGCTTTTGCTGCGATCTCCGTAATCGGGGACATCACAGTTTCCTGAGCGATCTCAATATCAGATTTGAATCCCATAATAAAAAATCTCCTTTCCAATTAGGCATTTTTTTTAAAAATACTCAGTTTTGAGTCACGCCTTTTGTCTATTATTTTAAAATAAACGGAGAGAAAATTCAACGGTTATTTACATCTTTTTCAGCGTATTCAGGATGATATCGCATACCACCACAAGATCTTCCGCATGAAATACTGCAGGGAAATTATCGCTGAACAGGATCTGGGAGGAAGGCGGAAACTCATCATCACCGGCCCACAGCAGGAACCGGACATAAAATCCGCGGAATACTTCCACCTGATATCCTGTATCACCTGCTCTTACCTTCACTCCATTCAGTTTTTCCATAGCGCTTTCAAATGCATCCTGACGGTTCCCGTAGGAAAACGCCAGACGCATCATACATCTGCCATTAAACTGGCGATAATATACTTCTCCCCAGGGTACCTCACGGTAGGTCAGAAATTTCCCGGTGGCATCTGCCTGTGCTCCCTCATTGAGGAAACGGATCACCAGAATCTTCGCTGCCGGAAGCTCCAGCAGAGGGCACCAGAAATCGTCCTGCTCCGTTCTGCTGACTTCGAACTCCGGGTGTGTCACATAATATTCTTTCCCCATAAACCAGACGGTGAAGCTGCGGGTCTCTTCGGAGTATGGAAATCCGGTACGGCTGCTGATCTCCAGAGGATCCTTGTCCATATACTCAGCTTTATAATGCTCAAAGGGCACCCGCTCCTTGTTGTCTTTTTCGTAATCCAGATTCATATTGTTTCTCCTTTATGTCTATATTGTTCACTCATACCACAGCACTCACTGCCTGTTTTCAGATCATCCCATGTCAGCTTCCACAGAGGAAACAGACGCCATACGGTAATACTGTCCATGTGATCAGCCAGTATTCTTCTACTTCATCTCCAGAGACGGAAACAGAGTGGCATCCGTATGAGGAATGAAACAGCATGCCACAAATTCATCCATATAGGTCGGCTCATTGCTGAGCTCCAGATAAGTCATATTTCTGGCCAGTTCAGATACTTTGGCTTCTGCCTCTGCAGAATACAGTATCGTATATGCGCCGGACAGGGAGGAGTTGCCGATATACTCAAACTTCTCCAGTTCAACGTCCGGGAACATTCCGATGGAAACAGCATTCTTCATATTGATTCCGCTTCCGATACCGCCGGCCACATAAATGTGGTCGATCATGGATACATCGAAGTCCAGTGACTGAAGCATCACGCGGATCGCGGAGAAGATAGCTCCCTTGGCACGGATAAAGTTGTCAATATCTACCTCTGTGATCTCGATATCCTTCACAGAAGCAGCATTTTCTTTGAATTCCAGTACATAGCTGCCCATCCCGTATTTGTCATGGCGGATACGCTCGCCTTCACGGATAAATTTACCCTTCGGGCTGATAATACCACAGCGGAACAGTTCACTGATCACATCGATGATACCGGAACCGCAGAGACCTACCGGCTTCTGTCCCTCATCCCCCACGATCGTAAAGGTCGGGATCATGGTATCCTTGTCAATGGTACATGCCTCAATCGCGCCATCCGTAGCACGCATACCACAGCTGATGTCCCCGCCCTCAAAGGCAGGACCTGCGGAGCAGGCACAGCTCATCATAAACTCGGCATTGCCAAATACCAGTTCACCATTGGTACCAAGGTCAATGAACAGTGACATTTCTTCTTTATTCCAGATCGTGGACGCAAGGGTACCTGCGGTGATATCTCCGCCTACATAGCTTCCGATATTCGGTGCCATAATTATCCGAGCATGCTCGTTCACATGGATCCCCAGGTCACGGGCATATACAGAATCCGTTTCAAAAAACGTAGGAATAAAGGGCTCCATACGAACCGGATCTGCATCCACTCCCAGAAGCAGGTGATTCATCGTCGTATTGCCGGCCACACACATGCGGTAGATCTGTCCGGGTTTCAGACCGGCAGAACGGCACATGGTATGAATCAGAGGATTGATCGTTTCCTTGACAATCGCATCCTGAAGCTTTTGACGGCCGCCTTCCTTCTGCTGTTCGATGATACGGTTGATGACATCCGCTCCATAACGGATCTGACCATTTCCGGAAGATGCCTTGGCCAGAATAGAACCATCCAGCATATTGATGATCAGGGCAGATACTGTGGTGGTACCGATATCGATTGCAAGCCCGCACACCTTCGCCTCTTCACCTGCCGGAAGGATATCCATCACTTCCACTTTATTCTCTGATCTGCGGATGACACACTGCACATCAAAGGCAGATTCACGAAGCACCTGGGCCAGCTTTTTCAGTACTGTAAAGGTAAGCTTCACCTTTTCCACGCCGCAGGCAGCTTCCACCGCCCAGATCAGACGCTCGTTGTCCGGCATGGTATCATCCAGACTGGGCGGATCCATAGTAACGCCTACCACTTCCAGATCATTTTTAAATTCGATTCCGGCTTCCGCAATATCAGCCTTCGTCTTTTCAAATATTTTCAATTCTTCCTCAGAACCAAGGTCCGCAACCTTCATTCTGCTACGATATGCAGATGCGATATCCGGTACCAGCACCTCCACATCCGCAATTATTTTGCTCACACAGGATAACCTCCACCCCTGTGCGTATTCTTCTTCCGTGATATGTCTCGTCTTCTGAGCATCCAGTTCTCCTCCGACAAGCTTTACTTTACATTTTCCGCAGGCTGCATTTCCATTACATGGTGCATCGATCGCGACATTGGCTTTTTTTGCCACATCGAGAAGATTTTCACCGGCAGCAGCAAAAACTTCCACGTTTTCGCTGTTTTCAAATTTAAACGTCACCTTATACATATAAAATCCTCACGTCAAATGTTGTAAAATTTCAGTACATCAATAAATAATCCATGTGACATGATGTACTTGACAAAATCCCATATGTTTCAATACCCGGAAACAGCCTGTGTCCCCGGGTATTGTAATCGTCTATCGTTATTCAGATTGTGTCGATCCGAATCAGATTTCAAGATAAGAATCTGCGTACAGAGTATTGTTCTTGAAAATATCACAGGACTTGATCGTCTCCATCAGACGAAGGTCGCACGGATTTACGATTGCAGAAGTAAGACCCTGCATCATGCACATAGCTACCAGTGCGGAATCCATGATCGGACGGATGTGCTTCGGCATACCGTTGGAGTTGTTGGACAGACCGCCTGTAGAGTTCAGTCCCATATCAGAGAACATCTTGATTGCTTCCAGAACTTCCATCTGCTTGTCCTGCATTCCCTTTACAACGAGGAACAGCGGGTCAAACCACAGATCTGTCGGCTCCATACCGTGCTCAAGACCTCTCTCAAGCATATTCTGGCAGTGCATCATACGCTCATCATTGTCAGCTGCGATACCTTCTGCAGAGCAAAGAGCGATAACGATGGCATCATTTGCAGCTGCAAGGTCGATATTTTCGATTCTTCCGCCGGCATCTGCAGAGTTTACGATCGGTTTGCCCTTGGAACGGTTGTATACGGAAATACCAGCTTCAATAGCCTTCTTATTTGCAGTATCAAGAGCAAGCGGAACATTGTCAAACTCGCTCTGAAGAAGCTGAACAGCCCACTTCATCAGGTCTTCTCCATCAGACTCTGCCGGTCCGATGTTTACATCAAGATAGGT
>JAQXWO010000028.1 GCA_029225485.1 Lachnospiraceae bacterium
CTGGTCACCTGTAACCACTACCTTGGAACCAAAGCCGATACGGGTCAGAAACATTTTCATCTGGGCTGGAGAGGTATTCTGTGCCTCATCCAGAATAATAAACGCGTTGTCCAAAGTCCGGCCGCGCATATAGGCCAAAGGTGCCACCTCGATCAGCCCTTTTTCCATATTTTTGGAAAAGCTGTCCGGTCCCATGATCTGAAACAGTGCGTCATACAGCGGGCGCAGATAGGGATCCACCTTACTCTGCAGGTCGCCCGGCAGGAAACCAAGCTTCTCTCCGGCTTCAATTGCCGGTCGTGTCAGAATGATCCTGCCTACTTCTTCATTTTTGAAGGCGGTGATCGCCATGGCCATGGCCAGATACGTTTTCCCGGTACCGGCCGGGCCTGTGCCGAAGACGATCATGTTTTTCCGGATCGCATCCACATACTGCTTCTGGCCCAGAGTTTTCGGCTTGATGGGCTTCCCGTTGACTGTATGGCAGATACAGTCCTGATCGATCTCCACAATGGCAGTCTCCCTGGCCTCTACAGCGAGGGAAAGCGCATAATCTACATTCTGCTCTGTGATCGTATTTCCCCTCAGGGAGAGCTCACAAAGGCTGGATAACACTCTTTTTGCCTGTTCGGCCCCTGAAGGACTTCCCAGTATTTTAACCGTACCATTTCTGCTCAGTACCGTCACCTGAAGGGTACGCTCGATTTTTTTTACATACTGGTCAAACTGACCGAATACATTCTGTTCATGTTCCGCGGGAATCATGATTGATGCTTCAACCATACTCATCCGTCTGTAATTCCTCCTGTTGTCACTTCTCTTCTGACTGCTTCTTCTCCCACTGTAACCGTGCCGGAAACAGTACAGAATTTCTCATACCACTCTATTCTAACATTATTTTCAAATAATTGAACCCCTTTTTCTTGTAAATTTTTCAAAAACAGCTGAAATTTTTTATTTGCGGTCTCCTCCACCTGTTTTTTGCTGCGTATTTCCGTGTCTAAGGTGTATTCTCTCACTTCCAGCTCCTCCGCATACAGCGGAAGATAAAAATTCTGAAATAATTTTGCCTGTCGGATGACCCGTTTCTGCTCTGAGTGCTGATATGTATTCTTTACGGATCCGATTCCGGCAGAAAAAGTTCCGATCCGCAGCAGAAATCCTTTCTTTACGGAGCCGGTATATGTTTTTTTTGTGACCGTAAAGGGAATCCTGTCTTCATACGGGACGGATGTCCGGATCAGAATATCGGCATCCGATGACGTGTACTGATAAGATTTTACGGAGCCGGAATCATCATATATCGGAAGAGTACCGCTGACAAGCACTGTTCCGGGTTCTACTTCATCCCCTGCCTGCACCTGGGGAAGCCCTTTCCGCACGTAGATGGAGAGAACGGTTCCGGATTTTGCTGCCACGAGATCAGAGGGAGTTTCTTTTCCTCCGTCCTGTTCTTCTGCCATGTCTGTCTGGTTCAACCCTTCTTTTACAGACACATCCAGCCTTGTACCATTCAGCTTTACCGAGACCCAGGTAAAATCAGTGAAATAGTTTCTGATATCTGAGGCCAGCTGACGGCAGTCTACCTCTTTTTTCAGCATTCCGTGGCGAATGCCGATGGTATCCAGATATTCAAACAGGACATCGTTGGTCTGAGATACATTTCCTTCGATCGTGATCAGCCAGATATGTGAAGACAGCCAGAACATAAAAAAAACAGCGGCAGTAATTCCGGCCAGCCAGATCTTTCGTTTTCTGTTCCTGTAAAGAAAAAAAGGAAGTCCGTGACGTTCGATGATCTTTATTTTTGTGTGACTTTTCCGGATAATGGAACGCAGCTTCCTGAAATCATTTTTCAGAAGATCTGCTTCATAGGCTTCTCCTGCAGGCTGAAGATCCCACAACCGGATGTTATGATATGCACAGAGATTTAAAAAACGGTCATAAGAATTTCCGGTGATCCGGATCCTGACATATCCTTTCCATAATCTCAGAAGCTGAATTTCCATACATGCTCCCCATCTTTGACTGTTTTTGGATTTTTATCGATATTCCAGCTTTTGAATATATCCGGTGATCTCTATTTCATCCTTTGTAAAAGCTGCAATCTGCAGTTTTTTCCCCGAAATACAGATGATTTTTCCTTTTGCAGTCAGCTGGATCTCCTCTTCTGTATAAGATGAGATTCCTTTAAAATTCTCGATCCACAGATGCTGCTGCCCGTGCAGGGACAGCAGGACATTCCCTCGGCTGATATCCTCCGGAAGCTGAAGCGCTTTTGTCAGTCTTTCTGCCAGACGGGCATATCTTTCTATCATACACGCCTCAATCCGTTTATTATCAAATATATGAAAAGACAGGCCTGAACATGCGGCCTGTCATAAGTCTTTTCTGTGAATCTGAATGATGTGGATCAGGAACGTCTCCGATCCAGCTTTCGGGAGAGCATCATACCAAGGCCCTGCAT
>JAQXWO010000029.1 GCA_029225485.1 Lachnospiraceae bacterium
CTAAAAATCATTTATAAGTGGCCTAAAAAATACTCAGCGTAGCCCGCTACGCCTCCGTTTTTTGAGATGCACTCTCAGAAAAATATCCGGCGTCATCTGATCAGTTATTTATTTTCCGATGTACTAGCCACATCCAGTTGATCTGGCATGCAAGCCAAACCCAAGATCTGCCAGAGGAGGCTTCACATGGCGTCACCGGACAGATGCTTTTCCAAAACTTTAAATTGTGAAATCGAAAAATGCGTGGTACAATAGTCTCTGAAATTTCAAAAAATGATTGACGTACCGTATCTGAAATGGTAGAATACCTATCATTCCTATATGTATTAATTTATTTCCTGGCAGCCATTGCCAGAAAGGATACCGATATATGAATACAAGTGAAAAACCGGTTGTACTGGAATTAAAACATATTACGAAAAGTTTTGGGGACACAGAAGTTTTAAACGGCATTGATCTGACCATCCACGAAGGAGAATTTGTGACGCTCCTTGGTTCTTCCGGCTGCGGCAAGACCACCACGCTCCGGATCATTGCCGGCCTGGAGTATCCGGACAGCGGCGAGGTGCTGCTGGAGGGGCAGCCCATGAAGGACCAGCCGCCGGAAAAGCGCAGTGTCAATACGGTATTCCAGAATTATGCCCTGTTTCCTCATATGAATGTCTATAACAACATCGCCTACGGATTAAAGCTCCGTAAGACCGGCAAGGATGAGATCAAAAAGCGGGTGACAGAGATGCTCTCTCTCGTTCAGCTGGAAGGATTTGAGAAGCGCATGCCATCTGAGATGAGCGGCGGGCAGCGCCAGAGAGTGGCCATTGCCCGGGCACTGATCAACAATCCCAGAGTCCTTCTGCTGGATGAGCCTCTGGGAGCCCTGGATCTGCAGCTGCGCCGCCAGATGCAGCACGAGCTGAAGCTTCTGCAGAAAAAGCTGGGCATTACCTTTATCTATATTACCCATGACCAGGAGGAAGCCATCAACATGTCCGATGTCATCGTGGTCATGAAGGACGGCAGATTTGAGCAGATCGGCAGTCCCGCCGAGATCTACGACCATCCGAAGACCAGCTATGTAGCATCCTTTGTGGGCTCTGCCAATATCCTGCAGGGGACTGTCATCTCTGTCTCTGCGGAGCAGGCGGTCCTGCGCAGCAGCTCCGGCACGATGCCCTGCAAGGCGGAACACTTCCATGTCAAAGAGGGCGAGACCCGGACGCTGGCGATCCGCAGTGAGAGCATCAGCATCTGGCGGGAGCCTCGATCCGACTTCTGGATCTCCGGCACGATCACCGAAAAGAGCTATGCAGGAGGTATGCTGAGGATCGTCGTATCCTCCGATGAAGGCCCCGGGATCGTGATCACGAGACAGGGGATCAATTTTGACTATGACATCGGTGAACATGTATATCTGGAATGGCCCGCCGCTCAGGCTGTCTTTGTGGATATGGAGGCTCAGGCATGAAAAAGAAAAATCTCTGGTGGGTCTGCATCGTCCCCCTCTATCTTTTCACCCTGCTCTTCGTTCTGGGACCGATGATCTACATGGTGGCAGTCAGCTTTGCCACCAACAACGGAGACGGCTATGGATTTCACTGGATCTTTACCCTGGACAATTACCGGAAAATGCTGGATCCCGTATATCTCCAGTGTTTCAGGCAGTCCTTCCAGCTGGCCATATCCACTACCCTTCTTGTGGTGCTGATCGGATACCCTTACGGATATTTTATGGCAAAGCTGTCGGCCCGGGGCAAAAAAATCATGATGTTCCTGATCATGGTACCTTTCTGGACCAGTTCCCTGATCCGACTGTACGGATGGATCATTATCCTTCAGGTAAAGGGCGTTCTGAATACAGTCCTGAAAGCTCTGGGACTCATAGAAAAGCCCCTGAAGATCCTGTATTCTTATCCGGCTGTCCTGATCGGTATGGTTTATGCTCTTCTGCCCTTTATGATCCTCGCCGTCTATTCCAGCGTGGAAAAAATGGACTGGGGTCTGGTGGAGGCTGCCCGTGACCTGGGTGCTTCTCCCCGGAAAGCTTTTCTGACCGTGACGCTGAAGCTGACCCTTCCTGGTCTGCTCTCCGGTGTCATCCTGACCTTCGTGCCATCCATGGGACTGTTTTTTATCGCGGACATTCTGGGCGGCAACAAGATCGTCCTGGTTGGCAGCCTGATCCAGGATCAGCTCACCCGGGGAAGCAACTGGCCCTTTGCCGCTGCCCTGGCTGTGATCCTGACCATCATGACCAGCCTGATGATCTTCCTTTACCGCAAAATCACGCATGTGAAAGATCTGGAGGGAATATTCTAGTGAAAAAGAAAAAATTTCAGTTTTCCAAATTTTATCTGGCTCTGGTGACGCTGATCACCTACCTGCCCATCGTGATCGTGGTGATTTTTTCCTTTAATGATTCCAAACTTCCGGTATCCTGGAAGGGTTTTACCTGGAAATGGTACGAGGAGCTGCTGCACGATGCCGCATTGAAGGAGGCTCTGGTCAACAGCCTGATCCTGGGGGCTGCCAGCTGTGCCGCTGCCGCGGTCATCGGGACTCTGGGAGCCATCGGAATGGCAAGGGTACATTATAAGAGCAAAGGGATGATGGAGTATCTCTCCACGATTCCCATCATGGTACCGGAAATCATTCTCGGTATGGTATTCATGGCCTTTTTCTCTTTGCTGAATCTGCCTTTCGGCATGGTGACTCTGGTGATCGCCCACACCGCATTTTGCATCCCCTATGTATTTATGATGGTAAAATCAAGGCTGGTGGGCATCGACAAATCACTGGAGGAAGCCGCCCGGGATCTGGGTGCGTCCCCTGCCCGGACATTTCTGGACATCACGCTGCCCCTGATCATGCCGGCGGTAGTTTCCGGCTGCCTGCTGTCCTTTGCCATGTCCTTTGACGATGTGGTGATCAGCATTTTTGTCAATGGGCCAAGGATATCCACACTGTCTATCAAAGTTTATACACAGCTGAAGACCGGGGTCACACCGGAGATCAACGCGCTGTGTACGATCATTCTGGTGGTTGTCATCGCCGTGATGCTGCTGACTTGTTTCGTGAAAAGCAGAACGTCAAAGCGGTACAAATAAATGCTTTTTGTCCAACCGAAGTAATCCCGGAAGCTGCCGGTCCGCCGGCAATTCCCGGTTTACTTCCTGGAATAAAAGGACTGTCCGGAGTATCTGTTGTCCCGGACAGCTCACACAAATCAAATATGGCGGAATACCGCCGAAGGAGGAGCTATATGAAGAAAAAATTACTGACAATCGGCCTTGCGGCCCTGGCTGCAGTTTCCATGAGCATGTGCGCAAGCGCTGACGGGGGAGAGATGGTACTTTTCACCTGGGAAGGCATGTTCCCGCAGGAGGTGCTGGATAACTTTACGGAGCAGACCGGCATCAAAATTATTTATTCCAATTTTGATACGGATGAGACCATGCTGGAGAAGCTGGCTCAGGCAGAAGGCGGCGATTATGACCTGGTGATCGCAGACGACTACATCATCGAGCAGGCGGTAAAGGAAGGTCTGGTAAGCGAGATCAACAAAGATATCGTGACTAATTTCGGCAACATAAATCCTCTGTATCAGGGTCAGTTCTATGATCCGGAGGACAAATACACCGTACCTTACGGCGCAGGCATCCCGCTGATCGTATACGATCCGGAGCTGGTGGATTTTGAGATCAAAGGCTACAATGATCTGTGGAATCCGGAGCTGGAAGACAGTGTAGCCCTCACCGCCAACTATCGTGTCATCAACGGCATCACGCTTCTTTCCATGGGGAAATCCATGAATGAAGAAGATGTCAGCGTCATCGAAGAAGCCGGTCAGAAGCTGCAGGAGCTGGCGCCGAACGTCCGCCTGATCCAGGATGACAATACCCAGAACGCCCTGCTGAACGGAGAAGCCTCCGCTGCATTCCTGTACACCTCTCAGGTAAGCGCAGTCATGGCAGAGAATCCGGATCTTCAAGTGGTATACCCGGAGGAAGGTCTCGGCTTCGGCATCATGGGAGCATTCGTACCGTCTCAGGCACCGAACGCGGACGCTGCCAACCAGTTCCTGAACTACATCCTTGAACCGGAAGTATCCAAACAGTGCATCGAGTACATCGGCTACTACAACACCAACGGCGCTGCAGATGACATCGTAGACCCGTCTCTCGTCGTACCGGATTCCGTGACCAAGGGCGAGATCATCCAGAACGTATCTGCGGAAGCAGACGAGGCATACAACAAGAACTGGACCGAGTTCAAGGCTGCATGCGGACAGTAACTGTGACACCATTATGCCATGCAAGTCACAGACCGCCTGCTAAAGCAGGCTAACCGCTGCTACGCAGCTTTTGTCTGTGACTGATGTGCGTTCCGCACATCGAAAAAATGAAAAGACAGTCCTTTGCAGATAAATCTGCACGGACTGCCTTTTCATTTTATTACATGGCTGAACTGTTATTACAAACGGCTGGCAAATATGCCAGCCGTTCCTTACTTTTTACATTTCGTATTCCCTACAAGTATCACCGCGATACAGTCAATCATAATAATTCCAAGTGCAATGTATGCAAACCCTGCAGGCAGCACATCCTCAAATATCCCCATAGTCAGAATCAGAACTGCAACCACTGCCATCCCGGCTCCTGTTGTTCTGCACAGTTTTTTCGCATCATACTTTGCTTTTTCTTCTTTTGATGCCGTATTATAACCGGAAATCAGCCAGCTGCCATGACCGGAAAGCAATACGACAGACAGAACCGAAAATATTGCAAATACAACCCACAGGCCCCAGTCAGGGCCACTGGACATGTCAGATAATTTCATCGAACTATCGCCTCCGACGATTCAAAGCTCATGCCTGGCCGGCAAATCTCAGCCTCATCTGATACCACACCGCATTTCCATGGACAGACTCCGAAATTCCCTCATTTACAAATCCAAACTTCGCATAATAATGAATCAGCTTATCCTTGCAGGTAAGGACCAGTCCTTCCCTTCCCTGCCTTCTGGCATCCTCGATCACTCTGCGCAGCACCATCCCGGCACACCCCTGTCTCCTGTATTCCGGAAGCGTGTCCACACCGAAGATCATCTGCCACCGGCCATCCTCCCGGTGCATGGTGGCATCCTCATACATCTCATCGCTCAAGTCCGGTTCGTCCGTCACCATCCCGTTGACAAAACTCACCAGCCTGTCCCCGTCAAATAACAGCCAGAAATGATCCGGGTATGCGGTCAGACGTTCCTGAAACTGCTGCATCGGGGCAGCCTCCGCAGCCGGAAAGCACTCTGCCTCCAGCGCTGTCACCGTCATCAGATCCTGTATTGTTGCTTTTCTGATTTCCATAACTTCCTTCCTTTCTGTCGTTCGTTTTTTGTCAGGGTGGTTCCTGAAGAACAGACAGATAAGCAATCACCTGCTTTGGGGATTTCCCACATTCTATTCATTCCTTATTCGCTGATTTTCCAATTCCGCTTTTAACCTTTCTATCTCAGCCTCTGCTCTCTGCCGTGCTTCAGCATATCCCGATTCATATCCCGATTCATATCCGGCCTTTCGACCATCCTCAAAGGCATCTTCCCTCTCCATACGTATATGTTCTTCTTCATTATATTCGTAAATACTCATCGCCTTTGCCTCCACTCTGTTTTTCTCCAGAAACTCCTTCAGGATGCCCCTGGCAATACACTCCTGAATTGCCCTCTCTACCGCATCCTCAATGTTCATCTCCCCGGCATACCTCCGCACTCGACGTACGTACTCGGCATAATCTCCCAATGTCCTGCAGGTCTCCAGCAATTCCTGATTGTGTCCGGCATTGATGTTTATTACCTCTGCCTTCAGTTCCAGAGCAAAATCCTCGGCCTTTACCGTATATGCATCTGACAGATACAGTATCTCACGATCCGGCTGCTCTGCCTGGCCATTGTAAAACACAATGCATCTTGGCGTCGGAAGCGGAATCATCCTCGTTCCGTACAGATTTTTTCCTTTCACCATGGATGCGTACAAATCTGATAAATAAATCAGAAAACGTACAGGCATATTCGGATTCTGTGTAGACTGGTGTTCATACAGCGAAAGCCGTGAATCAATCAGAAACGAAAGATCGTTTCGCACAGACATATAAATCGCATTTTCAAGCGTGTTGATCGTCAGAAGTTCCGGATCATCGTAATGTTTTCCGCTGACCGCATTATAAAGCTCCAATAATTTCTGTTTATCCTCAAAAATGCGAACAAACATGCGGGATTTATACTCCCTGTTCGGCACAGACTGCCTGTTCTGAACTGTCATATGTAACCTCCTTACCGTGTACAGGAGATTCCCCAGTCAGTCTAACCATACATTTCATCCATACCGTGAAATCTCTCTGCTCTTTGTGAATGTGATCCCAAGCATTAAGATTTCCAGAATAGAATACAGAAACTGTGACACGGCAGATGCCGCATAGAACCATCAGAAAAATAATGCTTTAACCGTATTCTAGCACAGGAATGTTCAAAACACAACTTTTTATATCTTAAATTATCATAAAATCATTGCGACAGGTTACTGTTCAGAGCCACACAGTCTGCCTCAGGTATATCCACTCGTGCTGCCTCCATCCCGGACAGTCATAAACAATGTCTGCCAGTGCAGGACATGACATATCCTTTCCGGTCAGACATTGCTTATGGCAGCCCGTTTCGAGGTCAGACGAGTCGGATATGCCTGCGTCAGACTGTTGTTTTTCAAATATCTATGATCCCTTCAGTTCTTTCTCATACAGGTTCTTGCATATCGAATATATGTTTGCTATAATTATTCCGGGTTTCATCCCAAGGTGCTGTCATAACGGCAGACGTTTAGTCCTCTCCGGAGGGCTGCTTCCTCCAATCATACATAGAAATCTCTATGAAAACTTGAATCATGTGCAAGAAACAACAGCAACCTATTAATAGATACAATGAATGCACACTACTATACAGAAATTGCTGTTGCTGATGGTATTCATTGCAGAATAAATGGTGTACAGTACTAAACCTTAAGATTCATAAGTTCGGTGGTGTTCTTCTCATCTGCTCACAGATAGCATCAAGTGAAACATCATTACTGCATTCGATGGGTCAGCTTGCTGACATAATTCCATTCCGAATCCTTGCGCATCCTCGCGGAGTGTTAATACCATCAGGAGTTTTACTCATGATGATATTAAACAGTTGTTCTGAGAGTCTGATACCCCCGCTGTCTTTATGTGTGTAGGTTATTCAATTAAGATCGGCGCCTTCCTTAATCTTAACCGCCAGTTTTATGTGTATTTACACATTTTTGTGTAATCAGGAGGATTCTTTTCCTGTGGCTGCTTCTAAGCTTCCGTTCCGGACAGTCTTTCTGCCAGTCTCTGTGCCGTCGGCGCAGCTGCCAGTCCTCCTCTGGCTGTCTCCTTCAGATCTGCGTGCATCCGGTCGCCCACCCGTTTCATGGTATCCACCACCTCATCAAAGGGAATGAGGCTCCTGATCCCTGCCAGCGCCAGGTCGCAGGACAGAACCGCATTGGCGGCCCCGATGGCGTTGCGCTTCACGCAGGGACATTCTACAAGACCGCCTACGGGGTCGCAGACAAGGCCCATGATATTTTTCAAGGCTATGGCAGATGCATGGAGAACGGTCTCCGGGTTTGCTCCGCACAGCTCCGCCAGCGCCCCGGCCGCCATGGCGGCAGCACTGCCTGTCTCTGCCTGACAGCCGCCGGAGGCTCCGGCGATGCTGGCATTTTTTGCTATGATGCATCCGATGGCCCCGGCTGTAAACAATCCCCTGCAGATCGTGTCATCATCAAATCCTCTTTTTTCACCACAGACGATCAGAACTGCTGGCAGGATCCCGCTGGCTCCCGCCGTGGGCGCCGCCACGATTTTTCCCATGGACGCATTGTATTCTACCACAGCCATGGCAGATGCGATCACTTCCGCCATATCTGTCCCCAGATTACTTTGTCCGGCAAAAGCCATCAGCTTCGCCGCATCCCCTCCGACAAAGATTCCCCGATGCTGTTCATCCGCCTCCAGTCCCTCCCGGATGGATGCACGCATGACGTCCAGATTGCTCTTCATCTCCGCAGTAATGCTCTCTCTCGTGCGCTCGCTTTTTTCCATCTCATTTCTCATCATGATCTCACTGATTGGAACGCCTTCCCGACGGCTGATCTCGCAGAGATCGCTCCCGTGACAAAATTCGTACTTCACCGCTCGTCTACCTCCATCCTTCACTCCATGCAAATCTCAGAGCGCCTGTTATGCAGTTCATGACCGGACTGCAGTTCACCATACACGATCCACGCCTCACAGAGCACATACCTCCACAATATCCGTCGACTCTCTTCGGATACGCTCCAGGATCTCCGCTTCCACCTGACCGTCTGTCTCGATCACCATACAGGCATTCTGCCATTTGGAATTCCGGAACACTCTCATAAAAGCGATATTGATCCCCTGCTCCGCCAGAATTCCTGTCACCTTGCTGATCACGCCCGGCCGGTCATGCTGAAAAACAAGAAGGGTGGGATATTCACAGCCGAAGGAGACTTCCATCCCATTGATCTCCTGTATCTCAATGCTGCCTCCGCCGATGGAAGCACCTACCATATCGATCACATGCCCCGCCATATCTTCCACCAGGATCTGAGCCGTGTTGGGGTGTTTCATCTGTCTGGAAGAGAACTCCACAGTAATGTCCTTCCCCTGCTGCACGGCCAGTTCCGGGGCATTCCTCAGCCTGCTGTCGTCCGGAGCAAAGCCCAGAAGTCCTGCGATCACTGCCTTGTCCGTACCATGACCTCTCCCCGTATCCGCAAAAGAACCGTAAAGGATGACCCGTGCCTTCTTTACATTCCCTCCCGCCAGCCGGTATGCCACACCGCCAAGCCTGGCCGCACCTGCCGTGTGGGAGCTGGAGGGACCGATCATCTGAGGCCCGATCAGATCAAATAAACCGTACTCTTTCATACCCTGTCTCCTCTTATATCCCTTTCTTCATCTCCACCACTCTGGTAGCTATTTTCTCCCGAAATCTCACATCATGCTCCACAAGAAGCATGGACGGCTGGTAATGCAGAATCAGATCCTCGATCTGCATTCTGGAAAACACGTCTATATAATTCAGCGGCTCATCCCAGATATACAGGTGAGCCTGCGTCAGCAGACTGGCAGCGATCAATACCTTTTTCTTCTGACCTTCCGAATATGTTTCCATGCCCTTGTCAAACTGTACCCGGTCCATATCCAGCTGACGCAGAATCGCCTTGAGCAGACTTTCCTCCAGGTTTCTTTTTCTGCAGAACTCTTTCAAATCTCCCCGCAGTCCGGATGTATCCTGATTCACATAAGAAATAATCAATCCACTGGCTGTGGTCAGCGCCCCCTGCTCAAGCATGGCCGCCGGACTGCCATTCCCGCTGACAACTGTTTGTCCGCCGGAACCAGAATCCAGCCGGTTCTCCCCTCCATATTCCTTAGTATGTGCCAGAACCGCCTTGATAAAACTGGATTTCCCACATCCGTTTTCTCCCTGAAGAAATACCCGTTCTCCCTGCCGAAGCTCAAAGTGAAAATCCCGAAGTACCTCATGGAGCCCCTGCCCACTTCCAGCCGCGGCATTTTTGACGTCTGCTGAGGGGTACGCCAGGCTGTAATCCTTTGCTCGGATCAGTACTTCTTTGTGATGACTGAGAGGCATCAGTTTCAGATCCACCGGCCGCTCAATATCCTGCAGCAGCCCCTCCTTCTGCTCGATCTCATCTGAGATCCTTGTCTCCAGCTGCCTGACCCGGCTCTGCATTTTCTTTGTCTTTGCGCCAATGTAGGCTCTGGTGGAAATACACCTGTCATGCTCTTTCGCCGGATCAAAGCCGATCTTCGTCCTCTCATTCTGATCCGCCCAGTTTCTTGTCCTGTCCGCTGCCTTCTGCAGCTTCTGGATCTCTTTTCTGTGCTTCTCATTTTCCATCTCGTGAAAATGATCCATGCGCTCCTTATTCTCCCACCAGGAGGAAAAATTGCCGCTCTGCACCTCAATCGAATGGCGGTTCAGCACCAGCACATGGTCAATACACGCATCCAGCAGATCACGGTCATGGGACACCAGAATAAATCCCTTTTTCCGACTCAGATAAGATTTCACGATTTCCCTTGACGCCTGGTCGAGATGGTTCGTCGGCTCATCGATCAGAAGAAAGCGGTTCTCCCCGGAAAACAGAACCGCCAGCATCACCTTGGTCCTCTCCCCATGACTCAGGGTCCCAAAGGGACGGTACAGCACATCCGCCTCCAGATGCAGCTGTTCCAGCTCACAGATCACCCTCCACAGCTCACACCCCGGTCGGAGCTCCTCCAGAAAATCGCCGCAGCATTCTGCCATCTGCACTTCTGTGATCTGATAAGGAAAATAATCAAATACCGTGGATGTGCTGATCACACCCTGATATTCATATTTTCCCAACAGAAGATTCAAAAAAGTAGTCTTTCCCTTTCCGTTTCTGCCGATAAAACCGAGCTTCCAGTCCGTATCAACAGAAAAAGAAACATTTTCAAATATAGAATCATAGCCTCCTTCATAACCGAAGGTAAGATTCGCCACCCGAATCTGTGCCATAAACAATCCCCCGCTTTCCGCATTTTCCTGCCTGTTTATTCCGCGGAACCTGTCCCCATGACTCAGCAGCCTGCCTACTGTTCAGAATCGACCTCCAAAATGCTGCACATTTTACACCTGTTTTGCACAATTTTTCCGGCTCTGAACATCAACAAATCTGCGCATCAAAAAAGAGAGGCCATGAAGACATAATCCACTTTTGACAACATGAATAAACAGTACCATACTGTGTCGATCTACTCACGTCTCAGAAGTCGATTATTTCCTCATGTTTTCACCTCTCTCATAAAATCCTGCCGCTTCCGGTGCATCATCTGCATACATCGGCCAGCTGCATCACTGTTTCAAATTATACAATACCTTTTTACATAAGTCTACACTTTTATATCCATATATCAGGCTGTGGGTTCTTGCTTTCCGCTTTGCTACCTTCATCTGCTGTTTTGCATTCAGCCTGCATTCTTCCACCTTGATCTGATGTTCTGTCTGCTCCAGATCTTGCTGGAGTTTCTCAAGACTTTGTTTTTTCAGATTTCTTTTTTCTCCCATAATGGTCTCCTTTCTTTTCAGCTGTTGTTTTGATAGATTAATAAAGCCGGTATGAATCCTGTCCCTTAACTCACACCGGCTTCCTGTCCAGACTTTTTCCCAAAAATGGGCAAAAGTAATGGGCAAA